>JAHHRO010000025.1 GCA_020025755.1 Butyricicoccus sp. | reverse complement strand
ATTAGCTTCGCTGGTTTGATTATTCAAATAACCAGAAAAAAATGACCGCCCCTCGTCCCAAAGGTTCGGTCATTTTTGACAATCTGAGGGCATAACCGTCTACTGGTAATGCGCCCTTTTTTATGCTTTCAGTATACGCCAGATCGGCGCATTTGTCAAGCAGCGCAGGCTTTTACCCATATTTTTATCGAACATGCAAAATGACCGCCCCTATGCCTAAAGATGCGGTCATTTTTGACAACTTGAGGGCATAACCGTCTACTGGTAATGCGCCTTCTTGTGCTTTCAGTATAGCCCTTTGGCATGGCGATGTCAAGGCGTTGCCGAAATTTCGAATCAATCGAAATTTCAATGAAATACACGTTCCAAAATTTCGATAGTTTCGATATATTCGATTCTATCGAAATTTTTTATTTCCTATTCGATATTTTCGAAATCAAAAAAGGGGATTCTCTCCCCTGCTCTTTGCCAGAGATCGCGCTCCGATACTTTCACGCACTACTGTGTGAAATGAAATTTCGATTCCCTGCCGCAGAGCCTCAGGCAGTTTGTTCGGAATAATCGAAGTTTATCGCGTGTGTGTTTTGAATTTCGATTTTATCGAACTTTTCTATTTCGACTTTTTCGAACTTCCAGTAGTCCACCCTCCTGCTCCCCAGAAACGCAAAAAGAGGCACTCCTTTCGGAGTGCCCCAATTTGTGAGCCTAGCGTATGAACTTTAGGTCAAATGCGAGGGATTAGTTGCCAGCTGCTACGCCATTTGCCAAAGCATTCTTTTCCTCAAAGGAATTTGTTGCAGCAAACTTAACACCTACATGTGAATCAGATTGAAATTCAGCAATGGTCAATACAATTGTGTCACCCTCTGCTGCAATAGCAGAGCATGCACGATCAGTACCAGAGGATACATTCTCTGCAGACCCACTCTTAACAGTTACGTTATTAGTCTGCAGTTCTCCTGCCAACTTTTTCGCAATTGCTTCATCGTCAACCTTTACACGAACTTCAGTCTTCTTCGACTTGCTTGCAGAAACTTCAAACGTAGTCAAAGCATGCTTTTTCGTGGTAACAGTAACAACAACTTTTTTCTCAGAACCATCCTTCATTGTAGCGACAACGGTAACCTTATTATTCGCAGAAATTGCAGCATTTACATCCTTGATAATCAATTTTTTTGCAATTCCATCACTTACATCGCCCAATTCAACTTTACCAGTCAAGTTAGAGCCCTCTGATCCCAGTTCTTCCAACTTTACAGACTGAACACCAGTACCTGCAATTGCGAGCTCTGCAGTACCGAGAGCAAGGTCTACCTGCGAGTTAGCATTAGCAGACTGACCACCAACCGTGAAGGCAAAATTGCTGTTGTCAGAAACAGTAATCTTCAAAGATGGATCCTTCACACCGTTGATACCAATATAGTATGTACCTGCTGGAACATTGTTGCTAGCCGTCTTGTTGGTAATCATGTACATACCAGTGCTGCTGCCTTCTACGGTTACATCCTTATGAGAGAAACCATTCGCGCCCAAGATGCTTACTTTTTCAACCTGAGTTTCCAGAGGCTTGCCACCCTTGGTGAGCTGGAAGTAAATCTCCTTTGCAGGATAAACTTCTTTCTGCTCTTCACCATCAACATTTACCAGCTGCGCACCATCAGCAACAACAACTGGAGCATCTGGGGTAACCTGAGTATCAGTAGCAGTACCCACTACATTACCAGTTGTCTGACCATTCACCTGAATATTCTTGCTAGCAATAACAGAAACCTTCATCTGGGAACCAGCCGCAATAGTCTCTGCAACAGTTACAGTGTAAACATCAGTAGTTGCCTTCGCTACTACATCTGTAACATTCAGACGCACGCCATCATCATAAGCATCGATGTTATCCTTGGTCAAGGTAGCATTAACTGCAGCACGTGTTACAGGAGAAGTAGTGGTAACCTTAATGTCAAAAGAATGTCCATCCTTGCTAATGTATGCTGTATTGCTAGGAGAATTCTGCGCATCTACAAAATCAACCTTAGTAATGTTGATTGGGTTAGTAGTTGTGGTGTTTCCAACAACAAACTTGTAGCTACCAGGCATTGGCTTGTAGTCTCTATCAAGCAGACGAACATAGTAGACACCATTTGGAGTCTCTGTCTTTACAGTGATGGTACCACCAGAAATGGTGAACAAGTTAGAGACATTATTACCATTCTCATTAAATACTGCGTAACCCATCTGTGGTGGAACAGCAGTACCGTCCATCATGCCTGCAGTCATGTTGAGTGCATCGCCTGCATCATAGCTTGCCTTAGGATTGCCATTTTTGAACTGAACAATGCCCTTTGTGTCCTGCTCATCCATAGCATCAAAGGAGTAAACTGCTACCAGCTTATCATCGCTGTTGAATGCAAGGTCAGCAATCTCATAGATGTTCTTCTTGGTGTTGTAGAACTGCTCATTGAAATCAATGTCATTCTTCTCTGCAACCTTGATATCACGCTGATCCAGATCATCAAAGCCAGCGTTTACAGACAGCTGAGTACCAGCATAGTCTCTATCATGACGAGACGGCTTTGCTGTGATCTCATAGAACTTCGCCTCATCTGCATAGCCTGCGCTGGATGCTTCCAGACGACCAACAGTGTACAGATCATCAGAGGAAGCAAAGTACTGTGCTGCAACGACATCATGATAAGTCTCGTTGTTGTTCAGGTTGTACTTCAGGTTCTTATCAGAAACGTTCAGAACGAGGTTACGAGATACACTGTAGTAGTGACCCTGCAGCTTATTCTGATTGCCCTTTGTGGTATCATCATCAAGGAATACCAGCTTAGTCAGCTTGCCATCTGCATCGGTGGTGATTTCGGCATACTGACCACCCTTATTAACAACGGTAGACAGCTTCTTACCATGGAATACACCGTTTCCAGCTGCAGAAATGGTAGCATCTACGCCAGTAACATCCTGATCATTCTGACCGTCAAATACCTTTACGATATCCTCGAAGTCCTGCTTCTCAGCAGATGCAATAGTTTCAACCTTACCATCAAATGCAACCTCAGCCTTGATGGTACCGCCATTGCGCTCGGATACATTGGTAACCAGACCCAGCTTTGTAGAACCAGCATTGAACTTGTTGAAGTTATCAACACCAAGAACCGCAGCAGTTGCTTCATTGTTCTTGTTCAGGTTCACAACAAAATGATTGTCATTGTCCTTATTGCTACCCAACCAAGCATTAAATGTGGAGGGATTAGAATCTGGCAACAACTCCTTGTTTGTCGTATCACCATAACCAATGTCCGGAATATCCTTCTGCTTAGTTGCCAGTACATCAGCACTGTTCACCTTCAGGTCTGTACGGAATACGCCACCATTGTTATCGCCCTTAATATAACCTTCCTTAACAGCAAAGATCACATTTGCATCTTCCAGAGAAGCGACATACTTGGTGTTCTTATCGATCAGACGATCCGCATCAGCATCGTACTTGTAGGATTCCTTCGCAGAATCAGCCTTTGCATCATCTGCAGTAAAGACAGCCTGCATCTTGGTGATGACACCATCCGCATCAGTCCAGTACTTGAAGACATTACCAACAACCTGTGCCTCATCAAACTTACGCTTGTCATAAGCATTGTTGTGCTGAGTTGACAGGGTATTACCATCCTTATCCAGTACGCGTGCGCTGGAAGAAACCTTAACATCCTTGTGCTCTGTGTTGTTTGCATCAACGAAGTCGATAACTGCCAGATCACGGTTGCCGGTTGTGTCCTTACCACCATAGGTGTTCAGAACCATCATGTAGTTAGAGGACTCAGTTGCATAGTCAGAGTATACGATGAATCCGTTACGGTTCTTAGTAACTGCGAACTCAGTGCCCAGTTCTTCGCCGTTGAAGTCTTCGTATGCCTGCGGATTAGCTGGAACGATCACATCGCCGCCATCCTTACGCGCATTCTGTGCAACCTTCAGTTCCTTGTCGCCGAAAGTGAGGGTCAGACCATCCTTGGTACCAACTTCTTCCAGCTTCTCGTTCTCAGTATCAACAACCTTAGCAGTTGCAGTGATCATCTGAGCACCGTCGTAAGTAACCTTGTAGGTAACCTCTACGATGTCGCCTTCCTTCAGGCCTTCCGGAACTTCATACTTGATCTTAACGTCCTTGTCAGCCAGGTTCTTGCCGATCTTCTCGGAACCATCCAGCTTCCAGGTCTCAGTTACGCTGTCCTTGTCAGACTTCAGGTTGTCGCCAGCCATAGAAGTAACATTGACACGCTTAGAGGTAGCAGACTCTACCTTGTAGTAGCGAGCTTCGTCAACAACTACCCAGTCGATCTCCTTGTCGTTGTTCCAGTCGATCAGCTGGTACTGCATACCATTGCGAACGTTCAGAGCCTCTTCGAGGGCATCGCCGTCCTTCACCTTGATGGTGTTCAGCTCGTCAGCAGCAAAGGTTACAACTTCCTTGACACCCTGCTCCTGCTTTACCAGCTTTGCATTGTCAGCTGCAGAACCCAGAGACAGCTTGGTCTCCTCGTTCAGCTCGATAGAGCCATCCTTGCTCTTGCGATCAGCCATGGACGGGTTGTAATCGAACTTGGTCTGGTTCTTAACGGTCTTGATCGCCTTGATCTTCCAGTCGTTGGAGTAAACGAACTTCTCGCCGTCCTTCTCCCAAACCGGCTCGCCGTGCTTGCCAGCACCCCACAGCTCAACCTTGTAGCCGCGCAGAGCGTCGATATCAGCAGTACCTTCATACTTGAACTTGTATGCCTTGTACTGGTGCTTCTTCTCTTCAGACTTGTACAGATCGGTGTCTTCGTTGTCATCGATCGCCAGAGCGAGCAGAGCATTCTCCTCGTCCTGAGCCTCGCCGAGGATGACCCAAGTATGAGCCTTACAGTTGCTCAGAGTAACGTCCTCGTTGTCCTTCTTGTTCCAAGTACCGAGAGCAGCACGGTTCAGGTGCCATATGGACTCAGCCAGAGTCGGGTAGGTCTCAACAGAAGTACCATGTGCAACGTTTGTGCGCTTTGCGCCGCGTGCGTAATCAGCGAACATTGCGTTGTAGATGACCTGAGCGTCCTCACCACGGAGTGCATCGGTATCCGGGATCATGTTCACGTCTTCCAGCAGACCGATTGCACGAGCAGCAGACATATAGCCGAACGGGAAGTTCTGCTTCATATCCGGAGTCTCGTAGCCCAGTGCACGAACGACCATGGTTACGAATTCCTTGTCCTTGATCGGGCGGTTCGGCTCAAACTTTGTACCAGCTGCATCAACGCCAACTGCAACGCCGTTTACTACACAGTAGCCGATTGCGGAGCTAGCCCAGTGACCTGCCGGAACATCCTTAAAGTGATGTGCGCCGCCGAAACCTGCTGCGGTCGGGTCGCCAGTCATCAGACGGGTGATCAGCATGCAAGCCTCTGCACGGGTGATGGTGTCTTCCGGATGATACTTGTTGTCGGTCTTACCCTGGATAACACCCAGATCAGACAGCATGGTGATAGCTTCAGAGAACTCGGTGCCCGGCTGGACATCCTCGTACATCTTTGCACTTGCGAACATAGTGAATGTGCAAGCGAAAGCCAGTACCATAGCAAGAACCTTCTTAAGATTCTTCATAGGAATATTTCCTCCTTTTATTCTTGCGGGGTTCTCCCCCACCTTGTGTATGTTCCTATGATACCAGTCTCAAAATACAAAGTCAATGTGACACATCCCCATGTAACACAAGTGTAATATTACACAAGTTTCGTGACAACAACGGGTTAAAAACACGCGCCATGATTACATTACGCGTATACTTTTCACAAATCCGGCGCGAAAAACCGCTGTGCTATGCAGGAAAATAGACAAGAGGCTCTGACGTATGTCAGAGCCTCTTTGGGGTCTCTATGTCATTTTTTCACGAGTTCGAGTAATATTTTGGCAAACTCGGCGCGCGTGAAGGCATCGTTCGGGCGCAGCCCTCTTTCATCGCCCTGTACGACACTCGCACGGACGCAGATGGCGGCAGCGCGGCGGCGATCCTCGGGGATGCTGTCGAAATCCGTAAAGCGTTCGATCTGCTGAATGACTTCTTCGGAGGTCATTTCCCGTCCGGCGCGATCCTGATAGGTGAGCACATTTGCAATGAGCTGCATGGCATCGGCGCGGCTCATGACGCTTTCCGGATCGAACCAATAGATGGAGAAGCCTTTGAGCAGGTCGGCCTTGTAGAGTGCGCCAAGTTCCTTTGCGTACCATTTATCGGAGGGAACGCCGGGCATTGTGCCTTCGGGCAGTTTGAGCATACGCGCCAGCGCGGCGGCAGCCTCGCTCGTGCGGATCTCCGCTTCTGGACGGAAGCCGTTCTGGTCGCCCTGCATCAGTCCGCGCCGTCCGATCTCGGTCACATAGGGAAATGCCCAGTGCCGATAGGGCACATCGGGATAGACCGTTCCGGCAAAGCCGGTCAGCGCACGATAGCACGCGCCGTCGAGGTCGATCGCTTCCGCGAGCTGGTCGAACGTCAGGTGTACGCTTTCGCTGTATGCCTGTGCGGTCTTGGTCGCGGCATGGCGCAGGAAGAAAGTCACGCCGGTTTTATCCATGCGCGGTGAACTATAGTACGGTGCTTTCTCGGGAAGCAGGTCCATGGTGACGGAAAACATCTTATCATTAAAGAGATCCTGTTCGGCGGTGTAGCGTGCGCCGGTCTTGAGGTCGATGCCGATAGAGGTATCCCATATCCCCTTGCCGTCACCGCTCGTACCGTTCGCCCATACGACCAACACCTGATTTTCCACGGACAGACCATAGGTCGCCGTCAGCACACTCTTGCCGGATTCGCCCTGTGGGCCGGCGGTGAAGAAGTCTCGCAGGGTATTGTTGATGCGCGTCTGTAAGGCTTCATCCTTCATGCCAGCGAGCTTCGGGTATTCCACATACCAGCCATATTCCGTGCCGTCCTCTTTCATGCCGAGATATTTTTCATAGGTCTCGGTCGTGACCTGAATGCCGCCCTCAAGTTTGTATTCGCGTACATTCTCATAGAGCATCTTTCCGCTGTATATGTTCATATACTGCGTTTTGCCGTCACGCTGGACGCGCACGACGGTCGAGGCGACGATCTCCGGATTTTCAATGCCGGAAACGGTTTTCCGCAGTCCGCCCGTTGCATTGAAAAAGACGAGGTCGCCCGTGAGTGTGCCATGCCATGAAATGCCGTAGCGGAACATTTCAAAGCCGCCTGCATAGGCTTCCGTGCGGTAAACGATTTTTCCATCCCGATCCATGACCGCTGCACCGGCATCCACACCGCGCACGGCATAGAGTCCGCTGCCGAGATAACTCATATAGGGGTAAGTCGGCGGCACGATCTCCTGCCCCTTTTCATCCATCAGCCCCCATTTGGTATCCACGCGCATCATCGCGCGTTTATTCGCAAAGGGTCGAATTTCGTCATAGGAATAGCTGGCGAGGAATTCCTTTTTTCCGAGGGAATAAAGTGCGTACTTCTGCGCCTGACTCTTGAAGATTGCGACATCCCCCTCATAGATCTTGAGATACGCCGGATCTGCACTGGGTGGCAGGGCAAGCACCTCTTTGCCATCCCTGCCGATCAAGTGGCAGTTGCCCAGCAGGTCACGCACCAAAGCGCGCCCACCGAAAAACTGCTCCGCCTCCAGATATCGCGGCTCGATCACTGGGCTGCCCTGAAGATCCACATAGCCATACCGTGTCTTTTCGCCCTGTCCGACCTTGACGCACACGCGCTCATCGCGCGGAAACCCAACCGCACCGATAAATTCTCCGATTCGGCTGCCGGACGCCGTGAAATACGCCGTGCGGTCGGCATAGCGGAACGCCGCAATGCTGTTTTCATATTCCACTGACTGCGGCGCACGCTGCCAGCCGGTCAGGTTCTCGCCCTTGTCGTTTATGAGCGCGGCTTCGCCTTTTTCATTGTACACCGCTGCCACACCGGAAATATCGAACGGCTCCGCCATAGTATAAAGCGAGTCGATCACCATTTTTCCGCTCTCATTCATATACCCCCAACGCTCCACTCCGTCCATGCCGGTCTTGGGTACGGCAAACAAAGAGCCTGCCGGCATCGCCGCCTGCGCTGCGCCCATGCCCAATACAAAAAGCGCACATACGCACAGCATCACGCGGCTCAGTCTATGGAACATAAAGAAAACACCTCCCAAAAGGATCTATACTTCGTTTCTTTTAGTATACCTCGCCCCCCTGCCCCCATACAAGATGAACCGGAAAAATGAAACAAACTTGTAAAAGTCCACCGCCTTTTTACCACTTCCTCCCATTTTCCCTCCTTTCCCTCTCTGCCACGATCCCCCATAGACGCAAAAAGAGGCACTCCTTTCGGAGTGCCCCAATTTGTGAGCCTAGAGTATGAACTTTAGGTCAAATGCGAGGGATGATTACTGAACCTGCTGAGTAGCATTGGTTGGCATTGCCTCTGCCTTATAAAGGTTTGTCACCTTCAAGCCAACAGCAAAATAATCGCTAGCAGTCAAGTCTGTGCTCAACTTTAAAACTACCTTACTGCCTTCAGCTGTCAGAGTAATTGTTCCAGAATATGCAGTACCCGCAGTACCAATATTATTACCATCACCAGTTTTAGTCTTCAATTCGAATGCATCCTTCTGAGTAGCCAGATACTGAGCTGCCTCTTCATTATCAACTGTAACCTCAATGGTCTTTTTATCTGTACCCTGAGCAAACTCAAAAGTTTTCAGATCATCACGTGCAATACTAATGGCAGATTTAGGCTTTATAGTAGTACCGCTGCTGAGAGTTACATCAGCCATAACATTAGAAGCAGTTACTGAATCAGCTTTATTCACTGTTGCATCAGCAAGAAGTTTCAGTTTCAGAGCAACTGTTGTTTTCCCACCAGCAATTGTAACTGTCGGTTCACCAAGAAGCTCCATAGCACTATCAGTAATCAAATTGGTACTAGCACCCTTAACCTTCAGTGCACTTTCCCAATCAGCTGTTTCCAACTCAGACTTCAAAACAGCATATTCCTTGTTCATTGTCAGAGTCAAATAACCAGTCTTAGGATCAAACACAGTAGCATCTGCAGTAATATCATCTACCTTCTTAATCTCAAAACTAATCTCAGTAGACTTTACACCATCAACACGCAGCTTAAACTTAACTGTACCCGGCTTTGCAGTATTCAGCTCATCAGCAACAGCTTCAACCTTATCGCCCTTGACTCTGAAGTTCTGAGCTGTCAGATTAGTTATGCCAGCATTAAATTCAACAACTTCAATCTTAGCACCAGCTGCAATATTTTTGGTAGCAATATCCTTTGCTACCTCAACAGCAGTCTTTCCGTTCTGGGAAGCAAGCTTGTAATTAGGTGTACTTGCTGCTGTTACAGTAATGGACTTAGCATTACCATCCGCAAGCTCTGGCAGAGTTACAATAACGCCATCTACAGTCAACTTCGCTTCAGACAAGGAAGAGGAAGAGTTGATTGTAACTGTCTTTCCATTATAAACAACCTGTGCTGTTGGATCGCCAGCTACCATGACATTCTTTACAGAAACAGTTGCACCAGTCTTGTCAACGAACTCAAGAACAATGTTCTGTTCGCTGCCCTCTACACTTACAATCTTGTAAGTCAGACCTTCAACAGAAGCGTCCGGATTGGGGTTGCCGCCTTCTACACCAATCTCAGGAGTCTTATCCTCAACCTTTACGCCGCCATCAACGATCTCAGCCGCATGACCGCCCTTAACAACTGTAACAATAACAGCCTTGGTTGTATCAATATCCTGATCCAGAGTAATGGTATAGTAACCATCCTTGTTCTTCATCTCAGTTACATCCTTGATGCGAACAGTATTGTTAGCACCGCCGAACATAACCTCAAAGTTATCCTTGGTCAGACCGGAAACAGGTGTGTTAGCAGAACGAGCTTCTACAACATCGCCAGTTACATAAACTACGAACTGGTTCTTGTGACCCGGAATGGTCTCCAAATCAGCATCGATTGTGCCATTGTTCTTCACGAACTGGATCTTAGAAACCTTATAGTCCTTAGCCGGAGCTACATACTCATAATCAGCCTTCTCATCCATATCATTCTTGAACGAGAATACAGCTACGAGATCATTGTCGCTGTTGAATGCAAGGTCAGCAACCTCATAAACATTCTTGGTATTCTTGTTGTTGAAGTCAACTGCAGCAACATCCATCTTCTCGATTGCCTTGATATCACGGTTTTCGATATCGTTGAAGCCAGCGTTTACAGTCAGGCGAGTACCCTCATAGTTCTTGTCATGACGGGTCGGAGCACTATCGATCTGATAGAACTTCGCATCATCCGCATAACCAGCACTCTGAGCCGGCAGACGCTTTACAGTCTGCAGCTTGTTGTCATCACCTGCATATCTCTGAGCAGCCAAATCATTTCCATAAGTCTTGTTGTCGTTCAGATGATACTTCAGATTCTTATCAGTAACCTCAACAACCAAGTTACGGGATACAGTATAGTAGTGACCACGAAGCTTGTTATCGTTGAACTCTCTTGGATCTCCGTTGCTGTCATCATCCATAAAGACAACCTTAGTCAGCTTGCCTTCTGCATCAACAGTAACTTCTGCATACTGACCGCTCTGGTTGACAACCTCAGACAGCTTCTCACCATCAAAGATAAAGTTGCCACCTGCAGAAATCGTTGCATCTGTGCCAGTAACATCATGATCTTCATAGCCATCGAATACCTTTACGATATCCTCGAAGTCCTGCTTCTCAGCAGAAGACAGGGTGGTGATTTCGCCGTTGTATGCAACCTCAGCCTCTACAATACCCTTGCTGTTCTCAGAAACATTGGTAACGAGAGCCAGCTTAGTCTGACCAGCAGAGAACTTGTTGAAGTTCTCAACGCCAAGGATTGCAGCACTTGCTTCACCATTCTTGTCTACCTGAGCAGCAAACTTGTAAGCAGTGTTCTTATTACCCATCCAAGCGTTCTTATCCTGAAGCTTATCGCCCAGCATTACAACGTCTTCTGGATCCTTGCCAATATCCGGAATATCCTTCTGCTTAGTTGCCAGTACATCTGCACTATTAACTCTCAAGTCAGGAGTATTTCTAATCACACCGCCATGGCTCTCAGTCATAACATAGTTATTCTTAACTGCAAAGATAACCTTTGCATCTTCCAGAGACGCCACATATTCATTGTTGATTCCAGATTCTCTGTTAATCAGGCGATCAGCATCTGCATCGTACTCATATTCATCAGCATGCTTAAATGTAGTATCCTCGGTATCGAACATAGCCTGCATCTTGGTGATTACGCCATCTGCATCAGTCCAGTACTTAAAGACGTTACCAACAACCTGAGACTCATCAAACTCACGAGCAACATATGCCTTCTGTGTAGATGTTGCGAGTGTATCTCCATCCTTATCCAGGATACGTGCACCAGAAGAAACCTTAACGTCCTTATGTTCCTTATTGTTCGCATCTACAAAATCGATAACTGCCAAGTCACGCTTACCAGTACTATCATCACCACCATAGGTGTTCAGAACCATCATGTAGTTAGAAGACTCAGTAGCGTAGTCAGAGTATACAATGAAGCCGTTACGGTTCTTGGTCAGAGCAAACTCAGTGCCCAGTTCCTCGCCATTGAAGCCAGCGTACTTCTCCGGGTTAGCCGGAACGATCACGTCGCCGCCGTCCTTGCGTGCGTTCTGTGCGATCTTAACTTCCTTATCGCCGAAGGTCAGGGTCAGACCATCTCTGGTTGCAACCTTCTCCAGCTTCTCGTTCTCAGCGTCAACAACCTTAACAGTTGCAGTGATCATCTGAGCACCGTCGTAAGTAACCTTGTAGGTAACCTCTACGATGTCGCCTTCCTTCAGGCCTTCCGGAACTTCATACTTGATCTTAACGTCCTTGTCAGCCAGGTTCTTGCCGATCTTCTCGGAACCATCCAGCTTCCAGGTCTCAGTTACGCTGTCCTTGTCAGACTTCAGGTTGTCGCCAGCCATAGAAGTAACATTGACACGCTTAGAGGTAGCAGACTCTACCTTGTAGTAGCGAGCTTCGTCAACAACTACCCAGTCGATCTCCTTGTCGTTGTTCCAGTCGATCAGCTGGTACTGCATACCATTGCGAACGTTCAGAGCCTCTTCGAGGGCATCGCCGTCCTTCACCTTGATGGTGTTCAGCTCGTCAGCAGCAAAGGTTACAACTTCCTTGACACCCTGCTCCTGCTTTACCAGCTTTGCATTGTCAGCTGCAGAACCCAGAGACAGCTTGGTCTCCTCGTTCAGCTCGATAGAGCCATCCTTGCTCTTGCGATCAGCCATGGACGGGTTGTAATCGAACTTGGTCTGGTTCTTAACGGTCTTGATCGCCTTGATCTTCCAGTCGTTGGAGTAAACGAACTTCTCGCCGTCCTTCTCCCAAACCGGCTCGCCGTGCTTGCCAGCACCCCACAGCTCAACCTTGTAGCCGCGCAGAGCGTCGATATCAGCAGTACCTTCATACTTGAACTTGTATGCCTTGTACTGGTGCTTCTTCTCTTCAGACTTGTACAGATCGGTGTCTTCGTTGTCATCGATCGCCAGAGCGAGCAGAGCATTCTCCTCGTCCTGAGCCTCGCCGAGGATGACCCAAGTATGAGCCTTACAGTTGCTCAGAGTAACGTCCTCGTTGTCCTTCTTGTTCCAAGTACCGAGAGCAGCACGGTTCAGGTGCCATATGGACTCAGCCAGAGTCGGGTAGGTCTCAACAGAAGTACCATGTGCAACGTTTGTGCGCTTTGCGCCGCGTGCGTAATCAGCGAACATTGCGTTGTAGATGACCTGAGCGTCCTCACCACGGAGTGCATCGGTATCCGGGATCATGTTCACGTCTTCCAGCAGACCGATTGCACGAGCAGCAGACATATAGCCGAACGGGAAGTTCTGCTTCATATCCGGAGTCTCGTAGCCCAGTGCACGAACGACCATGGTTACGAATTCCTTGTCCTTGATCGGGCGGTTCGGCTCAAACTTTGTACCAGCTGCATCAACGCCAACTGCAACGCCGTTTACTACACAGTAGCCGATTGCGGAGCTAGCCCAGTGACCTGCCGGAACATCCTTAAAGTGATGTGCGCCGCCGAAACCTGCTGCGGTCGGGTCGCCAGTCATCAGACGGGTGATCAGCATGCAAGCCTCTGCACGGGTGATGGTGTCTTCCGGATGATACTTGTTGTCGGTCTTACCCTGGATAACACCCAGATCAGACAGCATGGTGATAGCTTCAGAGAACTCGGTGCCCGGCTGGACATCCTCGTACATCTTTGCACTTGCGAACATAGTGAATGTGCAAGCGAAAGCCAGTACCATAGCAAGAACCTTCTTAAGATTCTTCATAGGAATATTTCCTCCTTTTATTCTTGCGGGGTTCTCCCCCACCTTGTGTATGCTCCTATGATAGCAAAACAGTTTTTCAAATTCAAGTTTTATGCTGCATGTGTAACATAAGCGTAATCAATTGTCATTTATTTTATGTATTTGATGACAAATATGTGTTTTATATCGTTAAATTATTCCGTTTTTATACATTTTGTATTTCTATTGTAACAATTATAACTGCGTTATTTTAATAGTGAATATTCTGTATTTATAGGATCTAGGTCCTGTAAAAAAGCGCGTCCCGCTCGCAGGGTCAGCCAGCAGGACGCGCATACAGTTTTCTATTTTGGGGTCAGTCCAGATTCTCTGCTTCGCGCAGCCACACCTCACTCACGGCATCGGACGGCATACGCCAATCCCCACGCGGAGACAGGGATACCGAGCCGACCTTGGGGCCATCGGGCAGGCAGGATCGTTTGAACTGCTGGGTAAAGAATCGGCGGATGAATATCACGAGCCATTTCTTCACGACCGCTTTGTCATGCACCCCCTCGAAGGCGTTCACAGCCACGCGGTACAGCTTGCGTGGTGGGTATCCAAAGCGCAGCATATAATAAAGGAAGAAATCATGCAGTTCATACGGCCCGACCAGTTCCTCGGTCTTCTGGCTGATCTCCCCATCCTTGGGCGGCAGCAGTTCGGGAGACACTGGTGTTCCCAGTACATCGAGCAGGATCTTGCGCAGCTGCTCAGGCGCACGCGCCGCCTCAAATGCCGTCAGATCGCGCACCAGCGTTTTGGGAATGGACGCATTGACGCCATACATGGACATGTGATCGCCGTTATAGGTTGCCCAGCCAAGCGCAAGCTCGGACAGATCGCCCGTACCGATCACGAGACCGCCCAGCTGATTGGCAATATCCATGAGTAGATAGGTGCGCTGACGCGCCTGTGCATTTTCAAAGGTAACATCCAGCTTGTCCGCATCGTGTCCGATATCGACAAAATGCTGCGTGACAGCCGCCTTGATATCAATGCACCTGAGCGTCGTACCATACGCCTCTGCCAGTTGCTCTGCATTGCTCTTTGTGCGCTGTGTCGTGCCAAAGCAAGGCATCGTGACCGTATGGATACCCGAACGTTCCCAGCCGAGCAGATCGAACGCATGCACGGTAACGATCAGGGCGAGCGTGGAATCCAAGCCGCCCGAAAGCCCGATGACAGCCGCCTTTGCACGCGTATGGCGCAGACGGGTCGCAAGCCCTGCCGCCTGCATGTGCAGGATCTCTGCACAGCGGTCATTCAATTCCACATGGTTTGCAGGCACGAATGGTTTCTGCGCAAAGGTACGGGTCAGGCTGACTTCATGCAGCGGCAGATCGAACCAGATCTCGGTCATGGCTCTGTGATCCTGCCGGAACGTATTCATCCGTCGACGTTCATGCACAAGGCGTCCCAGATCCAGTTCACTGAAAATAAGCCCCGTCGTAAAGCGTTCGGACTCTGCCAGCACCGTACCATTTTCGCAAATGAGGTCATGGCCGGAGAAAACGAGATCCTGTGTCGATTCGCCTAATCCTGCATCCGCATATAAATAGCCGCATGCAAGCCGTGCGGACTGCCCTGCGACCAGCTGACGGCGATAGCTTGCCTTGCCGACCAGTTCCGAGGAAGCCGAAAGATTGACGATCACCGTTGCGCCAGCCTGTGCCAGCTGTGCAGACGGCGGCTGCGGTACCCAAAGATCCTCACAGATTTCACATCCCAGCACGAATTCCGGCATGGTACGGCAGCGGAACAACAGATCTGTGCCCAATGGCACGTCCTGTCCGCACAGCTGTACCATACGGGTGGGCATCCCTGCGCCCGAAGTGAAATGACGTACTTCATAAAACTCCCCATAGTTCGGAACATTCTGCTTGGGGATCAGTCCGAGCAGCTTACCTTTATAACAAATCGCGGCGCAGTTATAGAGCGCATTGTCCACCTGAACCGGCAGCCCCACTGCAAACACGACCGCAAACCGCACGCTGCTCTGTAAAATACGTCTCAGTCCATCTTCAGCCGCCTGCAGCAGTGCCTCCTGCTGGAACAGATCCCCACAGGTATAGCCTGTCAGTACAAGTTCCGGAAATACGCACAGGGAAACGCCCTGCTCCGCCGCCGTGGCAATCAATTCCTCCACACGCGCGGTATTATATGCGCAGTCTGCAACCCGAATCCGCGGTGTTGCAGCCGCAGCCTTTAGAAAACCATCTTTCATATCTGTCAATTCCTCCGTTCAGGAAATCATTTCACGACTTGATCTCTATTGTGATTATATCAGACGAAACAGGCAGGGGGCAATGGATATCGCATCCATCCTACGGAAATCAATTTTTGTACAGACTATGGGGAGTTGGGGTATCCGTCAGATTTTCATTCCTGCTAAATGAATTTGCTTCGAGAAGCAGAGAAACGTGTCGCGGTCTCGCGACAGAGACACAAGTACACCCATCTGCCGTCTTTCTACGCTTCCCCCAGCAGGCGCGTCAGTGCGCTTGCCAGTTCCTCGCGTGAGCTTGCCGTTTTATGCTGCTGGAACGACTTGACCTGCCGAAAAACCGTCTCGGTATCCACCGCCTGCATCAGCGCAGACGCACTCTCTCGCAGCGCAGACAGATCAGCTTCTGCCAACCGCCCCAATACCTGTTCCAAATTGCGGTTGAGTTCCATATACTGCCGCGTCAGTGCGTCCAGTTCCTGCCGCGCCGCTTCACTTGTCACAATGCGCGGTGGTCTCTGCATGTCCTCTGCCGTGTTCTCTTTTGGAGTGGACATTGCATCCACACCAAAGAAATCGGCAATGCGCTTTTTTGTCGCGGCAGAAACCGAGATCACACCATTTTCCCATTGTGAGATCAGGCTGCGTGATACACCTGTTTTCTGGCTCAGTTGCTGCTGGGTCAGCCCTGCATGCTCACGCAAACCCTTGAGTTCCTTTCCATCCATAGCGATCCCTCCTGTTTGTTCCGCTTTGTTCTTTTCTATGATACTGTGTTTAACTTTGTTTGTCAATCGTTCTATGTTTTGTTTAAACATATTTGTCAAAATGTTCATGCATGTTCTTTCATGTTTAAACATAATTGACATATATCTGAACATGATCGACAGTCATGTTTTATATTTGTTCATTTTGTTTATTTTGCATGTCAAACGCGTTAAAAAAGCTCTTTTCCTGCGATTTCTCTGCTATTTTCAACTTTTCTGATGTTCCGATATGGATGCCGCACACTGTCTTGAACATACAGCATATCGGTGTACCTACCCAAACAAGTCTTTTGACAATGCTTCCAGCCGCTTTGCCGTATAGCTGTTCTTTGTTCAGATCTGCGCTGTGCAGACGGCTTCCCAACGTCCAGCCGCTCTCCTCAATATATCCCCAGTGTATGCACACACGCCACCGCCCACCGACACTGCTTGCATACGCTTGCTGTCCAATATGGGGGGATCTCTCCGTCCGCCTTTCAGAATTGCTTGCACACTGCTCTCTGCACATTCTCCTGCTGCCTATCATGCCGCCCCCTCTTTTCCATGCCGCGCTCCTCCCCGATACATATTTTTGTCCGCTTGGATCATGCCACACAAGTCCCATCAGCCACACAGGTTGTCCCATCATACAACGGTCATGGCTTTCCGGATTCGATCCGCATCCATTCCCTCCATTTCCTGATTGCCCTGCTGCGCTGTGCTGTACGGAAAGGGTATCCCCTTACACAGAACACAGATGATCTGTCTTTGCCGCTCCCCGCCCTTACAGCCTGTGTAATGCTGCGCCTCTTTCTCAGTCTGTGCTCGATCTGCTGCACTGTTCCCCCAAATATACGCTGTTTTCGCTTTTTTCTGTATGGTTCTATCTTCTTCTGTGATTTTTTGCATTTTTTATATTTTTCAGTTGCACAATGTTATTCATATATCGTATAATCATTCTCAAAAATCATCTCGCTATAATCATACGGATACGCTGTCTGCTCTCGCTTCCCCCTGCCAAGTATTTGTTTTATATCATATATTTTTCGCTCTTTCTGTCCCCTCCCAGAAATTCTATTTATTTGCAAATCTTACGAAAATACCAATTGATAATTTGTATATTTTCTATATTCCATGTCTTTTTTCGGCATTTGTTTGTATGTAGAGAACTTGGTCTGACCGTCTTAGCCGAATCTTGTTGCTCGCAATATTGTATCAGGAAAATTCGTATATTTTTTTGCGCTGCACTTCATTTCCACAAGATTTCCCGACAAAACACATCTGCATATTTATTCTATATTTTCTCATTCTCTGCAAATAGATATAATATATCCTGCAAACTCTGTGATTTTCTTGGAAAACCGCAAATTTGAAAACTCTGTACCCAGTTGTTTTCCCCTATCCCTGTTTTCTTCCTCATACACTCTTGCAACATGTATGTTTTAATAATTCAATTTCGAACATTTTTCAATCTAAAAAGGCATTTTTCATTCTTTTTCTCTGTTTTATGTCGAAAATACGCGAACATTTTGCTTTGAAATTTCTGGACAACGCTTGCAAAATACCGTATCATGTTGATATTGCTGATTTTGGATGTTATCCATACATAACCTGTCGGATGCAAGAAGGCTTTGTCAAATCCATACCACACAAAGATTTCTGCTTTCCTGCAAACGACAAAAAAAGCAGTTCCAAATCGGAACCGCCTTACATAAGCTATCAAGAAGATATAAAGGAGTGACTCTATTATGTGTGGTATTGCTGGAAGCATTGATTTTTCTCTTGGCGTAAAGCGTCCCAATGAATTGAGCGCACGCATGGCGCAATGTCTGTCCCACCGTGGCCCTGATCGGGAAGGGATCTATGAAGACCGGCTCGCAGTTCTTGTGCACCGCCGCCTGATCGTCGTTGATCCAGATGGTGGCAATCAACCTATGTATAGTCCAGACGGAAATATTATTTTAATTTATAACGGTGAGTTATATAACACGCAGGAATTACGCACGCAGCTTCTCTCTCTTGGACACACATTTACCGGATACTCAGATACGGAAGTAATCCTGCATGCCTATCTGGCTTGGGGCACAGACGCATTCCAAAAATTCAACGGGATCTATGCCTTTGCCTTATGGGACAAACAAGCTGCGCGCCTGACCTTATGCCGTGATCGGCTTGGTGTCAAGCCGCTTTTTTATGCCCAGCGTGGGCAGCTTCTCGTCTTCGGTTCGGAGATCAAAGCACTGTTCTGCCATCCTGCCATAGAGCCACAGCTTGATGAAGACGGTCTGCGCACATTGCTTTTGCTCGGCCCTGCACGCCCTCCGCACACAGGTGTTTTCCACGGCATTTCTTCTGTTTTGCCGGGTCAATATATCACCTTCGACACGGAACACGGCTTACAGCCATCCTTCTATTGGAGACTGACCGCGCAGGAGCATACGGATACCTTGGAGCAGACCATCGAGCATACCCGATGGCTGGTTGAGGATGCCGCAAAACGCCAGCTGGTTTCCGATGTCCCACTTTGCACATTCCTGTCTGGCGGTCTGGATTCCTCTATCCTGTCCATGCTCGCTTCCCGTACCCTCCGCGACCGCGGTGAGTCACTTCATACCTTCTCAGTCGATTATCGAGACAATGAAAAATACTTTACTCAGAGTATTTTTCAGCCAGATTATGATAGTTCGTATATTCAACAGATGAGTGATTTTCTTGGCACAACCCACCATGAGATCATACTGGAGCATTCCGATCTGGCGGATGCCCTGCCGGATGCCGTCAAGGCGCGTGATCTCCCGGGTATGGCAGATATTGATTCTTCTCTCCTGCTGTTCTGTCAGGCGGTTCGTCAGCACGGCTTTACTGTCTGTCAATCAGGGGAATGTGCCGATGAGCTGTTCGGCGGATATCCGTGGTATCATGAAGCATCCATCCTGAACACCGACGGCTTCCCATGGTCGCGTTCGACCGACCTTCGATGCGCGATCGTGCATGACGGACTGCTCCGTGACAGTGCGGAATTTGTACATGCACACTATCTGCGCACCTGCCGCGCCGCGCCCAAACTGGATACGGATGATGCCAAGGAAGCACGGATGCGCGAAATGTTCCTGCTCAATCTGCAATGGTTCATGGCAACCCTGCTCGACCGAAAGGATCGCATGAGCATGTACACAGGGCTTGAAGTTCGTGTGCCATTCTGCGACCATCGGATTGTAGAATACGCCTACAATATGCCGTGGAAGTTCAAGGCGTTGGACGGACGGGAAAAGGGTATCCTGCGCAAAGCCTTTGCAGATACGCTTCCGGAGGAGATCGTCTGGCGCAAGAAAAGCCCCTATCCGCGCACTTGTTCCCCTATTTACACCGCGCGTGTCACCGAACTGCTTCTCAAAAAACTGAACGATCCCACTTCGATCCTGCCCGAGCTGTTCTCGAAAAAAGCCATCGAAAATTTGATGGCGCATCCGGATGACCTGTCTGTACCGTGGTACGGACAGCTTATGCGCACCCCTCAGATCTTCGCGTATCTACTGCAAATCGATAGCTGGTTCCGCACCTACAATGTTACATTGATCTAAAAAAGAAAGACAGCAGATTGTATCTGCTGTCTCATCCTGTCAAAAAAATCTACTTAATTGAACCGGCGAAGCCGCTCCCTGTAGAAAAAGACAAATTTTCGGTTTTTCAAACAGCCTCTCGCGGCAGACAAGGGAACTGTATTTATACCAGCATGGTACAAGGTTCAAAGGAACCGATCGCTTCACAAACCGGGCAGACATCCAGACGGCTTTCATAGACCGCGCCGCAGAATACGCAGCGATAACCCGGCTTCTTCTGTACGGTATGTTCTTCTGCTTTCTCCAACACAGCGCGATTCTCTGCCTTGTTTGCCTTAGCCAGCTGGATCATCGCTTCCATGAACTGCTTTTCATGGTTCTTTTCGATCTCTGCTACGCGCTCAAAGGTAGCTGCCAGCTTCTCGAAGCCTTCCTCGCGTGCGATCTTGGCAAACTCCGGATACATGGACGACCATTCCTCAAACTCGCCCTTTGCGGCACTGCGCAGGTTCTCCATGTCGCTGCCGACCTCACCGTGCAGCGCTGTAAACCAAATCTTTGCATGGATGGATTCATTGCCTGCCATGCGCTCAAACATTGCAGCAACCTCCGGACTTCCTTCTTTGCGCGCCCGATCTGCATAGTAGGTATATTTATTTCTTGCAATAGACTCGCCAGCAAGTGCAGCCTTGATATTCTTTTCCGTTCGTGTCCCCTTAAGTTCCATAACATTCCCTCCTCAACTAATACTCGTTAATTTTTATGATACTGTATGTCCCCCCAAAAGTCAATTGACTTTTCCAACAAGCCTCAAAAATTTTACAGACTTCTGAAAAGCCCCGAATCGGTCTTACCGATTCGGGGCGTCAGCTTGTAGAAAAAGGCTTTTCGCTGTTTTTTATTGGAGCAAAGCGACTTAAAATTTTCAAAATCCAAGGACATGTGCCTTGGATTTTGCCCTCGACCCGCGCTATCGGGCGCGAAACCGGGGGTATCAGAGCCAGTTTCTACCGGAACTGGCTCTGTATCCAGGGGGACTGGGTTCCCCTGGAAAGGCTGTCGAAGGTTCTTCGACAGCCTCAAGCCCCGAATCGGTCTTACCGATTCGGGGCTTACTTATACAGTATGATATTATTCTGCTGCTTCTTTTTCCATTTCCAGCTTAGGCTCCTCCAACAGCTTCATAAACTCATCGCCTGTGATGGTCTCATGATCATAAAGATACTTGGAGAGCGCGTGCAGCTTATCCATGTTCTCACTCAGAAGCTGCTTTGCCTTGTCGTACTGCTTGCGCACCAAGGTAACGACCATTTGATCGATCTCCGCCGCGGTTTTATCTGCACAAGCCATGGACGCATCCCCACCGAGATATGCATTGTGTACCTGCTCAAATGCTATCATGCCAAAGGCATCACTCATACCATAACGCGAGATCATTGCACGCGCCAATCGCGTTGCCTGCTCAATATCATTCGATGCACCTGTTGTAATGGAATGAAGCGCAAGTTCCTCTGCCACACGGCCACCGGTCAAGGTCGCGATCTTGTTCGCCAGTTCTTCCCGACTCATCAGATTATGCTCCTCCTGCTCCACCTGCATGGTATATCCCAGTGCACCCGAGGTACGCGGAATGATCGTAATTTTGGTCACTGGAGCCGAGTGACTTTGCAGGGCAGCAACCAGTGCATGACCAATCTCGTGATAGGATACGATCAGCTTTTCCTTATTGGACAGGATCTTATTTTTCTTTTGGTAACCGGCAATGACCACTTCTACGCTTTCTTCCAAATCAGACTGCGCAACCTTATCCCGTCCGGCACGGACTGCGCGGAGTGCCGCCTCATTCACCATATTGGCAAGTTCCGCACCCGATGCACCTGCTGCCATACGCGCGATTGCATTGAAGTCCAGTCCCTGCTCACACTTGACCTTTTGTGCATGTACCTTCAGGATCGCCTCACGTCCAATGAGGTCGGGCAGCTCAACGGGTACACGGCGGTCAAAACGCCCTGGTCGCAAGAGTGCCGGATCAAGGGATTCCGGACGGTTGGTTGCTGCCAGAATCACAACACCCTTGCTACCATCAAAGCCATCCATCTCGGTCAGCAGCTGGTTGAGCGTCTGCTCACGCTCATCGTTTCCACCCATACCGCCAGAGCCTTCACGCTTTTTACCAATGGTATCGATCTCATCAATAAACACGATGCAGGGTGCTTTTTCGTTTGCCTGCTTAAACAGGTCACGCACCTTCGCCGCACCCATGCCCACAAACATTTCCACAAACTCCGAGCCGGAGATCGAGAAGAACGGCACATTGGCTTCACCTGCAACTGCCTTGGCAAGCAGTGTTTTACCTGTACCTGGAGGGCCTACCAGCAGCGCGCCCTTGGGGATATGTGCGCCGATATCTGCATACCGCTGTGGATCATGCAGGAAATCGACGATCTCTGTGAGCAGTTCCTTCGCCTCGTCTTCGCCCTGTACATCTGCAAAATGAATTCCCGTCTCAGACGCCACATACATCTTGGCATTCGACTTGCCAAAGCTCATCGCGCCTGATCCCATCTTCTTCTGCATCGAGCGGGTCATCCACATGCCAAATCCCATAATGAACAGGAATGGCAGTACCGCGGTCAAAAACGGAGAAGGTGCCGTTGGCCAGATTTTCGTGAAGTCTACCTTGGCATCCAGCAGACGTCCAATCAGATCGGGATCATCTACAAGTGCTGTTACATAGACCTGTTCTTTCTTGTTCTTGCTATCACCGACCGTAAATACAATGCGATTGTCCTTGCTCTGGATCTCTGCCTGTGCGATCTTCCCCTCCTGTGCCATTGCTACAAATTCATTATAGCTGACTGACTTGGTTCTCGGTGCGATCAGGCTGGGAAGCAGCAGGTTTCCGATGAGCAGAAGTGCGATCGCAATGCTGTAAAAATACAGGATGCGCTTGCGATCGGGTTGTTTGACTTCTTTCATACGATAGTTCCTCTTTCTGGGCAGACAGTCCGTCTGCCCCCCAAATTTCTATTTTTATTATAACAGAAGATTGTGTCAGGAATACGGAAAAACTTTGAACGCTCTGTAAATGAGTGCCCACCTCCTCGAGCGTTTCACGTGAAACATTCCTTGAGAAATCGCGGAAAATGACCAAACCTTGCACCTGCCCACCCTGCATTTCTGTTCTTTTCCGGTCATAGAATAAGACAGTGCTGCTCTTGCAGCGCACGCTATATTGATACTTTTTAAGGAGTGAACTGTTTTATGGCAGATTATCCCAAGGCTCTTGGCTTTCTGCGTGTTGCGGTCACAGCCGCGCAGGGAACCATTCCGCTCCCGAACGCCCTCGTCACTGTCTACGCACAGCCAGAGGGCGAGCTCCCCGTTTTATACCGCACCGTGCGCACGGACGCTTCCGGCCGCACCTCTGTCATGGAGCTGCCTGCTCCGGCACTGGAAGAATCCATCCGTCCCGATCAGCCCATCCCCTATCTCAATTATTCTGTGAAAGTAGATTTGCCGGGATATCAGTCGGCACAGATCGAAGATATCTCGATCTTTCCCGGTATCGCCTCCACCCTTCCGGTCTCTCTTTCCCCAGAGACATCTGGCCGTCCCTCAACCAATATCAACATCTTACCCCCTGAGACCCTCAATGATTTCAATCAGACAAAGGAGGTTCGCTGATGGCACTTCCGACCATTCCCGAAACGATCACAGTACATCTTGGCAGACCCAATAACGCGAATGCGCGCAACGTGACGGTCCCGTTCCCCTACTACATCAAGAATGTTGCTTCCTCCGAGATCTATCCGACTTGGCCGGAAAATGCGATCCGTGCCAATGTCTATGCACAGGTATCCTTTGCGCTCAACCGCATCTATACGGAGTGGTATCGCTCACAGGGCTATGACTTTGATATCACCAACTCCACTGCCTTCGATCAGGCCTATGTGGACGGACGCGATATTTTCGATAATGTATCAGATATCGTTGATGAATTGTTCGATGACTACTTAACGCGCCCCGACGCCGTTGAACCCCTCTTTGCACAGTACTGCAACGGCACAACGGTCACCTGTGACGGGCTGAGCCAATGGGGTACTGTTCCCTTGGCAGAAGCCGGAAAAACGCCCTATGAGATCCTAACCTCATTCTATGGCAATAACCTCAATATCGTACAGAATGCACCAATCGCCCCTAATATCGGTTCCTATCCCGGCTATGCACTCCAGTTCGGCGATCTTGCAGATCCTGTCCGCACCATACAGCTGCGCCTGAACCGCATCTCCAATAACTATCCGGCAATTCCAAAGATCTATCCTGTCAATGGTGCCTTTGACCAAAGCACCGTCGAAGCTGTCAAAGCCTTTCAAGAGATCTTCGGTCTCAATCCCGATGGGATCGTTGGCAAGCAGACATGGTATCGCATTGCCTATCTATATGCCGCAATCACAAAACTCGCCGAGCTGACCAGTGAAGGCGTACAGCTGGAGGATGTAACCAATATCTTCCCACCATTTTTACAGCGCGGTGCAAAGGGAGAACCGGTCTCCACCGTGCAATACTATCTGTCCATCATTGCTTCCTTCTATCCCGGACTGACTCCCGTAAATGTTGATGGCGATTTTGGAGCGCAAACAGAAGAAGCCGTCAAGGAATTTCAAAAGCAATTCGATCTGCCTGTGGATGGGATTGTTGGCAAAGAAACATGGGATCGCATGAACGAGATCTATGCCGATATTCAAAATACGTTCATAGACCAGAACACTCCGGATTCGATCCCGATTTTCCCACGCCGTCTGGTGGAGGGTATGTCCGGAAATGATGTACGGCAGGTGCAGACATGGCTCAATACCCTATCCAGCCGGTATCCGGAAATTCAACCGCTTCCCTTGACAGGTTACTTTGGTACACAGACTGAAGCCGATATTCTGGTTGCACAAGATCTTTTCGGTATCTCCCCCTCTGGTATCGTCGGACCCATCACATGGGATACCCTCGCCCGACAATCACAGCTTATTCAACCAAACATGGAGGCGGCACAATGAAAAATAAACCCTTCTCTTATATCCTTTCTGAGCCGCTCTCCCGTGGCTCTCAGAACGATGAGGTCTGGATGCTGCAAGCAATGCTTGCGTCGATCTCGCGCCATTTTGTCAATCTCATTCAGCCCAGTCTCAACGGAGTCTATGATCGCACAACCGAGCAGGCAGTCCTTCGCATACAAAAAGCCTGCGGCATTCCAGCTACAGGCACGACCGATCAGGAAACTTGGGATCATATCATTTATATATTCTGCTGCTGGCACTCCTAATGTTTCATGTGAAACATTTTGGAAGATGCAAAAAACCGCTCAGACGATCTTTTTCGTCCGAGCGGTTTTCCCTGTCCCTGTCTTATTTCAGACCTGTTTTACCCGTTCCTTTACTGCATCGAATTCATCCAGAATCTCCTTCTCTGGGGCTGGTGTCAGCAAGCTGACCCCCCAGATCGCCAGACAAGCAAATGCAAATGCAGGCATGAGTTCATAGATGTCCCAGAGTCCACCAAGCGGACGCACCAGATATTTCCAAACGAATACCATTATACCGCCCACAAGCATACCTGCGATCGCACCCGATCGGTTGGTTCTGCGCCAGAACAGCGCAAACACGACAACTGGACCAAAGGCGGCACCGAAGCCTGCCCACGCAAATGATACAATGCCAAAGACCGAGCTGTTCGGGTCGCGTGCCAGAAAGATACCGACAACCGAGATCAGCAAGAGCGTAACACGCGCCATCTGCATGCTCTGCATTGGCTTCATCTTATGCCCCAATACGCCTTGGATCAGATTTTCTGATACCGCAGAGGATGCGGCAAGCAGCTGAGAATCTGCCGTTGACATGGTAGAAGCCAGAATACCTGCCAGAATCAAACCAGCCAAAACTGCACACAGCATGCCATGCTGACTGAGCAGGTCTGCAATTCGTACAATGATGGTCTCCGAGTCCGTACCACTCAAAGGCATGAGTTTTCCCACGGCTGTCATAGCCAAGCCAACAACACCGATCAACACGCCTACAACCAGAGAGATCACGACCCAAACCGAAGCAATACGGCGGGAGAGTCCCAGCTTCTTCTCATCCTCGATCGCCATAAAGCGAAGCAGAATGTGCGGCATACCAAAGTAACCCAGCCCCCAGCACAGCATGGAGATGCGGTTGAGCATGCCATAGGCAGAAGCAGTCCCTGTTGCCGGATCATGTGTCAGGCTCATGCTGAGATATCCCGGTAAAGTGCGCGCATTGTCTATGACTGCATCCATTCCGCCTGCGGTATAAATGCCAAATCCCAGCACCACGATGAGCGCGATGGACATCACAATAGACTGGATAAAGTCCGTGGTAGATGCGGCAAGGAATCCACCCATTGCAGTATACCCCACGATTACAATGGCAGAAATCACCATTGCCGCAAAATAATCTACACCAAAGAGACTGGAAAACAGCTTGCCGCAAGCCGCAAATCCCGAAGCAGTATATGGAACAAAGAATACAAGGATGACCACAGCCGATACACTCATCAAAATTCCGCTTTTATCGCGAAACCGATTGTGGAAAAAATCAGGTACCGTGATCGCATTGTTTGCCACATGAGAATAGATACGGATGCGCTTTGCGATGATCAGCCAGTTGACATAGGTACCGATCGCAAGCCCGATCGCTGTCCATCCTGCATCTGCAATGCCTGTCAGATATGCAAGCCCCGGCAGTCCCATCAGGAGCCATGAACTCATATCCGAGGCTTCTGCACTCATTGCCGTTACGAATGGTCCAAGCTTTCGTCCTCCCAAATAAAAATCATCGGTATCCACGTTCTTCTTCGAGCAGACAAGACCGATGCCCAGCATCGCCAGCAGATAAAGTATAATCGTCACCGAAATGCCAATCTGTGCCGTTGTCATATCCAATATACCCCTTTCTCAAAAATGACTTATTTTGTACATCCAAATGCGTAAAACAGCGGATATGCTTATATGTTACGCATCAAATTATAGGTGTGTGAGCGATTCCCCATCACATGCTGCCTATTATATCATGAATAAAAATAGACTGCAACACAGAACAAAGTATAGACTTTATTCTATACTTTTATTTTCTTAAATGAAAAAAATCCCGAAAAAATCGGGATTTTTTAACAATACGAAATTTAGACAAATTATGAAATTATTTTTCAGCCTTTATTTGAATCGTACTTAAAAAACGCGGCATCATCTGTTTTCCGTATGCACGCAGGGAATATTCTCCCCCTGAAATACACCAATCATAGATCAGGGCGCGTTCACACAAGGCATACATCTTGACCATCTCATTCACTGTCAGATCTTCTGTGAGCTGTCCTTTCTGCTGTCCCTCGATCATGATTTCACGCAGCAGACGATAATAAAAGCGGGAGCGATCCAGCAAGTGCTTTTCACCGCGCGTGATCAGCTGCGAAGAATAAAGACGTGCCAGCAGATCAATGGAAATGCTGTTTTCGATCATCGAGAACAGCTCCTGATTCAAATAAATAAGCTTGTCAAAGCCATTCATTTCTGCATCCATTTCACAGACCAACGCTTCATATTTTTCATCAAACAAATAGGACAGTGAGCTCAACAGGGAATCCTTGCCTTCAAAATAATGATAAAAGGAACCCTTGGAAGTGCCGGATTCTAAAATAATTTCATCTACAGTCGTATCATCATAGCCCTGTTCATAGAATAGACGCCACGCAGCTGAAACAATACGTCCTTTTGTGTTTCTGGATTTCCGCAAAATCGCTTCCCCCTTTTCTTTTATTTTATCCACATATTGTGGAAAACAAATCTCGATATCAAAAAAATACAGGGACGCTTAACGCGCCCCTGCTTTCTTACTTGGTCTTTGGAACCAAAATCTCTGTACCGCCCATATATGGCTGAAGTACCTTTGGAATGGTCACTGTACCATCTGCCTGCAAATGGTTTTCCAAGAACGCGATCAACATACGCGGTGGTGCAACAACAGTGTTGTTGAGGGTATGCGCAAGATAGAGACTGCCGTCTTCGCCGCGTACACGGATCTTCAAACGGCGTGCCTGTGCATCGCCCAAGTTCGAACAGGAACACACTTCAAAATACTTCTTCTGACGCGGGCTCCATGCCTCGATATCACAGGACTTGACCTTGAGGTCTGCCAGATCACCCGAGCAGCATTCCAGCTGACGCACCGGAACCTCCAGACTCTGGAACAGTTCTACCGAGTAACGCCACATCTTCTCATACCAGTCCATCGACTCCTCCGGACGGCACACAACGACCATTTCCTGCTTTTCGAACTGGTGGATGCGGTATACGCCGCGCTCCTCGATGCCATGCGCCCCCTTCTCCTTGCGGAAGCACGGAGAATAAGAAGTCAAGGTCTGCGGAAGCTGATTTTCCGGTACGATCTGATCAATGAACTTACCGATCATGGAGTGCTCCGAAGTACCGATCAGGTAAAGATCCTCGCCCTCAATCTTGTACATCATCGCATCCATCTCCGCAAAGGACATAACACCTGTTACCACATTGCCGCGGATCATGAAGGGTGGGATGCAGTAGGTAAAGCCCTTACCGATCATGAAATCGCGTGCATACGCGATCACAGCCTCGTGCAGACGCGCGATATCACCCATGAGATAATAGAAGCCATTGCCTGCAACGCGGCCTGCGCTGTCCAGATCAATGCCGTTGAAGCTTTCCATGATCTGGGTATGGTACGGGATCTCGTAATCCGGCACGACCGGCTCACCATAGCGGCCAGCCTCAACATTTGCGCTATCATCCGGACCAATCGGAACCGATGGGTCGATGATCTGCGGAATAATCATCATGATCTTGGTGACCTTTTCCTGAAGTTCAGCTTCGAGAACTTCCAGCTCAGCAAGATGATCTGCCTGTGCCGTGACCTGCTTTTTGACATTCTCTGCTTCTTCCGCCTTGGATGGATCTTTCTTTGCCTGACCCATCAGCGTGCCAATATATTTGGACAGCTTTTTGCGGTTGGAACGCAGGTCGTCTGCCTCCTTGATGGCTGCACGCAGCTTTGCATCAAGTTCAATGACTTCATCTACGAGCGGCAGCTTGTCTTCCTGAAACTTCTTGCGAATATTTTCCTTGACCACTTCTGGATTTTCTCGGACAAATCGAATGTCTAACATTTTGGTCTACCCCTTTGTTTATTGATTAAAATTTACGGTGTTCCCACCTGATTATACAGCGAAGTAAAGATTGCGGCAACCTCATCCTTGAGCAGCGCATCCTTGTCTGTGCCATTGAGCACTTCCAAACCATGCTCCTTGACCAGTGCATCGAGACGCGTTTTTGCCTCAGCCTTCTTTTGCTGTGCCATTTCCTGCTGTGCCATCGTAAGCTGATACAGGATCGTTTTCTGTACACTCAGACGCTCTACCTTCGCGACCATATCTTCCACAGTCTCTGTATCTGTTTCCTTCATCAGTGCATCAAGTGTCTTCTGCTGTTCACTCAGCACTCTGCCCTGCTCCTCTACCGAATGCTGGAGAACCTGTAAGCGTGCATTTGCGCCTTCTACCGCACTGGTCTGTGTGGTCAGCTGGCTGCTCAGTTCATTGAGCCTGCGGTCTGCGCGTACCTGCGAGACATAACTCAGCAATATCAGTGCCAGCGCAACGCAGAATAATCCGATGACATAGAAAACCAAAAACTTTTTGGACTCCTGATGTTTTTCTGCCGGACCTTCTGGCTTTGCAGCCGTATCCTTATTATGATTCATTCAGAAACCTCCCACCTGTCAAATCGACAGTTTTTCAAGTGCTGCGCTCAGTCGTTCCAGATCTTCCGCGCCATAGAACTCCAGCGAGATCGTGCCTGCGTTCTTGCCCTGCTCGATCCGAACACGCCGTCCCAGTACATCCTCTAACTTCTTGGATAACTCTGCTGTATAATCTACAACAAATGGTGTTGGCTGCTGTGGTGTCTCGTCGCAGGCATGTCCAAGCTCTTTCGCAAACTTCTCGGCCTGCCGTACACTCATACCCGCCATTTTTTCCAACACCTCAGAGGTGCGCTGTTCTTCATTTTTGATTGCCAGCACAGCGCGTGCGTGCCCTGCTGACAGCGTGCCGACCGCGACCATATCCTGTGCCTGCTTGGGCAGAGACAACAGGCGCAGCGCATTGGCAACTGCCGGACGAGATTTTCCAACACGCTCAGCAACCTGCTCCTGTGTCAGTCCATATTCATCCATGAGGCAATGATAGCCCTCTGCCTCCTCGACCGGATTGAGATCCTGACGCTGCAAGTTCTCGATCAAAGCCAGCTCCATGACCGTTTTATCATCTGCCTCGATCACAAGTGCAGGGATCTCGGTCAAACCTGCCGAGCGAGCTGCGCGCCAGCGGCGTTCTCCTGCAATGATCTGATAGTATTCCCCTTCGCTCTTGCGCACCGTGATCGGCGTGACCACACCATGCATGGCAATGGATTTGGTCAACTCACGCATGGCTTCCGGCTCAAACATTTTACGCGGCTGTTCGCGATTTGGCTCGATGAGCGTCATAGGTAAGGTGGACACACCGCCTGCATCATCCTCTGCGAACAGACTCTCTCCCAGTAATGCGCCAAAGCCTTTACCAAGACCGCCCTTTGCTTTTGACATGATGTCCTCCTTACTGGTTCTTTTCTAAAAACTCCTCCGCGACTGCAAGATATGCTTCCGCACCGCGGCATGAACGATCATACGCCGTGATCGGCTGCCCATGACTGGGTGCCTCTGACAGACGCACATTACGCGGCACGACCGACGCATAAACGCGATCGCCAAAGTGTTTTTTGACTTCTTCTACCACCTGCACCGCAAGATTGGTGCGTCCATCATACATCGTAAGCAGGATCCCCTCAATGCGGATCTTGCGATTGAGTCCACGCTGTACCGAGCGCACGGTTGCCATCAGCTGTGACAATCCCTCAAGCGCATAGTATTCTGTTTGCAGCGGCACCATAAAAGAGTCTGCCGCACACAGACAGTTGAGCGTCAGAATCCCCAGGGACGGGGGACAATCAATGATAATGAAATCATAATCCTCTCGCACCTGATCGAGTACATCCTTCAGGCGATACTCTCGCCGCTCCAACGCGATCAAATCAATCTCCGCACCAGCGAGATCGACGTTGGAACCTAAGACATCGACCCACTTGGTATGCACGATCGCAGGCTGTACCTTTGGATCGTCCGCGATGATGAGTTTATAGATCGAGGTGTCCAGCTCATGCGGTTCCAACCCCACACCAGAGGTTGCATTGCCCTGTGGATCGAAGTCACACAGCAACACCTTTTTCCCTTTTTCTGTCAGCGCACACGCCAGATTGACCGCCGTGGTTGTCTTCCCCACGCCGCCTTTCTGGTTGATGAGTGCAACGATTTTAGCCATTGCCGTTGCCCTTTCCCGATTGGAGACCATGAAAATCACGCTCCGACCGTCTTTGATAGTCTTCTTTATTATATCACAGCGACAGCTATTTTCAAGCCAGAACACATGATTTCACAGGTGATTACACAGAACTCCATACAAATCGACAGTTCTTGTCATCTATCCCTCACAGTATCCACAAGGGCTATGGAAATGTTTCACGTGAAACTTCTATACTTTCTCGCCCCAAATCGACGGCAATCCTTCTCCCTTTTCCCAATCCCTTATAACAAAAAATCCCCCGCACAGCGGAGGAATCTATGATAAATCATCGGGATCAATTTTAGCGTCTTGCGTTGGGAATCAGGATTTTGACCAGAATCCCATCGTCACGCTGCTCTTTTTCATAGCTTGTCTCCACTCCGGACTCTTTCATGAGACCCACCGCTTTGTCCACTGTGTTCAGGAACAGGCGTACATCCTTAATGAGACGACGCACGGTTCCGGTCGGCTGCTCTGGCGGTGCAGTCAGGAGATGCTCGATATACTGCTCTGTGCGGCTGACATTCCACTGTTGTGCAATGATCTTCTCAATGGTATTGCAACGCTGTTCTTCGGTTGGCAGTCGTAGAATGGCGCGCGCATGACGTTCTGTTAGTCCGCCATCCCGAATCATCTGCATTGTTTCCGGAGACAGCTTGAGCAGACGCAGTTTATTGGCAACTGCGCTTTGCGTTTTTCCTACCCGATGGGCGGCTTCCTCCTGTGTCAAGCCATATCGGTCAATGAGCTGGCGATAGCCTGCTGCTTCCTCAAAAAAGTCCAAGTCCCGACGCTGCAAGTTTTCGACCAATGCGATCGCGGAGGAGTCCTCCTCTGTTGCACTCATAATGAGGCAAGGCACTTCAGACAGTCCGGCGGCACGCGCCGCACGCAGGCGGCGTTCTCCGGCAATGAGTTCATATCCATCGGTTGTCCGGCGTACAGTCAGCGGATTGAGCACACCATATTGGCGGATGGAGTCTGCCAGCTGACGAATGGCTTCCGGTTCAAAATACTTACGCGGCTGATACGGGTTTCGGGAAATTTGTGTGGTGCGAATGCGTCGAAGCTGTCGCTCGCTTCCGACAAGATGAAACATGGGTGTCATATGGGAAATGCCCTCCTTCTCGCGGTGATATCCTGTATCTACAGATTACCAGAAATTACCGTCTTGTAAAGAAGTTTTGACCGCACAGGGCGCATTTCCTGCTTATTTTTCAGCGGCAAAAGGTCATTTTTCATATTTTCAAATATTTTTCGATACAAAATCACAAATTTTGTTTTGAATACTCTAGGTAATAACACGAAAGGATATTTCCCCTGATACAATATGCTCCAAAATCCCACAGGAGGAGGGCGCAAGCGTTTCTACACAAGCTGCTTCCAAACGAAAGGGAACTGTTTGGTTGTTCGATCCTCTGAGGGGAAAGTTTATGCTCGCACATATTGCGCAGAGTTTGGAATGTCCGTAGGATTTTCTTTTCTGATAAATAAGATTTGCTTCGAGAAGCAGGAGAGACTTTTTTGGGGAACGTCCGTAGGGTTTTCCTTTCTGCTAAAAAAATTTGCTTAGAAGCAAAGAGTAACGTGTCGCGCCGGCGACGGCGGCCAAAGGATAGGAAACCTTGCGGTTTCCTTTTCCTTTGGAATCCTACCCTTCCCTCTCCATCCGGTTTGCCTATCTGCCGCCGAAAGGGTATGAAAGTATGACCTCCGCCACAGGCGGGATTTCTGAAGTCGGATTTTTTCTTCGTCTTGCCCCAAGGGGTGTGAAAGTATGATCTCCGCCGCAGGGCGGATCTATGCAGCCTTTTTACAAATTGGTGCGATGCACGCTTTTACAGCCCCTCCATGAACGCTCGCGTGA
>JAHHRO010000024.1 GCA_020025755.1 Butyricicoccus sp. | reverse complement strand
ACGATTGCCTAATTTTAAGAGGTGATTGTTGTAACGCAACCTTAGGAGGCGAATGCTCTATCCTGCTGAGCTATAGAGACATATAGATTATATTTACTTTTGACGATTGCCTAATTTTTAAGAGGTGATTGTTGTAACGCAACCTTAGCAGGCGGACCCTCTATCCTGGTGAGGTACGGGGGCATATACAAGAATGATTCAATTTAAAGGTTTCGCCGGACTCGAACAGACGGGTCAACTGCATTTTTAATGATACCGTATCTGAAGGAAAAAGTCAATGGCTTGCATAAGACTCTGGGAGGGGCAGAAGTTTTTTGCTTTTTCCGGATTGAAATGCCCAGAAATGTTTTATTTTACATGCAGTTGTGATATGATAACATAGATAGGATTTGGCATAGGGCTAAAACCTTTTGGAAAAGGAAGTGACGACTTGATGAAAATGAAAATTACAGAGACTGTGCTGCGCGATGCCCAGCAATCGCTCATGGCAACGCGTATGCCGCAATCGGATTTTGAAGGGGCTCTTGACCTCATGGATCAGGCAGGTTACTACGCGATCGAGTGTTGGGGTGGTGCGACCTTTGATGCATGCCTTCGCTATCTTTCTGAAGACCCATGGGAGCGTCTGCGTACGATCAAAAAGCATATGAAGCATACCAAGCTGCAAATGCTCCTGCGTGGTCAAAACCTGCTGGGGTATCATCATTACTCAGATGATACAGTAAGACGCTTTGTGCGTGCAGCCGTAGAAAATGGTGTTGATATCATTCGCATTTTTGATGCGCTCAACGATCTGCGCAATATCAGGACAGCCGTAGAAGCGTGCAATGAGGCAGGCGGCCATGCGCAGGGAACGATCTGTTATACACTCTCGCCCATTCACGATCTGGAACTCTATGTGAGTCTTGCAAAAGAGATCGAGGAAATGGGCTGTGCATCACTGTGCATCAAGGACATGGCAGGCATTATGAGTCCAAAGGAATGTTTTGACCTTGTCAGTGCGATCAAGAAGGCGATCAAGCTGCCTGTATTTGTGCATACCCATACGACAACGGGTCTGGCGCACATGACCTACCTCAAGGCTGCCGAGGCCGGCGCAGATGGTATCGATACCGCGACTGCTTGCTTTTCTGGCGGCACCAGCCAGCCTGCGACACAGACTATGGTATATGCACTGGAGCAAATGGGGATCTCCTGCGGCACGGATGCTGCAAAGCTCAAGGAAGTCAATGATTTCTTTACGCCCGTTCAGAAGAAGTTTTTGGCAGATGGCACCTTTGATCCCTATGTGCTTACCACAAAGACCGATGTGTTGACCTACCAGATCCCCGGCGGTATGCTGTCCAATCTGGTAGCGCAGCTCAAGGCGCAGAATGCCATTGATCGTCTGGATGAAGTGTTGGAGGAGACACCACGTGTGCGTGCCGATCTGGGCTATCCGCCGCTCGTGACCCCACTGAGCCAGATGGTCGGCGTGCAGGCTACAGTCAATGTACTGCTTGGGCAGCGTTATCAAAATATCGGCAAGGAGATCAAGGCATATATTCATGGAGAGTATGGCAGAGCACCCGGAAAACTGGATGAGACCCTCATGCATAAGGTGTTGGGCGATAAAGCACCGATCGAAGGACGCTATGCAGAAACATTGGAGCCGGAATTTCCAGAAGCGAAGAAGCAGCTTGGAAGCCGCGCAGAAAGTGACCTGGATGTACTTTCGTATATCGCGTTTCCTCAGCAGGCGGAACAGTACTTTGCGGCGCGAGAGATGAGACGTGCGTTTGTAACGCCGTATAGCATTGAGGAGGTGACAGAATGAGTCTGGATATGGAATCTCTTTTGATTGCAGTATCGGGTATCGCGATCGTATTTCTCGTATTGGCAGTTCTATGTCTCCTCATTCCAATGATTTCTGGTGTTGTGCGTGTTTTTACAAAGACCCAGAAAAAAGAGCCCGAAGAACGAACAAAAGAAGAACAGCCAGCGCACCAATCTGTCAGTGCTGTTGAACTGGTATCAGATCATCCCAGCGCACCTGCGGCATACGGCGGAGATGTGGTACTGATTGGTGTCGATGAAAAAACAGCTGCTTGCGTGATGGCGATCGTCAGCTACGAGACTGGGATCCCACTCTCAGAGTTGGTATTCCGGAAAATCAAGGAACTGTAATACAGGGGAGATAATGAACCATGAAGTATGTCGTTACATTAAACGGAAAGAAATATGAAGTAGAGGTCGAACGTGGGCAGGCAACGGCAGTCTATATGGGCGATCCCATGGGAGGCGCACCTATGCAGCAAATGCAGCAGCCCATGATGCAGCAGATGCAGCAACCCGTCATGCAGCAACCCGTCATGCAGCAGCCTGTGATGCAGCAACCTATGATGCCGCAAATGCAGCAGCCTATGCAGCAGATGGCGGTACCTATGATGCAGCAGCCCATGCAGCAGATGGGAGCACAGCCTATGATGCAGCAGCCTATGGCCTCCATGGCAACACCGCCAGAGGCCGTCTCGGGCGAGAAAATCGCGGCACCGATGCCGGGCACCATTCTGGAGGTATGCTGTCAGCCGGGCGCAATGGTAAAGGCAGGCGATGTCCTGTTCATTCTGGAAGCCATGAAGATGGAAAACGAAATCTGCGCGTCGCGTGATGGTGTGATCGCTGGCGTGCATATCAATAAAGGAAGCACAGTGGAAACCGGTACAGCTTTGTGTACGCTGTCTTAAAGGAGGAGAAAAATTATGGAATTCTCCTTCATTGGAACGCTGCAAAAGATTTTTGCTGAGTCCGGATTTGCCGCACTGGTACAGGAGCCGCGCAATCTCATTATGATCGTGATCGCGTGCATCCTGCTGTACATGGGCATTGTAAAAAAGTTTGAGCCGCTCTTGCTGGTTCCGATCGCCTTTGGCGTTCTGATGGCAAACTTTCCGCTCACAGGTCTGCTCAATCCACCAGATGCAAATGGAAATGTCGGTCTGTTTTGGGTGTTCTATCAAGGTGTACAGTATGCGATCTATCCCTCGATCATCTTTCTGGGGATCGGCGCAATGACAGATTTTGGCCCTCTGATTGCGCGTCCGTCCTCCATGCTCTTGGGTGCGGCGGCACAGTTCGGTATTTTCTCCGCATTTTTACTTGCTCTGGGTCTGGGATTCCCGGAAAAAGTTGCGGCTGCAATTGGCGTCATTGGCGGCGCGGACGGTCCGACTGCCATTCTGACCGCTTCCAAGCTGGCACCCGAGTATCTGCCCCCGATCGCAATCGCGGCGTATTCCTATATGGCACTTATTCCGATGATCCAGCCGCCGCTCATGCGTCTCCTCACTACCAAGAAGGAGCGAGAGGTCAAGATGGAGCAGCTGCGCACCGTCTCCAAGGCGGAAAAGATCGCGTTTCCAATCGTGGTTGCGATCTTCGTTATTCTGCTTCTGCCGGAAACCGCACCGCTCATTGGTATGCTGATGCTGGGTAACCTGTTCAAGGAGTGTGGCGTTGTGGATCGTCTGTCGGATACCGCACAGAATGCGCTCATCAATATCGTAACGATTTTCCTTGGCTTGTCGGTTGGCTGTAAGGCAACTGCAGCGACCTTCCTGCGCTGGGAAACACTGATGATCATTGGTTTGGGTCTGCTGGCATTCATGCTGTCCACGGCTGGCGGCTTGATGTTCGGCAAGATCATGTATCATTTGTCAGGCGGTAAGATCAATCCGCTCATTGGTTCGGCTGGCGTTTCGGCAGTTCCAATGGCAGCGCGAGTATCACAGGTCGAGGGACAAAAGGCAAACCCTGCAAACTTCCTGCTCATGCACGCCATGGGCCCGAACGTTGCAGGTGTCATCGGTTCTGCGATCGCCGCAGGCTTTATGATCAAGGTATTTGGCGGTTAAAACTGCATAAATAGATAAAAGGTCTGAAAGCGTTTGTGTTTTCAGACCTTTTTACTTGATGCAAGTGATTGGTATATAAATATATTACGATGCTATATTGTTTGTTGACTTTTCCCAAAAAGCATGGGGTACATCTTTTTTGCGATATTTTTTTAATAGAAGCTATAAGTATTTGACAGGGTGATTGATTCGTTTGGAGTGAAGAAAAACCATAAAATTCGTACGGATAAATCAAGAAAATCACATTTTTATTTACAGAATACAGTGTTTTTTGCTAAGCGAACAATGCTTTGATTTGCTCGATATGCTGCTCTGCCAGCTGATAGCCCTCCTGATAGGCGGCGGTCAGCTTGTGGATATCGCGTTCAAACGAATCGATCGGTTTGCTGGGGCGCAGGAGCACGGTGTTCTGTGGCTGGTGCGCGGCAAGATGTTCGCAGAAACACACGGTCTCATTGTACATCTTTGGACGATTCAAAATGGTCTCTGCCATTTTTGGATACTGACGGCGCAGGATGGCTGCTGCCGCACGGTTGGAATGCTGCACCTTTTTGCGGTATCCGGCAGGCTGTGTCAGGATGATGAGATTCTTTCGGCTGCCGTCTGCAAGTGCTTTCCGGATGGGGATAGAATCAGAGATCCCACCATCATAATAGATCTCACTGCCGATTGGAACCGGATGGAAATAAAGCGGAATGGCGCAGGTCGCACGCAGCATGGTGCATTTTGGATCAAGTGCGCGTCCATCCAGATATTCACACTTTCCGGTACGCGCGTTGGTCACCCCTATCAGGACTTTGCCCTGATAGGCGTGGAACGCATCCCAGTCAAACGGGAGCAGCTCATTCGGGATGGTATCGAACACGAAATCCACCCCAAAGACAGAACCCTCTTTGAGGTAATTGCGCGCGGACATATACCGTTTATCGGTGCGATACTGGCATAATACATCCAGATTGCGTCCGCTTTGACGGGAGAGATAGGAGAATCCATTCGTGATACCGGCAGAAACACCGATCACATAGTCAAACATAAGATCATGCGCAAGCAGGGCATCCATGATGCCGCTGGAGAAGATCGGGCGGAACGTTCCGCCCTCTAAGATAAGTCCGGGCATGGGTCAATTCCTTTCAGGTGCTGGAATAAAGTCAATGAGACCGGTAATGCGAGAGGCAGCGGTCAGCCGTACACGCATGGGGGTACCCATGGTGTAGCGCATGTGAGAGCGTCTGCCAATGAGCATCATTTTCTGGTCGTCGAATTCATAATCATCACCGGGCAGATCTTCCAGCCGCACGAGACCTTCCACAGCGTTATGCAGCGTCACGAAGACACCAAATGCAGTCACGCCGGAGATCTCGGCATCGAAGTCCTCCCCGATAAACTGTTCCATATAGGCGGCAAGATACAGCTTATCGATATCGCGTTCGGCAGTATCGGCGGCAAGCTCACGCGTGGTGGACTGTGCTGCGGCTTCTTCACAGAATACGGTATCTGCCTTGGTGTACTGCTGTCCTGAGATCGCCTTGAACAGCATCCGATGTGCAACAAGATCAGGATAGCGGCGGATCGGAGAGGTGAAGTGCAGATATTCCCTTGCCTGCAAGCCATAGTGCCCCAGACATTCGGCATCGTACCGTGCACGCGCGAGCGCACGGAGCAGGAGTGTTGGCAGGGCACGCTGCTTGGGATCATTCTTGGCACCGTCCAAAATGGCTTGCAGCTGTGCGGTGTCGTTTGGTTTGGAGGGATCGACCCGATAGCCAAACGGACGCGCAAACATGGCAAAGGCACGCAGCTTTTCCGGATCGGGATTTTCATGGACGCGATAAACGGTGGGATCTCCGCGCTTATCCATAAAGGCCGCAACGGCTTCGTTTGCTGCCAGCATGAATTCCTCGATCATCTTTTCTGCATCGCCGCGCGAGCGGAAAGTGACCTCAGTCGGTTCACCGGTCTCATCGGTCAGGATCTCAGCTTCTGGCAGGTCGAGGTCGAGGGCACCGCGCTCCATACGGCGGCGGCGCATCGCAAGGGAGAGTGCATGCATGCGATCGGCAGTTTCCGTCAAAAAGTCGTATTCCTTGCGGCGATCCGTGTCTCCGTCAAAGATCTCGTTCATCTTGCGGTAGGTCATACGCGCTTTGGAGCAAATGACTGTTTTGGCAAAGCGTGTATGGTGGCATCGCCCATCACGGTCATACTCCATCAGAGCGGAAAATGCGAGACGATCGACATTGGGATTGAGCGAGCAAATACCGTTCGAAAGCGCAACGGGCAGCATAGGCACGACATGCCCTGGATAATAGACAGACGTACCGCGGCGGTATGCCTCATCATCGAGTGGGGAAGCAGGTGTTACATAGTGAGATACATCAGCAATGTGCACACCAAGCAGCAGGTGTCCGTTTTCCATTGGTTCGAGGGAAACGGCGTCGTCAAAATCGCGTGCGTCGTCGCCGTCAATGGTAAAAATCAGCTGATCGCGCAGATCCATGCGCACGGCAGCTTCAGAAGGATCGACGGCATCGCCGCAGGCATCGGCTTGCCGAAGCACTTCCTCAGGAAACGGAACGACAATGCCGTTTTCGTGCAGGATGGAGGCAATCGAGGCATCCATCGTACCATTCTTTCCGAATACCTTGATGATTGCGCCCTGCGCTGTGACGCGGCCTTCTCCTCGGAAGATGACCTTGACCGCGACACGGTCTCCGGATTGTGCATCGAGCGCACGGTTTTTGGGGATCACGAGTTCGGGGTATTTTTTTGAGGTCGGGCGGACAAAAACGCTCTTGCCGCGCTTCATGACCGTGCCGATGACCTCATCCTGACACAGTGTCAGGATACGAAGGATCTCGCCCTCACGCTTGTGTCCGCGTCCAGAGTCGATGAGGCGTACAAGCACGCGGTCTCCCTGCCATGCCTTTCCGGTCGAATGGGGGGGGATGAACACATCGCCCAAGCCGTCCGGTGTTTCCGGCGTGACAAAGCCGAATCCGCGGTCGGTCGCTTGAAAAACACCGGTAAGACAGCCGTAATGCTCGGCATGTGCATAGCGGTTCTTTTTATTTTTCAGGATCTTTCCGTCTGCGGTCAGGCGGTCAAGTGATTCCCGAATCTGTTGTTTGGAATAAGCCGGCAGATATTTTTTGAGTTCTTCTGCACGGGCAGGACGTTCGAGCAGAGTATAGAGTCTTGTATCCAGTTCGTTCATAAGATAGACCTCCTTTTTCTCTGGTTATAGTTTTATTTTATCACATGGAATGGTATTTTCAAGGTGAATCCGCGCATTTGAAAGAATCCGCAGGTATTTTATCCGCATCTATATTCTGCACGGTCATAGAGGATTTAAAACGAGGATTGACCATTGACAAAAAATGCGCTATGATGGAAGAAATCTGAAAAAACAAGGGCATATGCCATGAAAGATATCGGATAGAACAGGAGGAAGAACAATGAAAGCATTGATTACGGGCGCATCGTCCGGAATTGGAATGGAGATCGCACGCGAACTTGCTGCGCGTGGGTATGAACTGATCTTGGTGGCACGGCGGCGCGACCGTTTGGAGGCACTGGCACGGGAGCTTACCGTCAAATGCCGGATTCTGGAATATGATCTGTCTGATGCCGAACAGTGCCGCATGCTGTATTGCCGCGCCCGTTCGGAAGATCTGGAGATCGTGGTGAATAATGCAGGCTTTGGCGTATGCGGTCCGTTTGCAACGACTGATTTGGAGCGCGAGCTGGAAATGATCCGCACCAATGTCGTGGCGGTACATATCCTGACCAAACTGTTCCTGCATGATTTCCGTCTCTATAATCGGGGCTACATCTTAAATGTAGCATCCTCTGCCGGATTTATGGCAGGACCGCTGATGGCGACCTATTATGCGACCAAGAATTATGTTCTGCGCCTGACAGAAGCCGTGCGTGAGGAACTGCGGCATGATGGAAGCGCGGTCGTCGTTTCTGCGCTGTGTCCAGGACCTGTGAAGACCGAGTTCAATGACGTTGCAGATGTACGGTTTTCTGTGCCGGGGATGGATGCCAAGCGATGTGCACGCATCGCAGTGCGTGGACTGCTGCGCAAACGGCAGGTCATCGTGCCTGGAATGGGTATGAAAGCAGCCATGACTGCACGTCGACTGGCTCCTGAATGGCTGCTGCCGCGCGTGACCTATCATGTACAGCGGAGAAAGCTCAAATAGGCATGCGCGAGACTGTCGAAAAACTTCAGCGGTCTCTCTGGGAGGATCAGAACCCTCTCCATACAGCACGGGCAGGTACTGTCCCTGATACGCTTGGTTTCGCACGCATTTGTGCAGATCACAGGCAAAATTCAAGGCACATGGCCTTGGATTTTGAAAAATTTTGGGTCATCTCGCTCTAAAATGAAATCGTGAAAATACTTTTTGACAGGTTATTTTGTGTTTGTGACGATTCTGTGTACAACATTGTGTTTTTCACACAGGGATGCTATAATAGAAAAGCAAACCGCACAAAGGGTGCGATAAAACACACAAGGGAGTTATGGGAATGATTAAGACATTTGGCAAACGGATCTTGGCAATGGCAGTGGCAACGGCTGCCGTAGTAGGGATCACGATGACCTATGGGATTCCGAACATCAAGTATAAGCCCATTCGTTCATCGGAACCGGTTATGCTGACCGTCAATGGAGACGAAGTACACGCAGATGAGTTCCGCGCATACCTCAAGTACAATAAGATGTACATGGAGAATATGTTGGGCTATTATGGCTTTGATGCTTCCGTTTGGAGCGATCCCCAGATGGGCGAGCCATTTATCAGCCAGTTGTTTGAGATGGCTGATCAGCAGGCGGCTTATATGCGCTCCATTACGAGCGAGTTTGAAGGGCTGAACCTCAAGCTGACGCGTGACGAAAAGGAAAGAGCCGCACAGGACAAGCAAATGCAGATCGAACAGATGGGCGGAAAGCAGCTGTTTGACGAATGGCTGGCAAGCTTTGATTATACCATGCAGATCTATGATAATACGGTTGCGACCTCTGCTTATCTGGGTGCCATCGAGAAGGCATATTATGGAGAAAATGGCACCAAGGCAACCGAGCAGGCGATCCTGGATGCGTTCAATGAAAATTACCTCTGTGCCAAGCACATCCTCGTGCAGTCCGTAGACGGACTGGGAGAGCCGCTCACAGGGGAAGCACTCAAGGCTGCGGAGAGCAAGGCAAACGAAGCACTCGAAAAGGTAAAAGCCGGAGAGGATTTTGACGCACTCGTAAAGCAGTACAATGAAGATCCGGGCATGGAAATGTATCCGGAGGGCTATGTATTCACAGATGGGGAAATGGTGCAGGAGTTCTATAACGAGGCAAAGGCATTGGAACCGGGTACGACCTCGACCAAACTCGTTAAGAGCCCGTTTGGCTGGCATATTTTGAAGCGTGAGCCGCTGACAACCGAGCAGATGTCCCCGGATGTGCGTCAGCAGCTGATCCATCAGATCACAGGCAAGACCTTTGATGAGGAAGTGACTGCGCTTGTGGAATCTGCGAAGATTGAGCATACCGATACTTATGGAGAGGTCAGCTATGACAACCTGATGAAAATTATCGGTGAAACAGCACAAACCGCAGATGATGGCGAGCAGAGTGCGCCAGATGCGGAAAATGCAGAGCCGCAGGCCGATGAAGAGACCGGTACACCGTCTTCCGATCCGGAAAAGGAAGGAACAGAGGAGCAACCGGCAGAATAATATCAATTGTTTTGGAGCGATGAACGAGAAAACTCTTGTCCATCGCTCTTTTTATCCTTGACAATCTCGAATATCGAGAATATAATACAGCTATAAACTCGAATATCGAGAATAGGGGGGATCTTCATGCCGAGAGAAAAATTTCAAACCTTGACTGAGCAGATGTTTTATATCTTGCTGTGTCTGACGCAGGAATGCTATGGAATGGATATTTTAGACCGTGTGCCCGAGATGACGGACGGGCGTGTAGGAGTCGGCTCAGGGACGCTCTATCACCTGCTGGAACAGTTTTTGGATGCAGGAATGATCCGTGAGACTAAGGTGGAGGGTCGCCGCCGCAGTTATATCTTGACGGGAAAAGGCAGGGAAATGCTGGATCGGGAGTATGCGAGACTGCGTGCACAGGCTGTGGACTATGAAAGGATCTTTGGAGAGGAGGATACCCCATGAAAGACACAAAAAGAAGGTTCGAATCCTTTGCGCCCTATGATTGCACAGGGATCGCAGAACATCTGGAACAGATGGCACAAAAGGGCTGGATGATCGAAGTGATCGGCGTTTACCTCTGGAAATATCGCAGGATAGAACCGAGAAAACTCCATTTTACGGTCACATATTTACCCAATATATCGGAATTTGATCCGGAAAACGCAGAGGGTCTGCTGGAAATGGAGGAATACTGCACCAAGGATGGCTGGAAGCTTGCGGCGCGGAATGGGAAAATGCAGGTGTTCTATCATGAGGATGAAGACCCTGTGCCCATTGAAACGGACGCACTCGTACATCTGCAAACCATTCACCATGTGATGTGCAGGCAATGGCTTTTGGGACAGGGGTTCAATGTTCTGCTCAGTCTCAGCCAGCTGGCACTTGCTTATATGCAGTTTGCGCAGTCTCCAATCACGTTCTTTTCCAATCCGATCCAGTGCTATATACCGTTGCTATGGCTCATGCTGCTGGTGATCTCCCTATGTACCACGGGGAAGTATATTTTGTGGTATCGAAAGGCAAAACGACAAGCAGAATATGGTGTTTTGCCACCGGTGAAAAGGAAAATCAAAATCAATTTTACTTTGATGGGTTTGGAAATCGTTATACTGGTATTGTTTTTGGTAAACCCTAAGATCGCCTTTCTCTCCCTTTCCGGTGTATTTGGGATCGTTGCCATCAGCAATGCAGGAATGGCTGAAATGAAACGGCAGGGCGTTTCACGCGGCATCAATCAGGCAGTGTCCATCGGCTTATGCGTGTGCCTTACCCTTGCCATGATTTTTGGCATTGGCTGGTTTATCTCTGCGGATGATCATAAGCCTGTGAGTCATTATGGTTTGAACGGTTGGAGGATGGAGGTGTTTGCCGATCCGCTGCCCCTCTATGTGCAGGATCTGCTGCAAACAGCACAGAAGGATTGGTCAACTGAGGCAAGGAAAAGTGCAACCTTCGTGTTGGCGAATACAGAATATACGCAGTGGCCGCTGACCCAAAGCCGCGATGTTCCAGAACTGTCCTATGCCATAACAGAAGTCAAGCTTGCGGCTCTATACGATCTCTGCAAGGCGGCAAAGCTTGGACAGCATCGGGGAAAATGGGATACGCGCCGCTATGAGGCGGCAGATGCCGCACCGTGGGGGGCACAAGAGGTCTATCAGGAGTATGATGAGGACAGCGCACAGCCTGTATATTTGTTGTGTTACAGGGATCATCTGGTCGAGATCATGTTCGACTGGGAACCGACTGCGGAGCAAATGCAGATCGCGGCACAAAAACTCGGAAGTCAAGAGAAAAAGCGCGTCAGTATAAGCTGACGCGCTCAGACTGTCAAAAAAGCCTTTTTGCAGTTTTCGTGTGGAGCAAAGTGACTTAAAATTTTCAAAAACCAAGGACATGAGCCTTGGTTTTTGCCCACGACCCGCGCCATCGGGCGCGAAACCGGGGGTATCAGAGCCAGTTTCTACCGGAACTGGCTCTGTATCTAGGGGGACTGGGTTCCCCTGGAAAGGCTGTCGAAGGTTCTTCGACAGCCTCAGCGCGTCAGTATAAGCTGACGCGCTTTTGTATGTTGAAAAGATTCGTGTCAGAGGGCGGCTTCCCATTCTTTTTCGCGGAAGCCGATCAGGATCGTATCTCCATCGATCACGAGCGGGCGTTTGACCAGCATGCCATCACTGGCGAGGAGCTGAAGCTGTTCCTCCGCGTTCATCGTGGGGAGCTTGTCTTTGAGTCCCATTTCACGGTAGATCATACCGCTCGTGTTAAAGAACTTTTTGAGCGGCATACCGCTTTTCTGATGCCACAGACGCAGCTCCTCGACGGTTGGGTTTTCTGTCTTGATATCACGGCTTTCAAAGGTCTTGCCGTGGGATTCCAGCCAGTTTTTTGCTTTGACGCAGGTGGAACATTTGGGATAATGAATAAATAACATTGTAAGATCACTCCTGTTTCATGGCACGCTGTACCGCCCAGATTTGCTGGGGGACATACATATTTTCGATTTCTGTAAGAGGAAGCCACACAAAGGTGTGGTCAGGCTCAATGGGATCTTGTACACGCGCTCCGATCGTGCCCAGATAGTAGTATTGGATCGGGTGAAAAGGACCGATCCGTGGATGAATGGTATAGCTGTCTGCTGCACAGAAGGACCGCGTGAGGGTCACGGAAAGTCCGGCTTCCTCCAGACACTCTCTGTGAATGCAGTCTGTCTGGCTTTCGCCTTGCTCAATGCCTCCGCCCAGCAGGAAATATCCTTTTGGGGTCTGCACACAGGCGAGTTTTCCATCCTTGATACAGATGAGATATGCACCGGGACGGTCAAAATAAGTGAGATTGGGGTCTCTTTTGCCAAAAGTTTTATCCATAAATGCTCCTTAGCATGCCGACTGTGTTTCGGCATATTTTTGTATGAGGATCTGCGCCATTTCCAGAGGGGTCTCATTGGGCGCAAGGCGCAGGGACAGATAGGGGGTACTGCCTGCATTGAGCAGCAAGCGTCCGGAGAAGGACTTATCGCTGCACAGGATAGACAGGCGGCGGAAATCAGCCTGCGCAAAGGTGAGGAGCAGGCGGCCATTCTCCTGCTTGATCTCGGTGATCCCCTGTTCACTTGCACATGCGCGTAAGAGTGCGATATCCAGAAGCGCAATTGCCTCAGTGGGCGGCTCACCATAGCGGTCGATCAACTCGTCGAGCAGATCACTGCGTCCCTCCTCGGAGCGAATGAGCGCGATGCGGCGATACAGATCGACACGCTGACCGGGGTCTTCTACATATTCGGTGGGCAGATTTGCAGACAGGGTAAATTCTGCCGCACATTCTACGCGCTGCGGTGGGGTTTCACCTTTTTCTTCCAGTACAGCTTCTTCGAGCAGTTTGAGATACAGGTCATAGCCCACGCTCATCATGTGTCCGGACTGTTCAGGGCCTAAGACATTGCCTGCACCGCGTATCTCAAGATCACGCATGGCAATTTTGAAGCCGGAACCGAATTCCGCAAATTCGCGGATCGCAGACAATCGCTTCTGTGAGGTTTCGGACAGTACCTTGCCGCGGCGGAAAGTAAGATAGGCAAAGGCGCGGCGGCTGGAACGCCCCACGCGGCCGCGGATCTGGTGCAGTTGTGCAAGCCCCATGTGGTCGGCATTTTCGATGATCAGGGTATTGGCGTTCGGGATATCGATGCCGGTCTCGATAATAGTTGTACAGACCAGGATGTCGAGTGCGCCATCACTCATATCGTTCATCACATTGGAAAGTGCACGCATGTGCATTTTACCATGCGCAATTCCAATGCGTGCCTCTGGAAAATCGCGCTGGATGCGCAGGGCAGTCTGTTCGATGGATTCCACATAGTTATGCAGATAATAGACCTGACCACCGCGTGCCAGCTCACGACGAATGGCATCGTTGATGATGAGTTCATTGTACTCGGTCACATAGGTCTGCACCGGCCAACGGTCGTGCGGCGGCTCTTCAATGGCAGACATATCGCGGATGCCGGAGAGTGCCATATTCAGGGTACGAGGGATGGGCGTCGCGGAGAGGGTGAGGACGTCGATCTGCTTGGAAAGTTCCTTGAGCTTCTCCTTATGGCTGACGCCAAACCGCTGTTCCTCATCAATGACCAGAAGACCGAGGTCGCGGAACTTGATCTTCTTATTGAACAGCTTATGTGTGCCAATGATGAGGTCGACCATACCGGATTGCAGCTGATCGAGGATCTTTTTTTGCTCGGAGGGAGTTTTATGGCGAGAAAGCAGCTCGATCTTGACGGGATAACCGGAAAAACGCTGCATGGCTGTCAGATAGTGCTGACGTGCGAGCACGGTGGTCGGTACGAGGATCGCAGCCTGCTTGCCGGACAGGATGCATTTCATCACGGCACGCAGGGCAACCTCTGTTTTACCGAATCCAACGTCACCGCACAGCAGACGATCCATAGGGCGATCGGACTGCATATCCTGCTTGATCTCTGCGATACAGCGCAGCTGATCTTCAGTTTCCTCATAGGGAAAGGCCTGCTCAAATTCGCGCTGCCAAATATCATCGGCAGGAAAGGCATAGCCCTTGAGGCGGCTGCGCTCGGCATAAAGCTGTAAGAGACCGGCGGCCAGTTCCTTGGCGGCAGCCTTCGCGCGTGTGCGTGCGCGCTGCCAATCGGCACCGCCCAGCTTGTTCAGGCGTATCTTTTCCGGTTCACCGCCACCGATATATTTGGAAATCAGATCGAGTGAGGTCGCAGGGACATAGAGAAAGTCGGTTCCGGCAAATGCGATCTTGATAAAATCGCGTTCGCCGCCGTCGATGCGCATACGCTCCATGCCGATATAACGCCCGATGCCGTGGTGTTCATGTACGACCAGATCACCGGGAGTGAGATCGGTATAGCTTTTCACACGATCGCGGTTGGATTTTTTGGAATGGGCAGATCTCTTGCGCACGGGTGCATGGCCCTCTGTCAGGATGATGAGTCCCAGTTCGGGATACTCCAGACCGGCGGAGAGTGCACCTTCCAAAATATGCACGCGTCCGGCGGCAGGCAGGCGATCGGTCAGGATCGCGGTGATATCATGGGCGGCAAGCTCCTCCTGCATGTTTTTGCAGCGTAGTTCCGAACTGCAAACTACGCAGACGGCACGCTTCTGGCTGAGGAAACTCTGGATATCAGCGGCAGCCATATCGAATGAGCCGCCAAAGGCGTTCATTTGGTTGACGGCAAAGCTGACAAGTGTTTTGGGGGCGAGTTCATCGACCGTATTGAGAAAGGTATCCAGACGGACGAGCGGGCGGCTGGATAGACTGCGGCACAGAGCAGAGAAATCCAAAGCAAAGGCGTGTGGTTCCTGCGGCAGTTCGCCGCGCTCGGTGAGTGCCTCCAGATCGCCCACCAAACGGAGGATATAGCCATGCACAGCTTCACGCAGTCTGGGCGTGTCATCGATCAGAAAGATGGTATTTTCGGGCAGATAATCAAGTGGGGTTGCGGCATCCGGATAGATAAGCGGTAAATATTTATCTGCCGCAGGCAGACCGTGGGTCTCGGTCAGGCGTTCAATATCGCGTTCCAAATTGCGGATGAGATCGGGGTGCTTTTTGCGTCGGCTGCGAGGTGCCTGCTCCAGCTGTCTGCATAAGCCAGCGATCCCACCAGGTGCAAAGGAGGGAAGCGTCTCCATGCAGGGAAGGCAGGTTAGGGAATCCAGCCCATCTCCACGCCGCTGTGAGCCAACATCGAATCGCGCGATCGAGTCGATCTCATCTCCCCAAAACTCGATACGAGCCGGTGTGTGTGCGCATGGGGGAAAGATATCCAGAATGCCGCCGCGCACAGAGAACTGACCAGGGCCTTCTACCTGTACACAGCGCTGATAGCCAGCGGTCACAAGCTGACGGGTGAGATCAGGCAGTGGGATGAGATCGCCTGTACGGATGGTCAGACTGGCAGATCCTAAAATATGTGGCGGAAGTGTTTTCTGCACAAGGGCTGCGGCAGACAGGGTGATCAGGGGAGCAGAAGACAGACGCGACAATGCCGCGATGCGTGTCTGCTCGTACTGACGGGACATTCCTTCCATGCCTGCCATGGTCAGTTCGCGCGCCGGGATATGCAAAACAGGCTGCTCAGAGAATGCTTCCAGATCGGCAGCCAGACGCAGAGCGGCAGTATCCTCGTCCGTGATGATGCAGACAGGGCGCGAAGTTTCAAGACGCAGGGCGGCGGCAAGCTGTGCCTTGGCAATGGGAGGCAGTCCGACGGCAAGTGCAGGGGTTTTACCTGCCAATAGCTCGTTATATAACTTTTTGTATTCAGAAAAGCTGGAAATACTTAATGTAATATTTTGCATAACAGTCTCCTGTCGGGAAATCCCAAGAAATGAATGCGAGAAGAAAACGGCAAAAGGGCAGATTTTGCAATCTGCCCTGATTTACGGAAGCTTACGCGATCCGCAGGTGTTTTGAAATTAGTGTTCGCAGTGGCAGGAGGAACAGTCACAGGAACAGCCCAGCAGTGCCTCGGGGTCCTTGCCCTGCTTACGGTAATAGTCAGCAATGGCAGAACGCAGGGCTTCCTCAGCCAGTACGGAGCAGTGCATCTTGACCGGCGGCAGACCGTCCAATGCCTCTGCCACAGCCTGATTGGTCAGTTTGAGTGCTTCTTCCAGAGACTTACCCTTGACCATCTCGGTTGCCATAGAAGAGGTTGCGATTGCAGCACCGCAGCCGAATGTCTTGAACTTGACATCCTCAATGATGCCGTCATCGGAAACTTTCAGGTAGATCTTCATGATATCGCCGCACTTTGCGTTGCCGACTTCACCGACACCGCTTGCGTCCTCGATCTCGCCAACATTGCGTGGGTTTGTAAAATGGTCAAAGACCTTATCGCTGTAATCCATAATAAATTATCTCCTTTATCAAACAAAAAACGATTAGTGGTGGTGTTCATGATGCAGGTCGCAGGCCGAACTCATATCCGGTTTGCCATCGGCCCAGACAGGGCTCATTTCGCGCAGGGTCGCAACGACCTCGGAGACCTTTTCGATGAGGTAATCTACGTCTTCCTCGGTGTTCTGATCACCCAGAGTCAGGCGCAGCGAACCATGTGCGATCTCATGCGGCAGACCGATCGCCATGAGGACATGGGATGGATCGAGAGAGCCGGTCGAGCAGGCGGAACCAGTGGAGCCGCAGATGCCTGCAAGATCCAGACGGAGGATCAAACCCTCGCCTTCGATCGCTTCAAACACAAAGGAAGCAGTCCCTGGCAGACGGTTGATTGGATCGCCTGTGAAGTGGGTGTAAGGGATCTTGTCCATGATGCCCTTGGTCAGACGGTCGGTGAGCTTCTTGACATAGCCCATCTTTTCGTCCAGATTGGCTCCGGTTGCGTCCTCGATCGCCTGTCCCAGCCCGATGATACCAGCAACATTTTCTGTGCCCGATGCCAGACCGCGCTCCTGACCGCCGCCGTGTACCAGCGGATCGAGTGCGATACCCTTGCGAAGATAGAGCGCACCAATACCCTTGGGGCCGCGGAACTTATGACCGGAGAGGGACAACAGATCGATACCCATCTCCTGCACATTGATGTGCATGTGACCGACTGCCTGTACGGCGTCGGTATGGAAGACAGCACCGTGGGCATGAGCGATCTCAGCGATCGCCTTGAGATCCTGAATGGTGCCGATCTCATTGTTGGCAGCCATGATGGTGACGATCGCGGTCTGGTCGGAAATTGCAGCCTTGAGCTGCTGCAGATCCACATGACCCTCGCGGTCAACATCGAGGTAGGTGACCGGATAGCCTTCCTTCTCGAGTGCCTGACAGGTATAGAGGACTGCATGGTGCTCGATCTTGGAGGTGATGATGTGTTTGCGACCGCGCGCGGAGCGTCCCTTGACATAGCCGCGGATCGCGAGGTTGTCCGCTTGAGAGCCGCCGCCCGTGAAGATGATCTCCTTTGGTTCTGCCGCACCGATCGCCTCAGCGACCTTCTTGCGTGCGCCGTCGATCGCGCGGTGAGCTTCGCGACCGATGCGATAAAGAGAAGATGGGTTGCCGTAGCACTCGGTCAGATAGGGCTTCATAGCCTCGTATACAGATTCAGACATGGGCGTAGTTGCCGCGTTGTCTGCATAAACAAAACGATTCATTTATAGTTCTCCTCCTTATGGAGTTTATGTTCTGTATTTAATATACACCGATGCAGTAGGAATTATCAAGCATGAATTTCTACAATTACAGGTTCGAAAAATCAGCTATTTTGCACCGATTTGTTACAGTTTGTGCAAAAGCGATAGGGTAAGATCGCTCTTAAGCTTTAGTTTACTATTTTTGGAAGCGAATTGCAATTGCTTTTACAACGAAATAGAAAATAAATACAGAAAAACAGAGAAAACCAGCCATGATTTTCATGGCTGGTCCGGCTTGTAGAAAAAAGCTTTTCGCTGTTTTTGATTGGAGCAAAGCGACCCCAAATCTTCAAAATCCAAGCCTTGGATTTTGCCCTCGACCCGCGCTGTACATTCAGGCAGGACGGATCGCAGGCGCAGAGGAAGGTGCACCGGGGGTCAGATCAATGCGGACAGCTGCACTGTAGGCATCTGTATTCTTTTCATAGGTCAAAGAAGTTCCGTTTGTGCGATGCATAAGGGTCATTTTGGAGATGAGGTTGCCGTCCTGAGCTGCTGTTCGTGTGACAGTCAGCACCTGATCGGAGGAGAGGGAAAGATAGACGGATGTAAAATCGTCCTGCTGATACCACAGATCAGCACTGGCCGTATTTGCGCCCGACAGGGAGGCAGACTGATCGGACAGACGCTCCAGTACGGTGCGTACCTGCGAAGTGCTGCTGCCCAGAGACAGGGTCTCGCGCTGCGCTGCTGCACATACAAAATCGATCGCATCGGCATTTTTGACGGCTGTCAGACCTGCACCGATCTTAAGGGGCTTCATAGCCCAAGCCCCTCTCTGAATGCCAACTTCGGTCAGAAAGTCTGACTTCAGATACAGCTTTCCGTCTGCGCGGCTGATGATGCCGTTTGCAGTGATGTTTTCCATCTTTTGCAGCAGCACATCTACATTTTCATCTATGACATTGAGTCCTTCGTTGGCTGCGATTGCGGCTTCGATCGCGGAACGGTCTGTTTGAAGATTTACAGAAAACTCGGTGGCCTCCAGATTTTCCTTGCCGGAGAGCGAGCCGGTGATGGATGCAGGCAGATCCCCCATGGCGGTATGGAAAGTGAAAGTCGCGCCAAGGGAGCCGGTCACCGTGCGCGGCATGACAGGAACACAGGTATTTGCAAACTTGACGATGGAAGCAATGTTTTCAAACTGACCATTGAATGCGGTTTGCATCATGTTTTCTGTGTCCACGATCACAACGGTCTGGGTACTGTTGTCCCAGCCGACTGCGGCACCCAATGCCTGCGCGGCAAAGCGCACGGGGACATAGGTGCGTCCACCCTCGATGAAGGGAGCGGCATCAGTCACAAAGGAGCGATCGGCACCGCTGCGGCTGACGGAACAGGACTTACGTCCGATCGTCAGCTGTATGGTGCGGTCTCCGCGCTTTGCAGTGACCGTATGGGACGCATTGTCCCATGAAACGGAAGCCCCCATGCTCTCAAAAATGGCACGGAAGGGGACAAACGTACGGTCATTGCGCATAAGCGGCTGGGCATCCGAAAATGAAAGCGGTCTATCGTCCAGTGCGACCTGAATACCGGCAGCCGCAGCAGTTGGTGCTGGTATAGCGGCAAGTATAAGCGATGCGGTGAACACAGCACCACACATACGGGAAATGAAACGTTTCATCAAAAACCTCCTGCTTTATTCAGCAAGTGCATAGATCGCACGGATATCGTCAGGGTACAGATCGATATAGCTCTTGACCGGCTGTTTGCCGCCCTTGGTGGTCAGGTCAATGATCGCAGCATAGTCCTCTGGCATGAGACCCAGTTCGGACATGTGGGTCGGCATCCCGATCTCGGTAAAGTAACGCTTCATCGCTTCGATGCCTGCCTGTGCGGTGCGCTCGGGATGGTCGAAGTTCATGGGGCAGTCCCAGACACGGTTTGCCAGCTGTGCAAACTTCATGATATCATGCTGCATGACATACTGCGCCCATGCAGGGAAGATGACGGACAGACCAGCACCGTGCGCTACGGTATCATGCAGGGCAGAGATCGGATGCTCCAGCTTATGCGCTGGGAACTTGCGCTGCTTGCCGCAGCCGGTCAGGTCGTTGTGGGACAGGGAAGATGCCCACATCAGGGTCGCGCGTGCTTCATAGTCGTCAGGATGTGCGATGGCAACGCGTCCGGCTTCGCGCACGGAAACCAGCAATGCCTCTGCAAGACGCTCGGTGAGATCACATTCGGTATCACCAGTGAGATAACGTTCTATCGTGTGCATCATGATATCGACGATGCCGCAGCCGGTCTGAAACTTGGAGACGGTATAGGTATTTTCCGGATTTAAGAATGCTACAAGCGGGCGAACGGTCTCGGTGGTAAGTCCCTGCTTGACCCAAGGGGTTACAAGATCGTTGGTGATGACATCTGAGTTGGACATCTCGCTGCCAGCAGCAGCCAGCGTCAGCACAACGCCCACGGGAAAAACCTCATTTGCTTCTGGCTGTGTACCCGTGGAGGCGTACTGCCAGGGATCTTTGCCGGTCGCCAGACCCACACCGATCGCCTTTGCCGAGTCGATGACCGAGCCACCGCCCACAGCGAGGATGAAGTCGATCTTCTCAGTGCGGCAGAAGTCGATGCCTTCATGGATAGAGGACAGTTTGGGATTTGGTGCAACGCCGCCGAGCTCCGCATAGGAAAGTCCGGCTTCGGTCAGAGAGGCGATGACGATATCCAGCAGTCCGTTTTTTTTGACCGAGCCGCTGCCATAGTGTACAAGCACGCGGGAAGCACCCAGTTCTTTGAGCGTACTGCCGATCTGTGATTCGACTCCGCGACCGAAAATCACCTTCGTTGGAGTGCAATATGTAAAGTTCTGCATGGAAAAACCTCCTGTTGGAAATCTTATAAAAATAGAACGCTGTGTGTGCGTGATCAAAGGGAGAGCGATTGTTTTTATTATACCATATCTCCAGTGCGAAGTGGGATACATTTTTGCGGCAGCATTCAGAAATAAACGGTGTGTGGGGAAAACGAAGGCAGCATCTGAAAGCCAGATACTGCCTGCATGTTGAGAGGGCGTTTGAAAACCTGAAAATTTGTCTTTTTCTACAGGGAACGGCATTCGTTACACTAAAATACGCAAAATCCATCCAGGATTCCTGTTTGTCTTATGTCTGCTCGTTTCCTGCGCAAAATCCGTCAATTTCTCTATTTTCAAACAAGCCTACTGTATTTTATCGCGTGTAATTGTCAAAGTAACCCTGAATATAGATGATGGGAGTACCCTTATCGCCAGAACCAGAGGTCAGGTCAGCCAGAGAGCCGATGAGATCGGTCAGGCGGCGTGGGGTCGTGCCCTGTGTGACCATCGTACCCTTGAGATCCTTTGCCTTTTCGTCCTTTTCGTGGATGTAGCCCTTGATCGCATCCTTGAGTGCGTCACCGGACAGGTTTGCAAAGTCGTTATCTGCGAGATACTTGAGCTTGACTTCGTTTGGAGTACCCTCGAGACCCGGCGTATATGCCGGAGAAACGACCGGATCAGCAAGCTCCCAAATCTTGCCAACCGGATCCTTGAATGCGCCGTCGCCGTAGATCATGACTTCGACGTTTTTGCCGGTCTTTTCCTTCATCATCTGGCAGATCTTCGCAACCATCTCATCACAATGGATCGGGAACAGCTTTACGGTGTCCTCGGTTGCCTTGTTGGAGCCGAGCAGACCGAAACGGTCGTTATAGCCCGAGCCATCAATGCTCGCGGTCATGATATCATCCAGAGAACATACGATTTCTGCACCAGCCTTCTGGAGCATGCGCTTGGTGCGTGCACGGGTATGGATATCACAGTTCAGAACATGCTTGGTGTATTTGAGGATCGCACGCGGATCATTTGCAAAGATGACCTCAGCCTCTGCGCCGGTCTCCTCGATCAGCTTCTTATAGTAGTCTACATAGTCTACGCCGGTAAATACATGGGTCTTGTAGCCGAACAGCTCGCGGTACTTCTCCTCGGAAAGTACATCGGTCCACGGATTGACACCTTTTTCGTCCATCTCGTCGAGATCGATCAGATGGTTGCCAACTTCGTCAGAAGGATAGCTCAGCATCAGAACGACCTTCTTGCAGCCCTTGGCGATGCCGCGCAGACAGATCGCAAAGCGGTTACGGCTTAGGATGGGGAAGATGACGCCGACTGTGCCGCCGCCCAGCTTGCTCTTTACATCAGAGGCGATGTTGTCCACGCTTGCATAGTTGCCCTGTGCACGCGCTACGACAGCCTCGGTCACCGCGATGACATCGCGATCCTCGATGGTGAACGGTGCATTTTCGGATGCAGCCAGAACGGAATCTACAACGATCTGTGCCAGATCATCGCCTTCGCGGATAATGGGGGCACGTACACCGCGGGATACAGTACCAATCATTCTCTCCATAGATAAATCCTCTTTCGATATAGTATTCTTACGGGCAGCACCCGTGGATATTCCTTTCTTATTATAACGGTTCTGATAACCGCCGACAACGGTAAAAACGAAAAAAATGCACAATCCTATCCAGTTAGATTTGTTCAATCCACTAGATTTTGTAAGATACAGGGATATGGGGAGGGATGCAGTGTTCTATGGTGCATGGATCTATGGGGCGTGTTGAGACGGCGGATCGGGAAAAGACGTGGATTTTGGCGCAAAAGATCGGCATAAAAAATGCTGTCCCGATATGGAGGACAGCATTTGTGGTCACATTGTGACATGCCGAGAAAGAAAGCTTGCCGCAGTTTGACTGAGCTTGCTTTCCACTTCGGTTGCAAGGACCTCGCCAGTATCGCTTAGAAGCGTCACGCAGCCGGTCACGTCGCCTTCGGAGATGATTGGTGCTGCAACAACAACATGATAGGTGTCATTGTTGGACACATGAACAACGGAATCCGGTGTAGTATGCTCGTAAATATGACGCTGTTCCATCAAGGACTCCAGATCAGGCGAGATCGATTTTTCCGCAAGATCCTTTTTTGCACCGCCGGCAGCGGCGATGACTGCATCCCGGTCACAGATCGCGCAGGAAAGACCGGCTGTACGGGACAGGGCTTCCGCAAGTTCTCCTGCGAAAGACTCGAGTTCTCCCATAGGAGAGTACTTTTTGAAAATGACCTCTCCGTCGCGTGCCGTGTAGATTTCCAGTGGGTCTCCCTCACGGATGCGCATGGTACGGCGAATCTCCTTTGGGATCACGACCCTGCCAAGGTCATCGATGCGCCGCACGATACCAGTTGCTTTCATATATAAAATCCCTCCATGCCAAATTGAATTGTGTATCGCTAGTATTTGCCACTATATGCAAAATATGCGGCAGGTATGGGAGCCAGATTTTGGAATCGAATCGTGCGATCCATTGCAATGGATGCCTTGTGCGATCGTGCAAGCAAATATGCCAGTTCATTCTATAAGGGGGAGCGGCTTTTCACAATTTCCTGAACGGTTTCACGCAAAAAATCATACATGACCTATCAGCTGTTCGCAGCATTCCGGCGGTGTTGTCGATTGCTCTATTGATTTCTGTGTAACAACACCTGAAATGCTTGCATGGTAGCAATGCGTGCAGTATACTACTCATATAGAGCGTATGATCGGTTCGGATCGATTATTGAGGAGGTGAGCAAAGATGATTGGGATTGCTTCGAATAATGCTTATCGCACAGCATATAACTATCAATACCCCATGCACGTTTCACCAGATGTGCCGCGTGCATCTGTAGTGCCAGTACCGCCTGTGCCGTCCGTCAAGGCTGGATCGCGGCAGGCGGACACTGCCGCGATCCAGCCAGCTTCGGTGGAATTCCCGCCGATTCGTAAGGGCGCGGATCCGGTCGAGATGGCCGTGCGCGGACGTATCCAATATATGGATCCTGTGCAGGGAAAACAGGATGCTGCTGGGATCGATGGGACACCAGACACGCCGAAAAGCGAAAAGGCAAAAGCGGATGATAAAACGGAACCGGAGGAAGCGTGCCAGACCTGCAAGAACAGGAAGTATCAGGATGGTTCCGATGATCCCGGAGTATCGTTCAAGACGGCGACACGCCTGACCCCGAAGCAGGCAGAAACTGCTGTGCGTGGGCACGAAATGGAGCATGTCAGCCATGAGCGTGCGCGCGCCGAACGGGAGGGCCGAAAGATCGTACATCAATCGGTGACGATCCATACGGCGATCTGTCCGGAATGTGGGGATGTCTATGTTTCTGGCGGTACAACGCGCACAGCGACTGTAAAAGACAACCGCGAGGATCCCTTCCGGCAGGCAAGACAGGAACTGCTGGGACGCACGCTTGATACCATTGCGTGATCTTGGGACACCGCACTGCATTTGTAGTGCGGTGTTTTTGCAGCATTTCAGCGAATAACATCAATTTTCAGATAAGGAGGATACCATTTTGCGCGTTTTGGTTGCAGAGGATGAAAAGGATATGAATGCTCTGTTATGTCGTACACTCAAGCGAGCGGGATACAGTACAGATGCCTGTTATGATGGGCAGGAGGTGTTGGACTATCTCGCAGGAGCGGAATATGATTGTCTGCTGCTGGATGTGATGATGCCAAAGCTGGATGGGTATGCGCTTGTGCAGACGATCCGCGCAGAGGGCAATGCCGTTCCGGTCATTTTTCTGACGGCGCGAGACAGTATACAGGATCGCATCATGGGTTTGGATCTGGGGGCAGACGATTATCTGGTAAAACCATTTGACTTTGACGAATTGCTTGCCCGTATTCGCGCAGTGACCCGAAAATACAGCACCCAAAAAAGCAGTATCCTAACACTGGCAGATCTTGTAGTGGACACCAGTGGACACACGGTAACAAGAGGTGGAACAGGGATTCGGTTATCTGCGAAGGAATATGCGATTTTGGAATATCTCATGCGGCATCAGGGCATGGTGGTATCCAGAGCACAGCTTGAAAATCATGTATGGAATTATGACTATGAAGGCGGCTCGAATGTGGTGGATGTATATATTACCTATCTGCGCAAAAAGCTGGATGGGGGATCGGAGAAGAAGCTACTGCATACCGTTCGCGGTGCAGGCTGGGTCATGCGGGAGGAAACATGAAACGATCCATCAAACAGAAGCTTACAATATGGATCACACTCTTGATGCTGCTGTCGGTTGCACTCGTTTTGGGGATCTTGGTTTCCGTCAGCAATTCTGTGCTCATGGAGCACACAGAGACACAGCTGGAACATACTTTGCGGCGCAAGCTGCCTGATATCTCCAAAGAAAATGGAAAGCTGACTTTCGCGAAGGGATTTTCCTTTGTGGAAAATGGAGTGTACACCATTGTGTATGACAAAAGTGGTGCGCTGCTTGCTGGGCAGATTCCGTTGTCTTTTCCGGATGGGGTCGATTTTCAAAATGGTGCCATCCATACCGTCGAGGGATATCATGTGCTCGATTTTCGTCTGCCATTTGGATGGGATGATTGTGTATGGGTAAGAGGTGTGATCCCTGTGGTGAACACGGATGATATTATGGATGCCTTCCGCGTTGTTGGGCTGGTGCTGCTGCCGCTTATGGGGATCGTGAGTGGTGCGGGTGCATATCTGCTTGCTCGTTCCACCGTTTGTCCGATTGAGCGCATTATTTCTGCGGCGGAGGCGATTGGTGAGGGGCGTGATCTTTCACGCCGCATCGGACTGCCTGTGGGACAAGACGAGATCAGCCGCATGGGTGCGGCGTTTGATCGGATGTTTGCCAGACTGGAAACCTCCTTTGAGACCGAGAAGCAGTTTACTGCCGATGCCTCTCATGAATTGCGTACTCCCGTTGCGGTCATTTTAGCGCAGTGCGAGGAGAGCAAAGCACACACTATGACAGAGGAGGAATATGAAAAGGCATTTGCTGTGGTCGAGCGGCAGGCAAAACGTATGTCCAGAATGATCGGCCAGCTGCTGCAAATGACACGGCTGGAGCAGGGGACGCAGCAGGCGGTATTTGAGAAGGCAGATCTCAGTGCGCTTGTGGAGGTTATATGCGCTGAACAGCCTGACTCGGAAAAAGGCATCCAAGTGGAGACCGATTTGCAGGAAGAAGTAGAAGCATGGTTCGATGTCACGCTGATGAGCCGGCTGCTGCAAAACCTTTTGAACAATGCCATACGCTACGGAAGGCAGAATGGTCATATCTGGGTCGTACTGCGGAAAAATGGAGACGAAATAACGCTGGCAGTTCGAGATGATGGGATAGGGATTCCCACCGATCAGCTGGATCGAATATGGCAGCGTTTCTATCAGGTGGATCATGCACGCGGCTCTGAAAGCGGAACGGGCTTGGGGCTGCCGATGGTGCAGCAGATCGCCGCACTCCATGGCGGACAGGTGACGGCGGACAGCATTGAGGGGGCAGGAAGCTGCTTCACGCTCCGGTTTCCGGCTGCATATAGGATATAATGATAGTGGGTTTGTTTTGTGCTGATTTCGCTCAGGAGTGATCAGCACAAAATTTTTTTTAAAATTTTCAGATTTAATGCAGTTTTAAAGTTTCATTGTTATGATAAAGACACCAACAGAAAAGAGGTGCAGGAATTATGAAACAAAAAATAGCTTTTATGCTTGCCGTATGTGCAATGATTGGAACAATAGCAGGATGCTCGGCAAACGCGCAGTCATCACAAACTGCCTATATTGGCGAAGAGGCAGCTTATACAGCGGCACTGTCAGCCGTGGGCTTGGGCGCAGACAAAATCGCGACAACCGAAACACAGCTTTCCGAGCAGGATGGGATTGCCTACTATGAGGTGGATTTCACCGCGGATGGTACAGACTATCATTATGCGATTGATGCAGTCACGGGGGTCGTGATCGAATCTCAGGCAGATGCCCAGACGGTCAGCGGATTCCATACACCAGCACCAGGCGATATCACGGATACAGTGACAGATTTTGATACCACACAGGCACAAGACGCGGATACGAATGGAAAAAGTGCTGGAGACGCATCCGCTGCTAAGGCACCTGAAACATCAAAGGCATCAGCAGAGATCACACTGGAGCAGGCAAAGCAAATTGCATTGACCCATGCAGGCAAAACCAATGTGACATTTGTCAAGGAGAAGAAAGAGTTTGAGGATGGGCAATGGATCTATGAGGTTGAGTTCATTACCCAGTCTGGGAACAGCTATCAGGAGTATGATTATGAGATTGCTGTTTCTACAGGGAAGATCCTGAGCTATGATCAGGATGCGGAAGACTATGTGCCTCCGAAGCAGGCTTCTGCCGACAAGACAGAGGATGAGGTACGCAGCATCGCACTGGCGAAGGTTCCTGGAGCAAAGGCGTCAGATTGTACGCTCGCTTTGGATGAAGAGGATGGCCGTCTGGTTTATGAGGGAAAGATTCTCTACCAGAATATGGAATATGAATTTGAGATCGACGCACACAGTGGCACAATCTTAGATTGGGAAGCAGACTCTATTTATGATTGATTCAAGGAGGGAAACTATATGAAACGCAAAACCATCACCCGTTTGCTGTGTACAGCAGTCCTCACGGCATCCCTATGTGGAGCGGCAAATGCATCTACTGCGGTCACAGCACAGCTTGACCCCAATATTACGGTTCAGATTGATGGCACAGCCCGTACATTTTATAATGTACAGGGGCAGGAGGTGCACCCAATTGTGTATAGAGGTACGACTTATCTGCCCATTCGATCCATCGGAGAATTGATGGATCGCAATGTGGATTGGAACAATGCCTCTAATACCGTTTCCATTGGCGGAAAGCGTTCCACAGGCAATGCAACCGGAACGCCGGATCATGCAGCAAAAAAGACGGATGTCACCTTTTATCTCAGTCCAGAGATCACAGTTATGATTGACGGTACGGAACGAACATTTTATGGCGCAGACGGAAAACAGGTCGTTCCAGCCATATACAATGGTTCGATTTATCTGCCCATCCGCTCCATTGGCGAAATGATGCATAAAGCGGTTTCTTGGGATGAAAGAACGCAGACGGTTATACTCCGTGCCGATGCCAATGGCATGGTAACAGATTATGATACACAAAATGGCGGATCATCCGTTCATTCGATCGGTTCCAAACCAGCGGAAGGTGTGACCTTGGAGCAAGCCAAACAGACAGCCTTGAACCATGCAGGAAAAACTGCTGCTGAGGTTACTTTTGTAAAGACAAAAAAGGATTTTGATGATGGACGCTGGAAGTATGAAATCGAGTTCATTACATCCTCGAATGATCTGGAATATGACTATGAGATCGACGTGGCAACAGGTAAGATCCTGAGTTGGGATCAGGATGCAGAGAATTATGTACCTGCTGCTCCGCAAAAGCCCAATGGCACACAGGGGATCAGCGAAGCAGCCGCAAAAAAGATAGCACTTGCGCGTGTTTCGGGCGCAACCTCTGCGAACCTGTCTGAGTTCAAACGAGATTTTGACGATGGTCGCTGGGAATATGAAGGAAAGATCCTCTATCAGAATATGGAATATGAGTTTACTATAGATGCTTCCACAGGAGCGATTCTGGAATGGGAAGCGGAATCAATTTATGATTAAGGCTTCGTGACATATCCGGCATTTCAGACACATTATTCAATTATACGACCCGAATGGATGCTTCTCTGTATTTTACAGGAGGCATCCATTTTACTTTTTCTCGCGCATTGTCATAATGATCTATATGAAGTGATTGTTCATATCCATCTTCTTTGAGTTTGCTGTATCCAAAAGGAACTTTGACCACTTACGACATGTTATCGATTTTTGAAGATATCATGAGCGGTCTCCAGCATACGAAGACCGATTTCATAAGAGTCGGTCATCAGATCGCAGATGGAGTCCTCGGATAATACACCGCGATGCAGACTCTCGGGGATTAGACCTTTTTCATCGTCTGCAAGATCCTGATTGCGCTGATCGCTGTAATAGTATTCGATAAGAGCACGATAGTCTGCACGGTGTGCTTCGATGAAATCCAGCATTTCATTGAGTGCGGCAATTTTCTCTGTATGTGTATTCAAAATGTGTTCCATGCGCGTGATATGTTCATACTTGTTCATGATGACACCTTCTTATTGTGGTCAAAGTTTGAGCGGCATATTCCAAGGCAGATGGTAAGGACTGTATTTTCTCTGCTTGAGCTCCCAATACAGATCGACGCGGTGCTGGATCTGTGTCTGCACGGCATCGGTCAAACCGTCATCAGATAGACACCACATGGCATAGTGATCGAGAAAACTCACATACAGGTCATCCCATGAGGAAAAGGTTTCTTGCATGCGCAGACAGATGGGGAGAGAGCGGCGCAGGATCTCGTCGCGCTCTGCCCAGCCTGCAATATAAGCCATGCCCAGCAGGGAGGTGGAGCGGCATAACTGCCATGCACGCGCAGACTGTGTTTTGCAGTCTGTAAAGCCTTCCCCCTCGCTCATATAGGCAACCGTTTCAAGCAGCTGTGCATAACTTGTGAGTGCCCAGTCACGGTTCAAAAGCGCACGCGTGATCTGTGACATTTCGGGGTTTTTCGGTGCGCCGCCGATCCGAATGGGATCTTTTTTGCTTTTTCGTCCGGTGTGGACGGCTTGCGCGAAATCCAGCCCCCAGATGGCATGGGTTCCGGCGATCCAAAGCTCGGTATCATTTTTTGGCTGGTTGATTTCCCATCTGCGTCTGCGCAGCCGCTGGAAACCGTGTATGAGCAGAGCAAAGAGCAAAATCAGAGCCCAGCTTACGGTCAGCTGAAAAGACTTGGAGAAGTCTGCAAGTGTCAGAGCAGAGTCCTGATTCCCCTTCATATCGACATAAAAATCCAAGGTGGAGAGCGCAAGCTCCTTGCGTGTGATGATTGCGCGTTCGGTCTCTGTCAGTTCCCAAGGCCGCCATGTGCCAATGGGAGAGCACCAGACCGTATTGTCCTCAGGATGCTCGTACTGTACGGAATCCTGATACACGGCAGCGGCGACCCGTTCGCCACTGTCCAAAGACAGGACATGGTATGCCGTATCCCCAACTAGAAAAATTTCCCAATGATCCAAGGGGTCCTCGATCTGTTCGCGCACCGCGAAGCGATCGAGTTGTTTCATTTCTGCGATGGAGTGTGCAAGTGGGGTGTCGGTCAGTGCTTCACGCCCAACAGAACCGGATGTAAGCCCCTGCATCTGTGCATATTTGTCATAGGCTGGCGGTGTGAGCAAAATCGAAATGGCGTAGCATACAAACGCCAGCCCTGCCCAGAGTATCAGCTTGACTCCGGTCTTTGTATCAGAGTTCATAGAAACCTCCCTAGTTCTTCACTTGGTAGAGTAGGAACGCGTGAGAAAGTGTGTCGGATTGGCTTTTGAAAACATTTCCAGAGAGGACGAAGAAGGAATCATTTTTCCGGAGGATGGATTCAAATATATCTGCACGGATGCTGTACAACTGCGTTCCTGTGAACAGATACACATAGCTTGCCTTTGCTGCGTTCGGTTTTACGCCGCGGATCACATAGTAATGTTTTCTTCCAAGCTCGATCGTGCCTGCATTTTGCAGGTGATAGTCTTTGGAGCCAAAGTCCGTTTCGCCCAGCCCACTTTGCTGTATGATGTACGCGCCAACCTGCCAGGGCATGGCGGTCTCGTAGTCTTTGCGCAGCTGTGTGGCGTCAAAGGGATCGTTTGGGATGCTGCAATGATAGTAGGCAATGCCTTTGCAGGAGAGGTGGAGTTGAAAGGAGGGTGGTGACAACGCATACCAAGGTTCCTCCTGCATCTCATGAAGCAGGTCACCCAATGCCGTAATGCAGTCGCCTGCGCCTGTGAAGGGGAGTTCCAGATCGTATTGGGCTGGCATAATGCCGTGTGAGGCTGCCATCTCCGCAGATTTATGATCTTCTGTAATGGCAGTTAGCCTGAGATCCCATTTTTTAGCAAACCGTTTGAGGGATTTGTAGGTAAGTGCATCTCCAAAGTTGGTTTCGTATCCGTGTTTGCCATGTGCCATGTCCCGTTCTCCAGTGCGCCATGCCAGAAAGTACAGATCGGGTTCATCCATGGGCGCAAAGAGCTTTTTTTCCACCTTTTTTCCCTTATCGGGTGCGTGAACAGCACGTCCAAAGTCCGCTTCGATATCGCTTGCAAGCAGGTTGTATTCGCGCTCTAAACGCACCGCAGGAATGATCTTAAGCCCGGCAGCAAACAGAAAACAGAGGGAGATGACCAGTATGATCTTCCGCAAAGCGTATATTTTCTGCATGAATGTGGTTTGTGACTGATGCAATAGGACGCAATAGAGCGAGCGGTATGGCTTGGGGATATATTGGTGGTCCAATCCATAGGCTTTTTGAAAGGCACGGCGGATGCTCGGATCGATAGTGGGATTTTTCTCGAAAAATGTGCATAGCTCGGATAGAAAGATTGGGTGACCCTTGACGCGGAAAAAGTCGCCAGAATGTAAAAAATGTATCCAGCGAGGCAGCGGTGCTCGTACTGCAAAAAAGTTTTCGATAATTTGCAGGGCATGATCGATGGCTTCTATATCCTCTGCTGTGCCTTTCCCCTGATACTGCTGATACCTTGCAGAAGCACGCGCATCCGCTTCCTCCTGAAAGAGACGTTCATAGTCCCAGTCTGGCAGGGAGGATTCCTGCTCGTGGGGAACTGCCTGCTCGGATGTTTCAAGCAGATCATCAAACTCCCATTTGAGATGGCCCGTCTGTGAAGGAGAGGGAGAAGGGGTGGGTTCTTCCGGCGGATCTACATAGGTTGCTTCTGATGGTGTTTCGGATTCGGTTGGGGCAGGCGGTGTGTGAGTAAGTTGAGTGCTGGCACGCCGTGCCGCCTGATACGCCTCATGCAGCCGCTGGAATCCATCTGGATCTTCCTCGGGATGGGTCGTCTTGAGCCGTTCTGCATAAGCCTGCCGGATCTCGCGCAGAGGGACGGGGCCGTCCAGTCCCAGTTCACTCCAAGGCCAACTCAAAGCGCGTCCTCCTCTTCGTCTGGATTCCAGTTAAGATCTACATCAGGAAAGCAGTCCTTTCCAATATAGGATTCGACCTGCCCCAGATATTGTTCCATCTGCCGCGATGCCTTGGCAATGCGGATGGTTTCCTGTCCGTTCAGCTGTGCATCATACCATAGGAGCATACGCTCGATCTGCTCACGCAAAGCACCTACGGTCATGGTATAGAGCCGTTCCGCGCGTGCGAGCAATGCACGGGGTTTTTCCTGATCGCGCGGATGCAGCTTGAGCGCAGACAGTTCTTTGAGCTTGTGCTGCACCTGCTGTTCGGTCAGTTCCTGATTTTGCAGAACCAGCTGTGCATGTTCCTGATTCTGGTTGATGGCTTCGACCTCTAAGAGACCATTGATATCGTATGTAAAGCGGATTCGGATGGATTGCTGACCGCGCGGCGCGGCAGGAACGCAAATGGACAGTTTGCCCAAGAGCGTATTTTCCTCGCAGTACATATTCTCACCCTGATAGATACGGATCTCGATTTCGGTCTGCCCATCATGCACGGTGTAATAGGTTCCCTCCTTGCTGGTAGGGAGTACGCTGTTGCGCTCGATGATAGGGGACATCAAGTCGCGTCGGGTGTCCACCTCGTTATAGCGTGCAATACCCAATGTAAAGGGACACACATCGGTCAAGATCAGTTGCCGGATATCGGGATTGCGGGCTTTCATTGCCGCGCAGATCGCAGTACCCAGCGCGATGGCGGTATCCGGGCGGCTGTTTGGTTCAGGCTCCTGCCCGATTGCCTGCGCGATGTAACGGCGCACGGAGGGCATGTGGCTGGAGCCACCCACAAGCACCAGTTCGGACAGTTCATCCAGCGACATCTGGGCATCGCGGAACACGGTGCGGATGGGTGCGAGCATACGACGGAACAGGGGGCTGCATTTGCGGATGACCCATTCATGGGTCAGAAGCAGGGACGCGCTGACCGTACCGTCATCAATCGCCATGATAACAGGCTCCTGTGTTGTGAGTGCCTGCTTGCACTGTTCGGCCTGCCGAATGAGGATTTCCTGCCGATGGAGCGGAAGATCATCAAAGGAGATCTTGTTTTCCTCGCAGAACCCGCGTGCGATGCGTGTATCGAAATCACTCCCACCCAGATGGTTGTCTCCGCTGACTGCTGTAACACTGACTACGTTTTCAAAACGTTCCACGAGAGATACATCCAGTGTGCCGCCGCCGAGGTCGAAGACCAGACTGACCATGTCTTCATTGCCATCCATCAAATGACCGGACAGCGCGGCGGCGGACGGCTCATTGACCAGCCGCTCCACGAAAAGTCCTGCCAGCGCACCGGCACGCTTGGTGGCAGCGCGCTGGGGTTCTGCAAAATATGCAGGGACACTGATGACTGCTTCGGTAACAGGCTCCCCGAGGTAGCACTCTGCATCTTCGCGCAGCCGTCGCAAAACCAGCGCAGACAGTTCCTCGGCGGTAAAGGTATGGCTGCCAAGATGGAATATTTTTTTCGTTCCCATATACCGCTTGAAGCGCGCTGCAGTTTGCTCCGGATGAGAAACCAGCCGATCCCTTGCGGCTTGTCCAACGAGGATCGAGCCGTCAGCATCTATGCTGACAACGCTGGGGGTCAGATAGTCACCGCTTGCATTTGGGATGAGTTCGCTTTTTCCATTTCTCCAAACAGCGGCAAGGCTGTTTGTCGTTCCCAGATCGATTCCAATAATCGCCATTTTGCACCTCTTTCTCTGTCACGCTGTACAAAAATATATAGTATAAATATAACAAATCCGGAACATGTGTTCAACTGCTTTGTCCGGATTTGTGGAAAATGATAGGGAAATGAAAGAGGCTGTCGAAAAACTTCGACAGCCTTTCCAGGGGGATCCAATCCCCCTGGATACAGAGCCGGTTCCAGTAGAAACCGGCTCTG
>JAHHRO010000023.1 GCA_020025755.1 Butyricicoccus sp. | reverse complement strand
GAATGATTTCCAAAAGAGGCTTCATAAATCCCGCCTGTGGCGGAGTTCATACTTTACGACCCTTGGGGCATTGCCATTCTTCACCGGATGGAAGGGAGTGTTGGATTCACAAGGATAAGAACCGTAAGGTTCTATTCCTTGTGTCTCCGTCGCGAGACCGCGACACGTTACTCTTTGCTTTGAAGCAAATTCTTTTAGCAGAAAGAAAAATTCTACGGACGTTCCAAAAACATTTCCCCTTGCTTTGGGGCAAATCATTTCGCAGAAATGAAAATCTGACGGATGTTCCAAACCCTCCGCGGTATGTGCGAACATAAATTTCGCTGTCTCGCGCCAGTGCGACATATTCTCTTTGCTTTGAAGCCAGCCTATCCCGATCGATCAAAATTGATTTCCTTGGGAGATCACCTATAATGCCTTGTTTACAAATCAAAATTCTGCTATACTATACAATATATACGCAAAATTTCCGCGTAGGAATTGGCAACGCTTTTGCATAAAGGAGAATGTATGTGAAAAACCAGCAAAACATTCGTAATTTTTCTATTATTGCGCATATCGACCACGGTAAATCCACTCTGGCCGATCGCCTGCTTGAACAGTGTAAGGCCGTCACACAGCGCGAGATGGAAGAACAGCTGCTTGATAACATGGAGCTTGAACGTGAACGCGGTATCACCATCAAGGCACGCGCCGTGCGCATGGATTATCAGGCGGACAATGGTGAGATCTATCACATGAACCTCATCGATACCCCGGGGCATGTGGACTTCAACTATGAGGTATCCCGTTCCCTTGCTGCCTGTGAGGGTGCGCTGCTTGTTGTTGATGCCGCACAGGGCATTGAGGCACAGACTCTGGGCAATACCTATCTGGCACTCGAGCATGATCTGGAGGTCGTGCCGGTCATCAATAAGATCGATCTGCCAGCGGCAGAACCGCAGCGCGTCAAGCAGGAGATCGAGGATATCATCGGCATTCCGGCGGAGGATGCGCCGGAGATCTCGGCAAAGGTGGGACTCAATATCCATGAGGTGCTCGAACGCATCGTAAGCGATATCCCAGCACCAGCAGGAGACCCTGCTGCACCGCTGCGTGCGCTGGTCTTTGACAGCCAGTATGACCCTTATAAGGGTGTAATCGTCTATATGCGCCTGATGGACGGCGAAATGAAACCAGGTATGAAGGTGCGTATGATGGCAACGGGCGCAGAGTTTCAGGTCATCGAGTGCGGCTATATGCACCCGCTCGGACTGACACCGGCAGAGTCCCTGTCCGCTGGTGAGGTTGGCTACTTTACCGCGTCTATCAAGAATGTGGCAGATACCCGCGTCGGTGACACCGTGACAGGCGTAGACGAGCCGACAGAAGAACCGCTGCCAGGCTACCGTAAGGCACAGCCTATGGTGTACTGCGGTATCTATACGGCGGATGGCTCCAAGTATCCCGATCTGCGCGATGCACTGGAAAAGCTGCAGCTCAATGATGCGGCACTGTCCTTTGAGCCGGAGTCCTCGATCGCGCTGGGCTTTGGTTTCCGCTGTGGCTTCCTCGGCATGCTCCATATGGAGATCATTCAGGAACGCCTTGAGCGTGAGTTCGATCTGGAACTTGTCACCACCCTGCCGTCGGTTGTATACCAGATCGTGAAAACAGATGGCTCTACACTCTGGATCGACAATCCACATGATTATCCCGATCCTGCCCTGATCGAAGAAGCACTGGAGCCGTTCGTCAAGGCATCTATCATTACGCCGCAGGAGTTTGTGGGCAATATCATGCCCATGTGTCAGGAACGCCGCAGTGTGTTTAAGGATATGAAATATCTGGATTCCACACTGGTCGAGCTGCATTATGAAATGCCCATCAATGAGATCATTTATGATTTCTTCGATGCGCTCAAGGCACGCACCAAGGGCTATGCATCGCTGGACTACGAGCTGAGTGATTACCGCAAGAGTGATCTTGTGAAAGTGGATATGCTGCTCAACGGTGATCAGGTCGATGCACTGTCCTTTATTGCCCATCGTGAAAAGGCATACGGACGCGCAAGACGTATCTGTGAAAAACTCAAGGATAATATCCCGCGTCAGTTGTTTGAGGTACCCATTCAGGCAGCGATCGGCGGCAAGGTCATTGCGCGTGAGACCGTAAAGGCTGTGCGCAAGGATGTGCTTGCAAAGTGCTATGGCGGTGATATCACCCGTAAGAAGAAACTGCTGGAAAAGCAGAAGGAAGGCAAGAAGCGCATGCGTACCTTGGGCAGCGTACAGGTACCAAGCGAAGCCTTCCTTGCGGTACTCAAGCTGGATGAAGAATAATCACGCGCAGCTGGGGATCTATCTGCATGTCCCGTTCTGTGCATCCAAGTGCGGATACTGCGACTTCTATTCATTTGCCGCCAGCGAAGGGGAGATCGACCGCTATACAGACAGCATGTGCCGAGAGATCGCACGCAATGCTCTTTCGTTTGCAGAAAGACCGGTGGATACCGTCTACTTTGGAGGTGGTACGCCGTCCCTTATTGGAGGGGAGCGGCTGGGACATTTATTGCAGGCGGTGCGCGATGGGTTTTCCGTTATGGAGGATGCTGAAATCACGGTCGAGTGCAATCCAGATTCTATGGACGAGGCGTTGTTATCTGCCCTGCGCACAGCTGGGGTCAATCGCTTATCTGTTGGCGTACAGTCTGCGCATGATGATGAACTGCGCATGCTGGGACGGCGGCATACCTTTGCACAGGCAGAGCAGGCGATCCTGCGTGCAGAGCACATGGGATTTTCCAACATCAGCTTGGATCTCATGTATGGATTGCCGGAACAGTCAGAGGAACGCTTTTTGCAGTCGGTCGATGCGATCTTGAAGCTGAAACCTGCGCACCTGTCCTGTTACAGCTTGAAGCTGGAATCAGGAACGCCAATGGCAGAGCAGAACCCTGTTCTGCCGGATGGAGACGCACAGGCGGAACTCTATCTCAAGCTGTGCGACACCTTGAAGCAGGAAGGCTACCTGCATTATGAGATCTCCAACTGGGCAAAGCCAGAGAAGCATTCCAGACATAACAGCCGCTATTGGAAGCAGTCTGACTATCTGGGTTTTGGACCGAGCGCACATTCCTGTATTGCAGGCAGACGGTTTGCATATCCGGATGATCTCAAGGCATTCTGCACCCATCCGCAGACAGTGGAGGAGGAAGCCGTAGCAGGATTTCCGCCTCATGCAGAATATTTGATGCTGTGTCTGCGGACAAGCGACGGCATTTCTGCTGGGGCGTTTGAGGATCGTTTTCATCGCAGCTTTGCCCCTTATGCGTCCAGACTGCGTGCCCTTGCGGCGGCAGGACTGACACAGCCGACCGAAACAGGCTGGCGGCTGACCGATGCCGGTTTTCTGGTTTCTAATTTGATTATCACCGACACACTCAGTGTGGATGATGAATAAAAATAAACGTTACGTTGATTTGGAGGCGTATTACAATGCGTGCAGTTATTACAGTGGTAGGAAAAGACAGAACAGGTATCATTGCTGCGATCTCGCAGTCTTTGGCTGACCATAAGGTCAATGTGCAGGATATCTCTCAAAATGTCGTAGAGGATATGTTTGCAATGGTCATGTTCGTGGATATTACAGCCTGTACGGTACCATTTGATGTATTCTGTGCAGATTTGGATCGGATCGGCACAGAGCTTGGGATGCAGGTACATTGCATGCATGAGGATATCTTCAATGCAATGCACCGCATTTAATGAGGGGCAAACGGAATAAGAGGTGCAGTAAAACTATGACAATGATCAATACAGGCGATATTTTAGAGACGATCAAGATGATCGAGGAAGAACATCTGGATATCCGTACCATTACAATGGGCATTTCTCTGCGTGATCTTGCGTCAGATGATATCAAGGTGCTCAGTGATAAGATCTACGATAAGGTCACGCGCCGCGCGGAAAATCTGGTCAAGACTGGAGAGCAGATCGAGCGGGAGCTGGGTATCCCGATCATCAATAAGCGTATTTCCGTTACGCCGATCGCGATGATCGGCGCAACGACCACAGCAAACAGCTATGTTCCGATCGCTCAGGCACTCGACCGCGCGGCAGGGACAACCGGTGTAAACTTTGTGGGCGGATTTTCCGCATTGGTTCAGAAGGGCTTTGCTAAGGGCGATGAGATCCTGATCCGCTCCATTCCGGAAGCACTCGCGGTCACAAACTGTGTATGTTCCTCAGTCAATGTGGCATCGACTAAGGCAGGCATCAATCTGGATGCCGTTGGGCTGATGGGACGCGTCATCAAGGAGACAGCAGAGATCACGAAGGATAATGGTTCCATGGGCTGCGCAAAGCTGGTTGTTTTTGCCAACGCAGTCGATGACAACCCTTTCATGGCAGGTGCATTCCATGGCATCGGTGAGCCGGAGACCGTCATCAATGTCGGTGTTTCCGGTCCCGGTGTTGTGCAGGCGGCAATTAAGCGTGCAGGGGATTGTTCCATCAATGAGGTCGCGGAAATCATCAAAAAGACCGCATTCAAGATCACGCGTATGGGTCAGCTTGTGGGCAGTCTCGCTTCAGATCGTTTGGGTGTGCCGTTTGGCATTGTCGATCTGTCCCTTGCACCGACACCTGCAATCGGAGACTCGGTTGCGCGTATTTTGGAAGAAGTTGGTCTGGAGACATGCGGCGGATGCGGCACAACTGCGATCCTTGCCATGCTCAATGATGCAGTCAAGAAGGGTGGCGTGATGGCGTCCTCCAATGTTGGCGGCTTGTCTGGTGCATTTATTCCGGTTTCTGAGGATGAAGGTATGATCGCAGCCGTACAGCAGGGTGTGCTTTCTATGGAGAAGCTGGAAGCGATGACCGCAGTATGTTCGGTTGGTATCGACATGGTTGCCGTACCGGGCGATACCACGGCAGAGGTCATTTCCGGACTGATCGCGGACGAGATCGCGATCGGTGTTGTAAACAATAAGACAACGGCTGTGCGTGTCATTCCGGCAGTTGGAAAGCGTGTTGGGGATGTGGTAGAATTTGGCGGTCTGCTGGGGTCTGCACCCATCATGCCGATCTCTACCAAGTCTCCAGCAAAGTTCATTCATCGCGGCGGACGCATCCCAGCACCCATTCACAGTCTGAAAAACTAACCATTTCAAAAGGAGCCTGAACGATATGGCATTGCAGAAAAACAAAGTATACCGTGCGGAAATCATGGACTACACGACCGATGGCAGTGGAGTGGCACGGATCGACGGTATGGCTGTCTTCGTTCCCAATACGGCGGTTGGGGATCAGTGCGATATCCGTATCGTAAAGGTCAATAAAAAGATGGCGTTCGGTCGGGTGGAACGGATCATCATTCCCTCCGCAGACCGCATCGAACCGGAGTGCCCCGTTGCGGGGAAATGCGGTGGCTGCTGCTATCAGCACATCTCATATGATGCAGAGCTGCTTGCAAAGTATAAAAAGGTGGACGATGCGCTGACCCGGCTGGGGGGTGTGCCCAATGCGCTGGAGGGCATCACGGGTTCCGAGCAGACGACCCGATACCGCAACAAGGCACAGTATCCAGTCGGGCAGGATGCCCACGGCACCTATGTCGGCTTTTATCGGACACACAGTCATGATATCGTCCGCACAGAGCACTGCTTGATCCAGGCAGAGCGCGCGGACCGTCTAGCGCAGGAGGTCTGTGCATGGATGGATGCACATCAGATCACGGCGTATGATGCCAACACCCAAAAGGGTCTCATTCGTCATATCTATGTACGCACAGGAGCAGTCAGTGGGGAAACCCATCTATGCCTTGTCACAACGCGTGGAAAGATCCCTCAGCAGGAGGATCTGATCGAACGGCTGACAAAGGCAGAGCCTTCCCTTGTGGGTATCGTGGTCAATATCAACAAGCGTTCGGATAACGTGATCTTGGGAGAGCATACGCTGACGCTCTGGGGCGAACCGGTCTTGCAGGACAGTCTGTGCGGCAATGTGTTCCGTCTGTCTCCACATGCATTTTATCAGGTCAACCACGCACAGACCGAGCACCTGTATGCGTATGCGCTGGGACGGGCTGGACTGACCGGACGGGAAACCGTGATCGATCTGTATTGCGGTGCCGGTACGATCACACTGGCGTTGGCAGCCAAGGCAAAGCGTGTGATCGGGGTTGAGATCGTTCCGGAGGCGATCGAGAATGCCAAAGAGAATGCAGCGCGCAATGGCGTGGAAAATGTAGAATTCCTGTGCGCAGATGCCGGACAGGCGGCAATGCTCCTTGCAGAACGTGGAGAGCGTCCGGATGTGCTGACCGTAGACCCACCGCGCAAGGGGCTGGATGAACAGGCGGTCGAAGCGATCTGTAAAATGCAGCCGCCACGCATCGTCTATGTTTCCTGTGATCCGGCAACGTTGGCACGCGATGTCAAGCGATTCACGGCGCAGGGATACCGCCTTATCCATGCACACGCCTTTGATCTGTTCCCACGCACAAAACATATAGAGACTGTAGTTCTTTTGTCCCAATAAAAACGGATGACGTGATAGAGGTCGATCTTGATTTGGACGAACTGGATACTACATACGCTGAGGAAAAAACAACTTATCAGGAAATAGTCTGGCAGAAGAAATAGTATTGCTGGAATTGATTTTTAGCTGACATAAAGGCGTATATAAAAGAATCGATATTCTATCTACGCTTTTTATCTAAATACGGTAAATATGGCACTTTCCGAGGGGGCGTGATTGGGCGATAGCCGTTGATGTGGAAAAGCCAGAGAATGGTAGAAGTACCACTGGCGAATATAAAAAATTGGCGAAAAAAGAAGAAAATAGTTTAGAACGACATCATGTGTCGTGCATTGGTGTTATAATTAAGGAAGATTAGTGATACATATTCAGCGTTTCAATTGGTAAGGAGGATGTTTTATGGGACTTTTTGATTTATTTGGTGATGTCAAAGATAACATGGATAAGCGTAGACAGGCAAGAGAGTACATTCAACGTGCAAAGGAGCTCGTCCGTGAAGGCAATGATATCTATGAAAGAGCCTATAGTAAGGTAACCTCTTACGCCTCTGAAACAGAATACAAACTTCGCAAGCATACTGATTACAAACAACAAATTGCAAAGGAACTGGGAGGGACTATCAACACTACATTAAAGGACTTTGGACGCTTTAATATTGATGCAAAAACTATTTCTGCTCCAACTATTTCTACTCTATCAGTACAAGAAATCAGTACTGGTTTGCGTGGATTTGAATCCGCCATGTTGAGTTGTATGCCGCATTTAGATGTACCATCGATTTTCGATATGTTCATTACGGATGATGATTACTACGAAGCCAAAAGGCAGCGTGATGAAGCAAGGGAGTATAAAGAACGCATGAAAATGGAGAGAGAGAAATTAAACAATTATAAAGAGAAAATGAGTGAAATTCGTTCTTTTATCAGTTCCGAAAAAAGTGAATTAGATTCTTTAGTTGGTAAACTCAAAAAGATGACCAGTGAATTGAAAAGCGGTATGCAGAAAAGTAGTTTTAGCATTGAAGAAGCACAGTATCTTAAGGGAATTCATAAAATTGCTGAGTGTGTAGTTACATTGTTATCTACAGAATTTCTGAGTGATGCCTTTTCCATTAGTCAGCGATATCAAAAGGTTTTTTCTGATATAAAGAATATCAACCAGAATCTCCCATATGCCCCTTCTATTACAGATTCCAATACAGCAGTTGCTATCAAGCGCATTCTTGATGGTATGATTGTATATTGATGGGTTAATAGCACATGGATATTATATCAGATATTGTTAAGGATTTGATCAGAGAACATTACAGATACATTTCTGAATGTGAAGCCAATAGCACAGAAGCAGAAAAACAAATAGCCGTTATAAAAGTAAAAACAAAAGAACTTCAAGCACATACAGAACTTGCACAAAAATATTTTCAACACCAAATACAAGAGCGAGAGAGATTATTTAAATCGGCTTCCGCTGTCTTAGAAAAGGCAATGGAAACGGGAAATGTTGATTTTGCTCAGATAGCGGTTAGAACAATAGAGGTTGTGCATAGGAGATCACCGTTTAGCTTTTAATAGAATGGAGTTTATTATTATGAAGGATTATTTTTCTAATTTACCACAGCAATATAATTCATCTTCTGATGAAAGGAAAAATAAACCAGCCCCATCTGCTCCAATACCTGCTCCGACTTCTCCAGAAGAAGCTGTGATTATGGGGGTAACGGATATCACCAAAGAAGCCATACGTTGTTTTACTGATTATGCCAAATGCAAAGAGCATGAAAAGACAGAAAGAAAACGTATTGCTGCAACATTGAGGGCAATTGAATACCAAATTGATGCCCAGAAAGAGGTTTATCTTAAAGAACTTGACAAGCACTATGAAGAACGCAGCAGATTATATTCCGTGGCAGAAAAGGCACAGGAGAAGGCTTTGAGTACCGGTGACAAAGAGATACTGCAATTGTGTTATAATCTGATACTCAATGTGTATGATAAACCAGTTGGGTCAAATGGTACAATGCCATCTTTGCTTGGTGGATCTATGACACCTTTTAATACTGATAGGTGGTGATTTCTTGTGAATGAACAGCAAAATGAAAAGGGAAAAAATTCGTCTAACGAAAACAAAAGAAAATCTGATAATTTTTTCGTTCAAGAATTGAAAGCACGTGCAGAGATTAGACAGCAAACAATGGCATTCAAAGCTAGGGTAGATGCTCAAAAAGACCGGGAACTCCATAGAATTGAAAATGATAGCAAACGCAGAGAAGAAGATATTTCAGCTTTAGAATCTGCTTTGAATGGTGATGATGCAGAACAAATAAAGGAAGCTTTGAAAAAAATGCAAATTTAATAATGTCCTTGCCGTAGTCTTTCTTGCGCTCACGAGGCTTTGAATCCTTGTGTTGCCTGCGTTTCACGGCATTGGGCAGTTCCGTCCCGGATAAGTCGAGTTTCCCGCCCAAACCTCGTTGTAGAGTGTATGCATGCATACTATCGCATCCGCTGGAAACAACGCATGCAGACGGGCATAACCGACGCAGGTAGATGCCGTCCACATGATTGATTACTTCCTCATTTAGCTGTACAATTTTTTCAGACATGGTTTGTGTTCTCCTTTCAGAATGGTGTCTCGCAGCTTCATTCTACCGAGAATCTGCAAACCATGTCTATTTGTTTTTGCGCAACTTATTATACCTTATCTAAATCACTGACTTACGCTTTCCAATGGAAAAGTAACGCTCCAATCCCCGGTAACATGTGTATCACAGGTGACAAAATGCCCATATGCCTCATATTCAGTCAAATCAACATCTGATAAATCGAAAACATACTCCTCATATCGCTCTTGATGTGAATCACCCATAGAAAAACCAACGTTTGCAACACACTGGATCTTCTCATCTTTGTCATTTTTGAAATAGATATATCCATGGTTATCTGTTACTAGAACATTGTCATATTTGACTTGTATATGCAGTTTTTCGTCTACATATCCCATAGCTGTAATATCCACCCCGTCAACAGGGGAGCAAAGGATACCTGTCGTTTTCAGTGCACGGAAATCCTCCTCGATTTCCTTATAGCTTGTCCCGCCACCGCCAAAAATATAGGTTGGAACAATTGTTTCTGGATGAGTGCTGATTTTGTTTGTATCCAAATCAGGTAATGCAGCATCATATTTTTCTTTGTTGCTCAGCATTTCTCGGACATGAAAGGTTATTTTTTCGCCTATGATATCCTGTTCATTCCATTGCGATATAGAAATCAGGAAAGTGGCGGTTTTTGTTTCAGCATCGTAGCCCATATTTTTACATGAACTGCTGGAATCAAAAGGTGTATTGATCTCATAGCTGTCAAACAAATCTGTTGTTTCATCGATCCGATCGCCTTCGAGATCCTGTACGGAAACAAAGATCTTTGCTTCATTCCCCTCAACATAAGCTGAAATGACCTCGAATTCGATCCCATTATCTGCGCAAGACATTCTAACAGGCTTTAGCTTTTGAGCGATTGTTGGAGATACCATATAAAGCAGATCGTACACTGGGTCGAAAACTGCTTCCGCCAATGATGGAACCGACATGGTAAAAACAAGAAGCAAGCAAGCTGCCAAAGTTCCCCACTTGATCCACCCACGCTTTTTATATTGGTAGTTTGCGGCTTCTTGATAATACATATCATTGACTTCATTCATGGCTTCAGAAAACAATTTAGCGTTCATATCAACACTTCTCTTTCTATCAAGTATTGTTTCAGTTTCTGACGGATCAGGGTAAGCCGGACAGATACATTTTTTTTAGAAATCCCTACGCGCTTTGCTATGTCTGCATAGGTGTCTATATATGCATAGCGGCGCATGAAGATAACGCGCTCTTTTACGGTCAGCGTGTGCAAAAATTCCTCAATGATACCGGATAACTCTCTGGCTTCAATTTCATCTTCCACGGTTCTGTGGTCTGCGATGCAGGCTTCAATTTCCTGCATCGCGATTGTATAAATGCTGTTTCGTTTGACGGCTTCCTTTTTCCAATAGAGTTTCAGTGAAATGTTCCGAACGATTTTTACAATGTAAGATAACAGGGGGGTAGGGTGTGCTGGGGGAATAGCGTTCCACGCACCCAAATAAGCGTCATTGACACATTCCTCTGCGTCCTGCCTGCTATTGACAATGTTGTACGAGAGATCGTGAAAGATTTTTCCGTATTTATTGTCCAGTTCCCGTATGGCCTGCTCGGAACGCTCGAAAAATAACCCAATGATTTTTTCATCCTCAATCACTGCGTCACCTCCTTTTCAGCTTCACCTATATACTACGGTTTTAACGTCAAATACTAAATGAAAGAGAAAAATTTTTCAAAATAATTATACGGCAAATTGCTATAAATCGCCAGCAGCTTCTTTGGTATGGTGTACAGCTCCTGCAGCATGATCTCAATCACATCCACCTCCCAGTCAGTAAACGCTTTGTAGGTTGAAAGAGATCTTTGAGAAAACGGATATGGCTTGAGCGATCCAGCAAGAACAAATCGCTGAGTATAGTGTAGCTTTCGAAATCAAAATAATAAGCAGCGATTCCTTTGGATGCAAAGGTCATCGCAATAGAAGGGGGTTGCTGTAAAATAGAAAGAAGACGAGTAAGTTTCCCCAACAGAGGGGGCACTTGGTCGTCTTCTTTTGCTTCAAAAATTTATATTGCAATATGGTTGGATGTGGTTTGTCGTCGCCTCTCAAAATATTTTATCCGATCGCAGGTATGGTTTTCTCTATGAAACAGGATCTAATGGATGGCTTTGGACAGCACGGGCAATCGATCGGAGAGATCCTCTCGTCCGGCATAGCGAAAGACAGCGATACGGTGACCCTTGCCGATCGCGAGCATTTGCCAAGTTCCATCCGGTTCCGTGGCATGGATCACAAAGTCAAGATCAGGATAGGAAAATCGAGAAGCGGCAAACCCGCTTCTCGATCAAAAGGTGCTATTGTGATTTTTGAAGATTCAAAGGATTTAAGTGGTCTTTGGAAGTGGGGCAGCAGACGCTGTTTGCTGAATAAAATGATACACAGCACCCACCAGACCTGCATCATTTTGCAGGGCGGCGGCGCGAAGCTCCAAGCCTTGTGTGAAGGCTGGCATAACAGAAGCCTTCACTTTATCTACCAGCGGCTTAATGAGCAGATCTTGCTGCGCAGAAACACCGCCGCCAACTAAGATCAGCTGTGGATTGAAGATATGTACGAGTCCGGAAAGTCCCTGTGCAATTTCGTCGATCCAAGCATCAAGCAGTTCTTTTGCGTGCGGCTTGCCCTGTTCGATGGCGGCAAACAGTGTGCGTCCATCGCACCATGCAGGATCCTGTGCTTTTGCACGCTTGACCAGTGCGGTCGTAGAGGCATAGGATTCCCAGCAGCCATGTGCACCGCAGGTGCAGGGGACACCATCGACCGCATGCAGGCGAAAGTGTCCGATCTCGCCAGCCAATCCACGCGCACCCGAAAGCAACCTGCCACCAGTCAGGATACCGCCGCCGACACCCGTGCCGAGGGTGATACCGATCACATCGGTATAGCCTTGTGCAGCACCGACCCAAACCTCGCCAAGCAGCATGCAGTTGGCATCATTTGCAACGGTAACAGGAAGGGAAAATTGATCTTGCAGTGCAGTGCGGATCGGGCTGCCTGTCCATTTGGGAAGGCTGCCGCAGGTTCCGGCTACCACACCCTGTACACTGTCGATCTGCCCAGTTGCTGAGACACCAATACCTGACAGCTGTGTGGTATCAAAATCTTTCAAAAAAGACTGACAGGCGCGCTGTACAGTTGTTAGAATTGGCGTTTGATATCCATCAAAGCTGACACTCTGTTCGGCATGCTGCAAAATAGTTCCCGATGCATCCACAATGCCCAGCTTTACGGCAGTTCCGCCAATATCGACCCCTAAGTACTGTTTCATGATGGTATCCTCTTATTCAGCCGATGAGATCGCTGAGACAAATCGTGCTGTGATCTCTGCCGGCCGCGTGATCGCGCCGCCGACTACAAGTGCAAAGGCACCACAGTCAAGGGCTTTTGCCGCCTGTGCAGGGAAGTGGATATGTCCCTCTGCAATAACAGGAACAGGACAGTATGCGCTCAGCTGCGCAATGAAATCAAAGTCGATGTCATGAATGCCCTCGGTTTCCGGTGTATAGCCGCGCATGGTCGTACCAACGAAATCAGCCCCTGCTTCTGCGCATGCCATAGCTTCTTCAAAGGTGGCAATATCTGCCATGATGAGCTGATGTGGGTATTTATGCTTGATTTCCTGAATGAATGCAGGTGCTGTTTTGCCATCCGGACGCAGGGCACTGGTACCCTGTACAGCCAGAATATCAACGCCGCAGTCAACCAAGGCATCGACCTCTGCCATGGTGACCGTGATATACATTGATGTATTTGGGTAATCTTTTTTGATAATGCCGATGATAGGAAGCTCCACAGCAGCTTTGATTTGCGCAATATCCCGTACAGAGTTGGCGCGGATCCCAACAGCACCCGACTGTGCAGCTGCCTTTGCCATAAGGGGCATAATACCACCGGCTTCTGTGTATAAAGGTTCGTGTTCCAATGCCTGACAGGATACGATCAGACCATGCCGGATCTGTTTTAAGAGTTGTTCTTTGTCCATGGTTTCATTCCCCTGATTGGTCAATTTTGGTTCATTTGGATTTTTACAACGGCTTTGCGCACATGGGTGCAATGCTTATGCAAACAACTTGGCTTGTGCAGTTCCTGGGGAAAAAAGAGTACAAAACGTTTTTCGCCCAAGACACCGCCTGCCTGTGGGGTTCCGGATAGAAAACCAATATCTTTTGCGGTATCGAAGGGGATGGTTTCCGTGCCGCTTGTTGTCCACTCCCAATATTCACTTCCTGTCAGATCGATCTGCAGATCTGCATAACGGTTGTGATATTCAAAATCACTGCCTTCTGTCGGATGGAGGTCTGCCTCCATCACATTGATGAATACAGTTTCGCCATCAATGACCGTGCGTCCGTCCGGCAATGCGGTAAGGTCGTGTGTTTCCAGCCAGTCAATGGCAGTATCCAGTGCAGGATGCATGCCTCGATAGCGAGATAGATGTTGTAATGTATCAGTAATCATACCAATTCCTCCAGATTGCTCTTGGCACAGGGAAAATCAAAGTGTGTTTGCCTTTGCAATGGCGGCCTCGATCATTTTTTGTGCAGCCTCGATCACGGTTTCATCAGCCGGATCCAGATTTGCCAGCGGTGCGCGGACACCGCCCAGATTCAGCCCGTACATACGGTGCAGGATCTCTTTCATGACGGCATACAGATTGCCCTTTGCCTCACACATTTTGTAGATGATGCGGTCTGCATCGTTCTGAAGCTCACGCGCTTCGGTCATCTTGTTCTCTGCGGTCAAGGTGAAGATCTTATTGTATACCTCAGGCATTACGGCATAGGTACCACCGATGCCGCCATCTGCACCCATGGCCAGACCGGAGATCAGCTGCTCATCGGGACCATTGAAAACGGCAAATCCATCTTTTCCGCGTGCAGTGATTCCAGCGTCCTTGAACATTTGAATATCCTGAACGGGCATAGAGGAATTCTTGACTGCAACCACGTTGGGGTTTTTCAGCATTTCTGCAAGCAGCGACATGGTAAGAGCAGTGCCTGCAAGCTGTGGGATATTATAGATCACAAATTCGGTATGAGGAGCAGCTGCGCTCATTGCATTCCAGTAAGCTGCAATGGCATGTTCGGGCAGGCGGAAATAAATGGGGGGGATGGCAGCGATCGCATCTACACCGCAGGATTCTGCATGTGCTGCCAACTCGACGGAATCTGCTGTATTGTTGCAGGCAACATGTGCAATGACGGTCAGCTTGCCTTTGGCTTCTTCCATGACCGCTTCAAGGATCGCCTTGCGCTCGTCGGGATGCTGATAGATACACTCACCAGAGGAACCGCCGACATAAACGCCCTTGACACCCTTGTCGATCAGATGACGGGTGAACGCCTTTGTGTTTTCGGTGGAAATATTGCCGTTTTCATCGTAGCAGGCGTAAAAAGCGGGGATAATGCCCTGATATTTGGTGATATCTTTCATAATATGTACAACTCCTTGCAATAAATAAAATCTTTTGATGAATGCGCCTGATTAGAGTATATCAAGATGGGCGGTGAAAAGATACAGGGATTTTACCCAATGCTATAACAAATGGGTCACAAAATAAACGATTTCATGGTGTGAAGGAGAGCTTCACGAACCAAGCGTTCACTGCATATTATCCCTTTACCGCGCCCATCGTGATACCCTGCGTGAAATACTTTTGGAAGATCAAAAAGACCACGATGATCGGGGCAGCGGCAAGGGCAGAGCCTGCCATCAATACACCCATATCAATGGTAGATTCACCCATCAGAGTGGAGATACCCATAGAGATGGTATACTGTTCGTTGGAGGACAGCATGACCAGCTGCATAAAGTAATCGTTCCATGCATTGATGAAAGTAAAGATCGCAAGCGCACCGATACCGGGCTTGACCAGCGGCAGGACAACGGTATTGAATGTGCGAAGCTCACCAGCACCGTCGATGCGCGCGGCTTCCAGCATTTCACCGGGGATACTTTCTGAGAACTGCTTCATGAGAAATACGCCGAATGGCCAGCCAACAGTGGGAAGGATAACTGCCCACAGGGTATCGGTCAGATTCAGGGCAGCCATCTCCTTGAGCAGCGGAATCAAAATAACCTGCTTGGGCAGAGCCATTGCACATACGATCAATCCAAAGATGATACTGCGGCCGCGGAAACGCTTTTTCGCCAGTGCATAGCCAGCCATAGAGGCGGTGAGGCAGGTGAGAACCATTGCGCCTGCGGACATCACAACGGTATTGATAAGCCAGCGATATGCCGCAGGGCCTACAGGACCTTGCATGCCAAAGATCTCAAAGAGCGGGGAAGTACGCTTGTTGAGCATCAATTCAAAGTTTTTGAGTGTCCATTCCCGTGGGAACCAGACTACCTCATTGGCATAAATATCAGCACCTGTCTTGAAAGCACCTGTAATGATCCAATAGAGTGGGAACAGGAACAGGATCGCTATGATAACAAGCAGGATGGTACTGATGACTCCATAAAAGCTGATCTGTTTGTTTCGAGACTTCATAATCCATACTCCTACTTTTCTTTTGCAAGCTTGAATTGAATTGCAGACAGAACACCAATGGCGATCGCAAGAACGACACCCATTGCGTTTGCGTATCCGAAATGACCATTGACCTCTGTGAGTTTAAAGGCTGTATAATAAATATGGTACATGACGGTATTCGTGCCAGAGCTTCCCTGTGTAAGGAGCTGAATGAGCGCGAAGCACTGGAAAGAATTGATGGTCGTGATGACTAGGATATAAAGTGTGGTCGGCATGATCTGCGGCCACTTGACACTCCAGAAGACCTGAAAATTATTTGCACCGTCGACCTCGGCAGCTTCGATGAGACTTTTATCCACATTGCCGAGTGCGGAGACATAAAGTACGATGGGCTGACCGACGGAGGTCGTGAACAGGATCAAAATGATGCACCAGAGCGCATATCGCGGATCGCCCAGCCAGTTGATACCCTCAGCACCCATGCCGTTCAAAATGGTATTGAATACACCGCTGTAATTATCGAACATCCATTTCCATACGGCTGTAACAGCAACGGAACCGGTTACAACGGGCAGATAAAAGACGATGCGATAAAACGAGCGAGAGAAGCTGTTCATCTGATAGATGCGCGAGGAGACCCACAGAGAAAAGATGCAGGTTGCGGGCACGCTTACGATCACGATGAGGAAGGTGTTCCATAATGCCTCTCGGAACACGGGATCCTGTCCCAGACGAATGAAATTTTCAAGACCGATAAAGTTGCCGAGCAATGCATTCCCCTGCATATTGGCATCGGTCAGGCTCATGAGGATACAGATGATCATGGGGGCTACAACAAAGCCGATAAAAAAGATGAGGCTTGGAAGCATAAAAGAATATCCGGAAATATCCTCATGCCGCTGGATGCCGCGGCTCATGATCTGTTTTTGTGGTTTTGCCAAAGAAATCACTCCTTTTGGTAAGGAAAATGCCTCTCCCCCCGCTCCAGCGTGAGAAGAGGCATGAAAACCTTTTGCCAAATATCAAATATATTGATGGATCTTACTTTGCAGCAGCGTTTGCTTCGTCGTTATAGGTTTTTACTGTGCTGGTAATATCGGCACCCTGACCGATTTTTTGCAGCATAGTCCACCAAGAGGTGCGTGCCTGACTCCAGCCCTTTGTTACCTGATAATAGTCGCCCAGATAAGGCATCAGTACCTGATAGTCGCCCATGATCGGGTTATCGCTCCAAACATTGGTCAGATCCGTGCCCTCAGCGGCAGAACGAACCGGGAAGAAGGTAGCGGTCTTCACTGCGTCAACTGTATGCGCAGAATCTGCCATGTACTTGATAAAGGTCTTTGCAGCTTCGATTTTTGCAGCATCGCCATTATCAAAGATACCGAAGCCCCAGATACCACCCTGCAGCTTTGGATCGCCCGAAGCGGTTGGGAATGCCATGAACGCAATCTCCTCACCATTTACGGTCTTGCCGGGTTCACCGTTTGCATTGTTCGGGTTGAGCTGCTGCTGGATGTTCCAGCAGAAAGCCATCTTGAAGATGCCCTTGTAGAAGTTTGCGATCTCGTCGCCGCCAACGATTGCAGCGTCAAAGTTGATGCCCTTTGTGCCGAGCAGCTCGGTGATGGCCTGAACATTTTCCGGCTGATCCCAAGTGTATGCAGAGTGCTCAGGGTTTGTGAATGTACCACCATACAGGTTGTTGATGAGTGCACGAGTACCCTGATCGCCGCCCTGACCGCCGCAGTAAACAGCAGCGATGTTTTTGCCGAACTTTGCTTCCAATGCAGAAACTGCCTTGAAGAAGTTCTCAGTTGTCCATGTGCGTGTTTCAAGATCGAGGTACTGGTCAGCACCAGCCTCCTTGAATGCGTCGAGATTGACAGCCATACTGTGTGCTGTCATAACGAGCGGATACTCATAGACCTTGCCGTCTTCTGTGGTACAGGCAGCGAGTGCCTCGGGCATGATCTCCTGCTTGTCCTCCTCATCGAGCATGTCACTCAGATCGACCATGTATCCCTTTGCACCCCAGTTTGCAACGAGGCGTTCCGGTCCTTCGAGTACAAGATCAGGTGTGTTCTTTGCGGTGATGGCGGTATTGATTTTGTCATCGCCATCCTTGTATGCCAGATACTCAACGTTTACGGTGATTCCGGTTTCCGCCTTGAAGTCTGCCATCAGCTTATCGACAGTTGCCTGATCGCCCCACTGTCCAACGGGGTAGGTCCATAAGGAAAGTTCGGTGTCCTGTTTGCTCTGTCCGCTGTCAGCAGCCGGAGGTGTGTTGTCAGCAGGCTTTGTTCCGCAGGCAGTCAGACTCAACGTCATCAAGCCTGCCATCATTAGTGCAATTCGTCTCTTCATGATTCTTCTCCTTGTCCTCCTTAGTCCTGTGTGACAAATTCTATTTATATATATACCAGACTTTTAAAAACTTGTATACACTGTTTACAAAAAAACAGGAACAACACGAAATTTTTATTGAAATCATACAATCCAATCGACTGTCTTTGGGCATAATGACGAGAAACTCCTGCCTTTTTTTGCGTGACATTTGTGAAAAATTATGGTATACTTTTGTGCAGAGAAATTTTCGGCGGAGGTCTGCTTATGAAGAAACATATCGTCTGTTTTGGGGATTCCAATACACATGGCTATTGCGCCGATCCGGCAGACTGCGCGGATCATGGGAATCGTTTCAATGAGGAGGAGCGTTGGACATGTCTGCTCCAGAAGATGCTGGGGGAAGAATATCTGGTCATCGAAGAAGGGCTTTCTGGGCGTACCACCGTTTTTCAGGATCCGCTATATGAAGGGCTTGCTGGGATCGATGTGATCGCCCCCATCCTTATGAGTCATGAGCCGGTCGATCTGCTTATCATCATGCTTGGCACAAATGACACAAAAGATCGGTTTTGTGCGAGTGCAGGCTGCATCGGATTGGGGCTTGCGCGGCTGATTGCCAAGGCAAAGGAGATCCCGTGCTGGGGCAGCCGCGGACCCAATATTTTGGTGATTTGCCCGCCGCCGATCGGAGCAGAAATGGTACAAAGTCCGGTAAGCAGCACGATGGGGGCAGGGTGTCCGGAAAAGTCACACGCACTGGAGGCGGAGTACCGTCTAGTTGCGGAAAGTCTGGGATGCGCCTATCTCAATGCCGCAGAATTTGCAGTTTTCAACAGGGTCGATCACATGCATCTGACGCGTGCCGCGCATCAGACAGTTGCGCAAAAGCTGTCTGGTCAGATTCCTGCGCTGTTATAAGAGTATGCGAAAATTTTTTGATCCAGATAATATGCTGTGGCAGGATGCAGGATATATTGGAGAGTTGGTCATCACAAGCTGCCTCTGGATCCTTGGGTGTCTGGGGATCCTGACGGCTGGCGCATCCTGCATCGCGATGTACGATGTGACGGCACGCTGTGTCAGAAAGCATGAAAGCGGCATGGTACAGCGGTTTTTTCACACCTTTCGCGCCGAAATTAAAACAGGGATCAAGATAACCCTGCTCTGGTTCGTGATCCTTTTGGGTCTGACCTTTGCGCATCAGGGGCTTTTGAATCTTGCGGTCGTTTTTCCCCAGCTTCAGTTGGCTGCTCTGATTTTTTTTGCATTGATCCCGTTCTCTCTGGGGGTCCTGGCGTGGGTACTTGCGTTGGAATCGCGGTTTTGCTATTCCTTTGGGGAGCTGCATAAAAATGCGGTTTTGATGGCACTGGGATATCTTCCGCGTACCCTGCTGATTGTGATTATTACTGTTTTGGCGGTGATCGGGTGCAGCTATTTTCCGGTAGGTGCGATCTTGCTGCCGGGGCTTGCCGTGCGGCTGCATACAGCGGTCATAGAACCTGTTTTACAAAAATATACCTCTGCGGAGTAACGACATAAGCAGACAATTCAAACAAAAAATCCAGCAGTTTCCAGAAAAAAGTATGGTAAACTGCTGGATTTTACTTTTTATGAAACAGGTTATGTGCTATAATGCACCTGCGTTTCTGGCTGCCTCAAGGATGCAGAACATCCGGCTGCAAACCTGCATCACGGAGGCATCTCAAATAAAATATTCGTTCGGAGGGAAGGGACATGCAAGCGATCTATTCAGATTATTACCCCAATTTTCTTTATGTGGACAAATATCGGTTTTCTCATAACTGGGTCTACACACCGAGTGAAGTACCCTATGCATTGCTGCGGTATGTGGTATCTGGGCACGCTGTTTTTACAGTCAATGATGAAGTGTGTGAAGTTGAGCCGGGGGATGTCGTTTATATTCCGCAGGGCAGTATGCTGGCAGGATCAGCAAAAACCGAAGTCGTCTTTATCAGTGTGCGATTTGTCGGGTCGATCCAATATCACGAGAGTCAGGATCTGCTGGAATCTCTTTGGCATTTTCCCAGGAAACATAACTTCAGCGATACGCCGGAGGTGGAGCAGTGTTTTGAAGCACTGTATGCCAGTGCCCTGACACGCAATACTTTTAAGATGTTGGAGATCCGCGGCTATCTCAATCTCATTTGGGCGTATATCGCGAAAATATCTCCTGAAAATTATGATCAGGATGATACCTTGGAGGAAGATCGAAAGCAGATGGAAGCCACGTTTGATATGACCAGTATCAAGCTGCGTGCAGAAAAATCGCTCAAGCATAAGCATGATCCGCGCATTACGATGATCGTGGATTACATTATTACGCATCCGGAAGAAAACTTGAGCCGACAGGAGCTTTGCGATATGGCTGGGATCAGCGTCAGTACGCTGCGGCGTTTGTTCAAGGAACAAACAGGAAAGACTTTGTTTGAATTTATCAAGGAGAACAAAATGGCCAATGCAGCCAGACGGCTGCTCGTCACCGATGACCCCATATCTCAGATCGCATACGATCTGGGATATGAGATCCCAAGCTATTTTTCTGAATGCTTTAAGCAGATCTTTGGTGTATCGCCGCAGGAATACCGCCGCTTTGCACACGGCATCTGAATATGGCGGGAAAATGGATAGATTTCACAAGTTGATTCAACAAAATGCATCAAAATTTGCACTTATTTTTGTAAGTATTTAAGAAAACGCTCAAAAAATGACCCTATTGTTATAGTATTGCCCGCTTTTTACTCTTTGCAATATTTATAAATTCTTTATAATTATAGGTGCTGAATGAGAAACAATATTTGGCATAGCTGCCAATAAAGAGAAGGAAAGAATTAAGGAGGCACACAATGAAACGAGCACTATCTATGATTCTGGCTGCTGGTGTAGCAGCCACGACACTGGCCGGATGCGGTTCCCCCAGTTCTCCTGATACGTCCGATCAGGCTTCGACTTCCGAACTGAAAGGTGAGATCACATTCTGGCATTCCTTCACACAAGGAGCGCGCATGGAAGCGGTACAGTCCGCAGCAGATAAGTTCATGCAGGCGCATCCTGATGTGAAAATTAATATTGAGACATACAGTTGGGGCGATTTTAATACGAAATGGAATGCGGGTCTCACCACAGGCGATCTGCCGGATATGAGTACAGCACAGAATACAGGTGAAGTTGTTGAGATGCTCAATGCAGATGTGCTGCAATCGGTCGATGATATGGTTGATCGAATTGGTCGGGATCGCTTCTCTGACAATGCGCTGGCAGATATGTCTGTAGATGGTGCCACATATGGCGTGCCATACTATTCCCATGCACAGGTTATGTGGTATCGCGAGGATATGCTGAAAGCAGCAAACCTCAATGTTCCGACCACATGGAATGAGTTTTATGATGCGGCTGTTGCGCTGACAAAGGATGGAACCTTTGGTGCAGCATTCTCATGCAGCCCGAACGATCTGCTTTGCACGCGCTACCTCAACTATTATGTGCAGAGTGCGGGCGGCAGTCTGCTCAACGATGATCTGACGGCAAACCTCACAAGTCCGGAAGTCATTGATGGCATCAACTTCTGGCTGAAGGTCTATAAGGATTGTTCACCGGCAGAAACCATCAACTATACCATCAACGATCATGCAACACTGTTCTATCAGGGCAAGACTGGATTCGACTTCAATTCTGGTTTTATGATCGGCGGCGTACAGTCCAACACACCCGATGCAGTGCCTTATGTAAAGTGCGCACCGCTGCCGCGTCTCAACGCAGGCGATGCCGTCTACAGTGCAGAGGCAACGCACATCCCCCTCGTTGTATGGAAGGATTCCAAACATCCGGAAATTTGCAAGGCATTCATTGAATTCCTGTATCAGGAGGATAATTACATTGACTTTATTCATTCGGTACCTGTTGGTATGCTGCCATCTCTCAACGATATCGCATCGAATGAAACATATTTGGACAATGAGACGATCCAGCAGTTTACAGACAGCGTAGAGACGATCCAGACCGCTGTAGATACCGGACATGCGATCGGCTTTGAGCGTGGTCCGACGGCACAGGCAAGCTATCTGACCTCGCAGGGCGTGATCGAGAATATGTTTCAGGATATCATCACCAATGGTACGGACGTAAAGACAGCTGCCAAGGCGGCTGAAGATGAACTCAATGACATCTTTGATACCATGATCGGTTAAGTACCGTTTTATATCCGGGGGAGACTCCGTGTTTCCCTCGGATATTTTTGCCCAAAATATGGCAAATCCCATTTGCTGGAAAGTCAGATCTGCGCAGCAACGCCGTATTTGATTTTTTTATAAGAATGATCGACCTGTTCGCAAGACGGGTCCTATGCTATCTCATAATGGAGAGAAAGGTAATGGAATCCAAAGATTCCATTATAAAAAGGTGAGACCTTGAATACAACTGCTTCTAAGCCAAAGGTGCCTCAAAAACATACAGATTGGACAAGGTGGGCATTGGTGCTGCCGTGTCTGCTGGTCGTTTTGTGCCTGCTTATATATCCGCTGGCTTCCACTGTAATGTATAGCTTTACCAACAAGACCTTGATCCGTCCCTCCTTCAAAACGATTGGACTCGATAATTATATCAAGGTTTTAACAGATCCGGAGTTTCTCCGCGCGTTTGTCACAACGATGGGCTGGACATTTTGCAGTCTGCTCGGTCAGATCGTAATTGGTTTCACGGGTGCGCTTGCACTCAATAAGATCCAGAATCCCATTACAAAGCCATTTTATCGCATTTGTATGATTATTCCATGGGCTTTTCCATCGGTTGCGATCGCGCTCACATGGAAATGGATGCTCAATGGTATTCAGGGCTATATTCCAACCGTCCTCATGAATCTTGGATTGACGGAAGGGATGCTGCAATTTTTGAGCGATCCGAAGCTGGTCATGCCCACCCTCGTGTTTATCAATATCTGGTTCGGTGCACCTATGATCATGGTCAATGTCTATGCGGCTCTGCAAACCGTACCGCAGGATCAATATGAAGCAGCCGTGATTGATGGGGCAACCTCATGGCAATCTTTTTTACACATCACCGTGCCGCACATCAAGGTCGTTGTTGGTCTATTGATCGTTTTGCGTACCATCTGGGTGTTCAATAACTTCGATATTATCTATATGACGACGGCTGGTGGCCCTGCCGGACTCAGCACGACCATGCCGATCTACATTTACAATCTGGGCTGGACGAACAAACTGGTTGGACGCGCTTCAGCGGCTTCCATCATCCTGCTGATCTTCCTGATTCTGGTTTGTCTGATTTATTTCTATGTGATCGCACGTTGGGAAAAGGAGGAGAAATGATATGAAAAAAGGACAACGCACCGGTATCATTGTTTCCAATATCTATCTGATGATCCTCTCTCTTATGGCGATCTTTCCGCTGATTTGGCTTTTGGTTTCAGCGTTTAAGAGCAGCAGCGAAATTTTGAACCATCCAACCAAAATTTTGCCGATTGATTGGACGCTGGAAAATTTCCATACCGTTTTATCCACGCTCAAATTTACCGTCAATATTCGCAACAGCTTGATTATTGCAGCGGCAACTACTGTGATTGCAATTATCATTTCCTCTCTGGGTGCGTATGGCATCGTCCGTTTTTTCCCGAAACTGGGCAATGCGATGACGAAAGTTTTGGTTACGACCTATATGTTCCCATCGATCATGCTGGTCATCCCCTATGCGATGGTCATGTCCACGCTGCATCTGACCAATACACGCATCGGTCTGGTTTTGGTGTATCTGTCTTTCAGTGTACCCTATGCCGTGTGGATGCTGGTTGGATTTTTCAAGACGGTACCCATCGGGATCGAAGAAGCTGCCCGGATCGACGGTGCCAATAAGCTGCAAGTATTTGGTCAGGTCGTGCTGCCTTTGGTTGCACCTGGTATCGTCTCGACTGCGATCTATGTATTCATCAATGCATGGAACGAGTATCTGTATTCAATGATCTTGATGAGCAGTTCGGATAAAACAACGATATCGGTCGCCGTCAAGACGCTGGAAGGCGCGGATATTTTGAATTGGGGCTCACTCATGGCGGCTTGTGCAATCGTAGTTGTTCCATCGATCCTGTTTTTCTGCTTCATTCAGAATAAGATGGCAGGCGGACTTTCTGATGGTGCAGTAAAATAACCATAATTCATACTAAATAAGGAGTGAATGATACATGAAGACAATTGGTTATGCAGTTGTAGGTACGGGGTATTTTGGTGCAGAACTGGCTCGTATCATGGCAAAACAAGAGGACGCAAAAATTGTTGCGGTCTATGATCCGGAAAATGCAGAGAGTGTTGCAGAGGAACTGGGCTGTGAAGTAGAGACCGATCTCGATACGCTCTGCGCACGTCCAGATGTGGATACTGTGATAGTAGCTTCCCCCAACTATCTGCATAAAGAACCAGTTTTGGTGGCGGCAAAGCATAAGAAAAATGTATTCTGTGAAAAGCCGATCGCGCTCAGCTATGCAGACTGTGATGAAATGGTACGCACCTGCAGGGAAAATGGTGTGATCTTTATGGCAGGCCATATCATGAACTTCTTCAATGGCGTGCATACCGCAAAACGTCTGATCAACGAAGGACGTATTGGCAGGGTGCTATATTGTCATTCGGCGCGTAATGGCTGGGAACCACCGCAGCCCTCCGTCAGCTGGAAGAAAATGCGTGAAAAGTCGGGTGGACATCTGTATCATCATATACACGAGCTGGACTGTATTCAGTTTATCATGGGTCCGGCAAAAACAGCAACGATGATCGGCGGCAATGTCGCACATCAGGGAGAACAGTTTGGTGATGAAGATGATATGCTTTTTATCACACTGGAATTTGCCAATGGTACAAATGCGGTGATCGAATATGGTTCGGCGTTCCACTGGAGCGAGCATTATGTGCTCATTCAAGGAACAGAGGGCGCGATCCGCATTGATATGCGCGACTGCGCAATGACCCTGCGCACCAAACAGGGCGATGAACATTATCTGGTGCATGAGACACAGGAAGAAGATGACGACCGTACAGCGATCTATCATGGGAAGCTGGAGATGGATGGTGCTGTGATGTATGGCAAGCCGGGACGTCGTCCGCCGCTGTGGCTGGATAGCTGTATGAAGAAAGAGATGGAATATCTCAATGCTGTCATGCATGGTGAGCCGATAGAAGATGAGTTCAAGCCGTTGCTCGATGGCAGTGCAGCGCGTGACTCGATCGCAACAGCAGATGCCTGCACGCTGTCTCTGAAGGAGAATCGAAAGGTCGATATCTCGGAGATCGTCAGAAGATAATGTTTCTAAGGTAACGGGAAACCGGCACTGTACATTCATAAAGTAAATCTGTTAAAATAAAAATACTCCTCTTGTGCATATATGGAAGGGGCAAACTGTTCCGGTATGCGATCAAGGGGAGGATTTTTTTGTTTTTTGGGGAACAGTCAAATTGCGTGTGATCGGTCAAAAGATCGGTGAGGTGCATCTCGAAAAAATTAAATTTCAGCCCAATTCGGATCGGGCTCTCGTCCAAATAGTTTTGGCAGGGAACGGATGCTCTCAATATAGCTTGCATGGGAGATAGAATACATGGAAATCAATTTTTAGAAATTGCCCTATTCGCGAAAAGGGTTTGCCCAAAAGCGCGTCATACCAACGACAGCGGCATAAGGACTGGAACTTTGATCGTACACGCACTGCCGCGAGTTCGTTCTTGATTGCCCAAGAAATGCCACAACTAAGCAAGATGTATGGTATGATTTGTAAAAATTGATTTTCGTGGATAGAATCAGAAAAATGTTGACAGATATCTGAAATGCTGTTATCATACTAACAGTTAGTTACGGCTAACTTATCCGCCATGGCAGAGGAGATATTTAGAAGGCACTTTGAGAAAAGCAGATGCATCAAAGGATATTGATACAGTATAATATTGATTTCTTGAAGGTATGGTAAATTCGTTAGGAGGTAATTATGTATCCAGTTCTTTCACTTATACTTGCGTTATTGCTGGTAGTTGGTCTAGGGGATCAAATAAAAAAGTATCCAGTTGTTTTTTACGTCGTCTCTACTATTCTGGGGGTCGGGATTGCACTTTATTATCAAATGGGATTGTCCGACACGCTGCCAGAATGGTTTACAGATTATGCGATTGCTCCATTCAAGCGAGGCGCATTCTCTACGTCGCTGTTTATTCTTGTAATGTATGCAGGTGCACTCAACCCAAAGTGGTCTATCACCAAAAAACTCTATAAGGTTCGGGGCGAAATTTCTATTATTGCATGTATTTTTACATTGGCACATAATTTTATTTATGGAAAAAAGCATTTTCCAAACCTCTTTTTCCATGCAAATGAAATGAAGCCACAGCATTTGATTGCAACCATTCTCACACTGATACTGATTGCAATGATGCTTCCGCTGATGATTACTTCCTTTCAGGTGGTGCGCAAGAGAATGTCATCTCGCACATGGAAGAAGATTCAAAAATTAGCATATCCGTTCTTTGCGTTGATTTATATTCATGTTATGACACTATTTCTGCCAAAGGCAGGGAAGAAATGGCTTGAGATCCTGATTTATACTGCTATTTTTGCAGGATATGCGGTATTGCGTGTAACCAAAGCATACAAGGCAAGAAAAGGAAGAATTGATGTTCAGAATCGCATTATATCATGTTCATGACATCAGCCAAAACAAGTTTCAGACCCACGACACCACCCTGTACGATGTACAGGGTGGTTCTCTTGTAGAAAAAGCTTTTCGCTGTTTTTATAGGAGCAAAGCGACCCCAAATTTTCAAAATCCAATTTATTTGATGCGGCTGCGGCAGATTTTACCCCAATCACGCCGGATGGATCGGGGCAGATGATTTCCAAGATTCAGCATGATGTACGCGTGATGATTGATGAGGAGGGCGTATCTGCGGCGGCGTATACGGCAATGGGGATGGATGGAGCTGGAAAGCCGCCGGAGCAGGAAATGGAATTTGTTCTGGATCGTCCGTTTTTATTTGCAGTCACCAGCGCAGATGCGTTACCCTTATTTGTCGGGGTCGTACACACCCCAAACCAGCAATAAAGCAAAGCACCGCGCACAGAAATGTGTCTGTGCGCGGTATTTTTTTGAAATCGGCTATTGACATCTATGGTCTAATACATTAGACTAAAAATAGATCTAACGGATTAGACTGGAGGTGAGCACATGGAGACACCCAAAATTTTTGAGAGTGAATACCGTTTCTGCCTGATCTTATGGGAGCATGAACCCATCGGGAGTGGGGAACTGGTGCAGCTGTGCAAGGAGCAGCTGGGCTGGAAACGCTCGACAACCTATACGGTCATCAAGCGGCTTTCTGCGCGCGGCGTTTTGAAAAACGAAAATGCAGTTGTGACAGCACTTGTCAGCAAGGATGCGGTACAGGCGGCAGAGATCGACGAGCTGGTAGAGAAAAAGTTTGAAGGGTCTTTGCCCGCTTTTGTGGCAGCATTCACCAAGCACCAAAAAATTTCAAAAAAAGAAATTGATGCAGTACAACAAATGATTGATCAGTACAGAGGGAGGGAGCAGGATGAATAACTTTTTCTTAATGATCGTCAATCGGAGCATCCATGCAGGCTGGATGATTTTGGCAGTTATTCTGCTGCGGTTCGTCCTTAGAAAAGCACCCAAGTGGGTCAATGGCTGGCTTTGGGGCGTGGTGGGGTTGCGCCTGCTCTGTCCAGCCTTTTTGCAAAGTGCGTGGAGTGTTCTGCCCAGCCATCCCGTCGTACCACCCGATATCATGCTGGCATCTCAGCCCATAATCCAGAGTGAGATCCCAGCCGTAGATGCTGTGGTCAATGCCGCATTGGAGCAGTCCTTCACACCTGCTGTGGGAGCAAGTGCAAATCCTCTGCAAATTTGGATTCCCATATTGGCGTATGTTTGGGCAGCTGGCGTGGTTTTGATGTTTGTCTATGCTGCGGTCAGCGTATGGATGCTGCATCATAAGGTCTGTACGGCGGTTTTATGGAAAGACGATATTTTTCAAAGTGAGTTTGTACAATCGCCTTTTGTGCTCGGAGTCGTAAATCCTAAGATTTATCTGCCCTTTGGCATGGACAGCCAAACGATGGATTATGTGGTTGCCCATGAGCACGCACACATCGCGCGCAGGGATCACTGGTGGAAGCTGCTGGCATTTGTTGTGCTTTCCGTCTACTGGTTTCATCCGCTGGTATGGCTTGCATATATCCTGCTGTGCAGGGATATCGAGTTGGCATGCGATGAAAAGGTGATTTATGGCTGGGATACCGAGCAGCGCGCAAATTACTCACAGGCACTGCTGTCTTGCAGCATCCATCAGAGACGGATCGCGGCTTGCCCATTGGCATTTGGTGAGATTGGTGTCAAAGCGCGCGTAAAAGCCGTCCTGCATTACCGGAAACCAGCATTTTGGATTGTTCTTGTCTCAGTCATTGCCTGTGGCGTAGTTGCTCTGTGCTTTTTGACAGATCCTGTGCAGGCACTGGAGCAGGAGGAAGTGGTGCATAGACAAGTACAGCTGACACGGGAGGACGTCGTCCGGCTGTCCCAAAAGGGGGACGCGCTTACATGGTCGGATTTTAAAGGGTATGCCTTTACAGATATCGGTTCTGGTATGTATGTGCGGCAGTATCCGATTGATACACTATTTGAGGTGCAGGTGGGCGGCAGTAGTCTGGACGAAAAGCCGATGTATATTTATCTGATATCCCATGATGGGGTAGATCAGTATGTGGATATCCGGTATTATGATGCCGCGGAATATGTAAAGGCACATCAGGACAATCCGGTTGTGGATGCTGCGTTGGAAGCAGCCATTTCGGAAGCAATTTTAGCGCATACGAAGGGATATGATACCCATATGGAAGGAAAGCTCCATGCAGAAAGCCATATCATAGTAGCCAATGAAAGCAAAAGCCGTACAGGGGAGCATGGCTTGATCCGAGAGGCGCGCGTGTATCTGGTGTTTTATGAGGGAAAGTATAACGAAGCTGATCTCAAGCAGACCGGAGGCAGCAGCGGCGCGATCATATTGGATTTTACAATGAATCGGTTTGGTGGATACTCGCTTCTATCGTACTGGCAGCCACGGGACGGAAGCTTTCTCGGAAGTGATATTCGAGAAAAGTTCCCACCGGCGGAAGCAGAGAAGATACTCGCAGGAACCTATCAGGAAAGGCTGCGGGCACAATGTGAACAAAAGGTGCGTGAGATGCAATATCAATGATTGGCAGCGATCGAGCATATAGGACGCTGTGTCAAAGCGTATGGGAGTTCCCAAAATTCCCATACGCTTTTTGTATGAGCAGACAGGGACGATACGCCTGATTTTTGTATGAAATCGAGAATCTACCAGACAAGCAAAAAGTTTTAGAAAAGATATTGACAGCGTGCATAGATACGCATACAATGCTGAGAGGAAGCGGCTGGAAAAGAGAGTTTCAGCCGCCTTGTCGGGGTTTGAGTATACGAGGGGGAATCGCACAAATGGAACTGGACAGCAGTTATTTTGGGACGGAAAAAGTCAGTAAGATCTTAATGCGGATGGCACCGCCGGTCATGTTGGCGCAGCTCATTCAAGCACTTTACAATATCGTGGACAGCTATTTTGTGGGACAGTATTCTGAGGGTGGATTGACGGCACTGTCCATCATTTATCCCATGCAGCTGTTTATGATCGCGCTGGCAGTCGGAACCGGTGTGGGCATCAATACCTGTATGGCGTATCACATGGGACTCAAGGAGGAGGACGAAGCAAATGTGATCGGCGGTATGGGAACCACATTGGGCGTTGGGATTTGGCTCATCTTTGCGGTCGTCTCGTATTTTTGTATGCCTGCCTATGCAAGGATGTCTACAAGTTCGGAGGCGATCATTCAGGATGTGGTCGTTTATGGCAGGATCGTCTGTGTATTTGGTTTGGGGTTATTTGTTGAGAGTATCTGGACAAAGGTACTGCAAGCCAATGGGGATATGAAAACGCCGATGATCGCACAGATCGTGGGTGCGGTCGTCAATATTGCATTAGACCCGATTTTGATTTTTGGTTGGGGCGGTGCACCTAAAATGGGCATTGCAGGCGCGGCTGTAGCGACGGTCGTGGGACAATTTGTTGCAGCGTTGATTGTTCTGCCAAAGGGTTATCGAAAGTCTCCAAAGCTTCAGGCGTATCCAGAAGGGGTCAAACGCATTTATCTTCTGGGTATCCCGAATATCCTGATGCAGACCGCATATTCGTTCTATATTTTGGGATTGACCATGATTTTATCGGAGTTTTCCGATCAGGCAGTGACTGCGTTGGGGCTGTATTATAAGTGGCAGGCGTTTTTCTTTATTCCGTTGGGTGCGCTGCAAACCTGTATTGTGCCGATCGTCAGCTTTAACTATGCAGGGGCAAAGATCGAACGTTGTCAGCAGACCTTATTTACTGCCATAGGGTTTGGCTGTGCCCTGATGTTTTTGGGCACACTGTGTTTTGAGTTCCTGCCAGTGCAGATGCTGCAAACGTTTTCGCAAGATCCATTGGTGATCGAAATTGGAACCGTTGGATTCCGCTGGATCGGACTGAGCTTTATCCCCCTCGTGACTTCTTTGATTTTTCCGGTATTCTTTCAGGCAGTGGGGTATGCGATCCGGAGCTCGCTGCTGACGGTCATTCGCACAGTCGTTTTGTTCGTGCCGTTGGGTTATCTTTTTTCTCGGTTTGGACTCGATTATTTTTGGATGGTTTTCCCTGTGACAGAGGTCGTGACCTCCAGCGTAGGCTTCCTGTTCTATAGGCGTTTCCTCAGGGACGAAGGCTGGGGGAAGCTGGATTAAAAACCATAAGCAGAGTGATTGCACTTCTTAGCAATGTTTGCTATAATAAAAACGATCTTTCCTGACACAAAGACAGGTTCTGCGTGAAAGGTGCTGCATAAAAATCAAAACCCACCCACAGCTTGTGGGTGTATTTTGCCGCACCTGAAATCAGGGAGCGGCATTTTTTTATGTTTAGGAGATAGAAATGGAAACAAGGATCGCAGTTATGAGCATCATCGTGGAAAACCCTGAGCAGGTGGAAACCCTCAATGGTCTGCTCCATGATTACAGTGAATATATCATTGGGCGCATGGGGATTCCCTATCGCGCCAAGGTACGCAAGGTGAATATCATCAGCGTGGCACTGGACGCGCCGCAGGATACGATTTCCACCCTTGCCGGAAAAATTGGAAAGCTGTCAGGTATCAGTGTAAAGACCGCACTGTCCAATGTAATGAACTATGATGCATAAGACCAAAACGTTGATCTACAAACTGGCAGAGCAGCACAGCCTGACAGAAGCAGAATATAGACACCTCATTGAAGCACACGATGGAGAATCCAAGGCACTTTTGGCAGAACTTGCCAGACAAGCGGCGGATGCGGTATATGGCAAGACTGTATTTATCCGAGGGCTTATCGAAATCAGCAATATTTGTAAAAATGATTGCCTGTATTGTGGGATTCGCCGCAGCAATTCCGCTTGTGCGCGGTATCGGCTGTCACCGGCGCAGATCTTATCCTGCGTGGACGAAGGGTACACGCTGGGATTTCGCACCTTTGTCATGCAAGGCGGCGAGGATGGCTGGTTTACAGATGATATCCTGTGCGAGCTGATCCAAACCATCAAAGTACGGTATCCAGACTGCGCTGTGACCCTATCGCTGGGGGAGCGCGGCAAGGACAGCTTTGCAAGGCTGCGGCAGGCTGGTGCGGATCGCTATTTGCTGCGGCATGAAACTGCTGATCCGGTACATTATGGCAAGCTGCATCCCGAGAAGATGTCGCTTGCATACCGCATGGACTGTCTCTCTGACCTCAAGGCACTTGGGTATCAGGTGGGATGCGGCTTTATGGTGGGCTCACCCCATCAGACAACGGCACATATTGCAAAGGATCTCAAATTCATTGAGACATTTCGTCCGGATATGTGCGGCATTGGCCCGTTTATTCCGCATAAGGATACCCCGTTCCGCGCAGAACCGGCAGGAAGCGCAGATCTGACCTGCTTTTTGCTGTCTGTGGTGCGCCTCATTCATCCGCGGCTGCTTCTGCCTGCTACCACTGCACTTGGTTCGGTCTCGGAGGGAGGACGTGAGCGCGGTATCCTGAGCGGCGCGAATGTCATCATGCCAAATTTATCGCCCGTTGCAGTGCGAGATAAATATATGCTGTATAACAATAAGCTGTCGAGTGGGCCGGAGGCGGCACAAAATCTCAGAGACCTGAGAGAGCGCATGGCAGGGATCGGATACGAGATCGTTATAGACCGTGGAGACAGCAAGCAATAAAAGGAGAATTTGAGATATGGGAAGCTATGATCCGAAGTCGCTGAAAGCGGAGGAGTTTATCAGCGATGCAGAAATTTTGGAAACCTTGGCGTATGCAGAGGAGAATAAAAACAATACGGTGCTCATTGATGAGATTCTGGACAAGGCACGCCCGAAGAAAACCAAAACAGGGTATACCTGCGCAGGACTCAGTCATAGAGAGGCATCTGTCCTGCTTGCCTGCGAAGATCCGGAAAAAATTCAGGAGATGTACAAGATCGCGGAGGAGATCAAGCTGGCGTTCTATGGCAATCGCATCGTGATCTTTGCGCCGTTGTATCTCTCCAATTATTGCGTCAATGGCTGTGTATACTGTCCGTTCCATCTCAAGAATAAGGAAATTGCCCGAAAGAAGCTGACACAGGAGGAGATCCGCGCGGAAGTGATCGCGCTTCAGGATATGGGGCATAAGCGGCTTGCGATCGAAACGGGAGAAGATCCGGTAAACTGTCCCATCGACTATGTGCTGGAAAGCATCAAGACCATTTACAGCGTACATCATAAGAATGGAGACATTCGCCGTGTCAATGTAAACATTGCGGCAACCACGGTAGAAAATTACCGTAAACTCAAGGAAGCGGGGATCGGTACTTATATCCTGTTTCAAGAGACCTATCACAAGGAAAGCTATGAGCAGCTGCACCCGACTGGCCCCAAGCACAATTATGCATACCATACGGAGGCGATGGATCGCGCGATGGAGGGTGGCATTGATGATGTTGGTTTGGGTGTCTTGTTTGGGCTGGAACGCTACCGATATGAATTTGCTGGTTTGCTGATGCATGCGGAGCATTTGGAAGCTGTGCATGGAGTTGGACCGCATACGATCAGTGTCCCACGCCTCAAACGCGCAAATGATATTGATCCGGACAGCTTTGACAATGGCATTGATGATGATACCTTTGCAAAGATCGTTGCCTGCATCCGCCTTGCTGTGCCATATACCGGCATGATTATTTCGACCAGAGAGTCGGAGGAGGTACGCACTCGCCTGCTGAACCTTGGTATTTCACAGGCAAGCGGGGCTTCAAGAACGTCAGTAGGCGGTTATACGGAGCAAGATCGTCCCCATGATTCCGAGCAGTTCGATGTATCCGATCAGCGCACCTTGGATGAGGTCGTGCATTGGCTGATGGAAAACAATCACATCCCATCGTTTTGTACGGCGTGCTATCGAATGGGGCGCACAGGCGACCGCTTTATGAGCCTGTGCAAGTCCGGTCAAATTTTGAATTGCTGTCACCCCAATGCGCTGATGACGCTTTCTGAATATCTGGAGGACTATGCCTCTGCGGAAACCAAAAAATTGGGCTATGAAGTGATCGAGCGGGAGCTTCAAAAGATCCCCAATGAGAGGGTGCATACACGCGCGGTACAGAATATCGAGGATATCAAAAATGCCAATCGACGGGACTTCAATTTCTAAATGTCATTTCATGCGAGGAGAACGATCTTATGGGTTTGAATGATACGACCAACTCAGAACGCATCCATATTGGTTTTTTTGGAATGCGTAATGCAGGCAAGTCCAGTCTGGTCAATGCAGTGACGGGACAGGATCTTGCGGTAGTGTCTGATATAAAGGGTACGACCACTGATCCTGTCAGGAAGGCAATGGAACTGCTTCCGCTGGGGCCTGTGCTCATCATCGACACCCCTGGACTGGATGACGAGGGCACACTGGGAGCATTGCGCATCAAAAAAACACAGGCGATCCTTGCGCAGACCGATATTGCGGTACTGGTAGTCGATGCTGTGCGCGGTTTGTCCCAACAGGATACAGAACTGATCGACCAGTTTGAAGCACGGAAACTGCCCCATATTCTGGTATGGAACAAGGTGGATCTGTTGGAAGAACCGCCGAGCTGCAAGAAAAATGAAGTTTGTATCAGCACGATCACAGGGGCAGGCGTGCATACGCTCAAAGAAATGCTGGGTGCCTTGTCTGCACAGACCGGAACGGAAAAACGCATCGTGGCAGATCTGCTCGAGGCTGGCGATGTGGTCGTTCTGGTGATCCCGATCGATGCAGCTGCGCCCAAGGGCAGACTGATCCTGCCGCAGCAACAGACCATTCGTGATATTCTGGATGCAGGTTGTACGGTGGTTTCCTGTCGGGATACCGAGCTCGTGCAGACGCTTGCGGCACTCGGGCAGAAACCCAAGCTTGTCATTACCGATTCGCAGGCATTTGGACGGGTATCGAGGGACGTGCCAGACGATATTTTACTGACCTCTTTTTCCATTTTGTTTGCACGCTATAAGGGGGAGCTGATCCCACTTGTACAGGGTGCAGCACGGCTATCAGCACTCAAGGCAGGGGATCGTATTTTGATCTCGGAGGGATGTACCCATCATCGGCAGTGCGGCGATATTGGGACAGTCAAGCTGCCCAAATGGATCGAGCAGTTTTCTGGTATCCAACCCCGCTATGTGTTCACTTCCGGAAATGAATTTTCCAAGGATTTGACGCAGTATGCGCTGGTCGTGCATTGCGGCGGCTGCATGCTCAATGAAAAGGAAATGAAACACCGCATCGAGGCGGCGCAGATGGCAGGCGTTCCGATCGTCAATTATGGCATTGCAATTGCACAGATGCACGGCATCTTGAAGCGCAGTCTGGAAGTGTTTCCGGAGGTGCTGGCCCTGCTCTCCTAGGATCGCATGAAAAAAGGCAGAAGGGAATCCTTCTGCCTGAGGCTGTCGAAAAACTTCGACAGCCTTTCCAGGGGGATCCAATCCCCCTGGAT
>JAHHRO010000022.1 GCA_020025755.1 Butyricicoccus sp. | reverse complement strand
AGCAGCGTTATTCCAAAAGAATAACGCTATTCTTTTGGATTTTTTCTGGATATCAATAAATAAGCGGCCATAGGAATCGGGAAAACACAGCAGCAGATCAATAGCGTGAGAAAGATATACTTTATCACTTTATTTTGATAATGTTAAAGCAACTTCAAGTTTTTCTATTGAATGGGACAGAAAACTGTGATAAAATAAGTCCACGCGGTGTTATTCCGCAGAAAGGGTTAAAAAAAGAATGAAAGAACGAGAAAAGTTTAGTTCTAGACTGGGGTTTATCCTGATTTCTGCAGGCTGTGCGATCGGATTGGGTAATGTATGGAGATTCCCGTATGTCACCGGACAGTATGGCGGAGCGGCATTTGTGCTCATCTATCTGATGTTCCTCCTGCTGCTCGGTTTGCCCATCATGGTTATGGAATTTTCGGTTGGACGTGCAAGCCAGCTTTCTGCTGCACGCTCGTTCCATAAGCTTGAGCCAAAAGGAACCAAATGGCATCTCTATGGATATGGTGCCATGCTGGGCAATTATTTGCTGATGGCGTTCTATACAACGGTTGGCGGCTGGCTGATCGCCTATGTTTACAAAATGGCAAAGGGCGAATTTGTGGGCGTGGACAGCGGCTATATTACATCATCATTCAGCACCATGCTGCAAAGCCCTGTATATATGACCGTCTGCATGGTTGTGACGGTTCTGATCTGCTTTGCAGTATGCTCAATGGGACTGCGCAATGGTGTGGAAAAAATCAATAAGATCATGATGCTCTGCCTGCTTCTGCTGATTTTCGTGCTGGTTGGGCGTGCCCTGACCTTGGAGGGCGCGTCGGAAGGTCTCTCTTTTTATTTGAAACCAGATTTTTCCAAACTTTATGAAGCACCCGGCGGTTTGTTCGAGTCCATCTTTGCCGCAATGGGTCAGGCGTTTTTCACGCTCTCTCTGGGTATTGGTGCACTTGCGATCTTTGGCTCTTATATTGGTCGGGAACGTTCTCTCACAGGTGAGGCGATTTCCATCACGATTCTGGATACTTTTGTGGCACTCATGTCCGGTATGATCATCTTCCCTGCATGTTCTGCATTCGGCATTCAGGCGGATTCCGGTCCGAATCTGTTGTTTATCACGCTGCCGAATATCTTCAATCAGATGGCAGGCGGCCGTATCTGGGGCACATTGTTCTTTATCTTCATGGCAGCGGCGGCATTCTCTACCATTATTGCGGTATTTGAGAATATCATCTGCTTTGGCATGGATCTTTGGGGTTGGAGCCGAAAAAAGACGATTATCTTCAATCTGTTCTTTATCCTGCTCATCTCTATGCCTTGCGTGCTTGGATTTAATTTGTGGAGTGGGTTCCAGATCCCCCATGTAGGAAATATTCAGGATCTGGAAGACTTTGTGGTGTCCAACAACCTGCTGCCGCTCGGTTCAATGGTGTATCTGCTTTTCTGTACCTCCCGCTATGGCTGGGGCTGGAAGAATTTTATTGCCGAAGCAGACGCAGGCGAAGGACTCAAATTTCCATCGATCCTGCGCGGATATGTGACATGGGTTCTGCCTGCCATCGTGTTCTTTATCTTTATTATGGGTTATATCCAGAAGTTTGGTGCAAAATAAGGCTTTTGGACACGCGTAGATTTTGAAAGGGGTTATTGCATGCAACAACGTGAAACGTTTGGCTCACGCCTTGGATTTATCCTGATTTCCGCAGGCTGTGCGATCGGTCTTGGAAATGTGTGGCGTTTTCCGTATATTACCGGAAAATATGGCGGAGCAGCATTTATTCTACTGTATCTTGCCTTTTTGCTTCTCTTTGGTATCCCTGTTATGACGATGGAGTTTTCCGTCGGGCGTGCTTCACGCCGCTCCATTTCCCGCTCGTTTCATGAGCTGGAACCTAAGGGCAGCAAGTGGCACCTGTGGAGCTATTTTGGCATCGCGGGTAATATCATCCTTATGATGTTCTATACCACGATCGCAGGCTGGATGTTTGTATACTTTCTCAAGTATATTACAGGCGCATTTAATGCGTTATCCGCGCAGCAGGTCGCAGGCGCGTTTGACCAGCTGACCGCAGATCCGATTACGATGACCATTGCAATGGCTGCTGCGGTATTCTTAGGTTTCATCGTATGCTCCTTCGGTGTCAAGGAGGGTGTTGAGGCAGTCAACAAAAAGATGATGGCACTGCTTATTCTCCTGATGGCGGTGCTCGCGATCCGCGCCATCACGCTGGACGGTGCGCAGGAAGGTCTCAAATACTTCCTCATTCCGGATTTTAATAAGATCGTGGATAATGGCGTTTGGAATGTCATGTATCAGGCAATGAGTCAGGCATTCTTCACATTGTCCGTTGGTATGGGCGGTATGGCGATCTTTGGCTCTTACATTGGAAAAGAACACTCCCTTTTGGGCGAATCTGTCAATGTTGCCGCACTCGATACCTTCGTTGCATTGTGTTCGGGCTTGATCGTCATTCCGGCGTGCTTTGCATTCGGTGTCGATCCCGGTGCAGGTCCTCCGCTTATATTCATTACCCTGCCAAGCGTTTTTGGACAGATGCCGGGCGGTCAGCTGTGGGGCTCACTGTTTTTCCTGTTCATGATCTTTGCAGCAATGTCCACTGTGATCGGTGTCATGGAAAATATCATCTCTTGCTTTACCGATCTGTTCCCCAATCTGTCGCGCAAGAAGATGTGTCTCTTTGGTGCAGTTGTGCTGCTCGTACTGTCTATGCCAGTGGTGCTGGGGTTCAACGTATGGAGTCATATCCAGCCACTGGGCGGCAACATTTTGGATTTCGAGGATTTCCTTGTGTCCAATAATATCCTCCCGATCGGTTCCTGTATCTATGTCTTGTTCTGCTGCCTCAAAGGTGGATGGGGCTGGGAGAATTTTATGGCAGAGGCAAACAGTGGCTCTGGCCGAAAGTTCCCAAATTGGGCGCGTATGTACTGCACGGTCGTGATTCCGATCGCAATCGTTGTAATCCTGATTATGGGATATCTCACAAAATTTTTCGGATAAATAAAAAAAGAATCTCTATCCCATGGATTTTATCGGGATAGAGATTTTTTATTCAGCGAGTGTACCGAATAATCGAAGCTTATATTCTTTTGGCGAGAGTCCATATTGCTTGACGAAGGCCTTATAGAATGTTGAGTAGTCAGAAAAACCGCAAAGTTCAGGCAGCTTTTTGAGGGAGATGCCCTTATGGATCAGGTTTTTTGCTTCGATCAGTCGACGCTGTGTAATATAGCGATATAGGCTTAGATTCATCTGTTTTTTGAACAGCTGGCTAATAGAGGATTCACTGATTAAAAAATGATTGGCAATACTTTGGATCCTGAGAGGGTCTGCCAAATGAGAATCAATATATTGAATGATTTCGTCTGAGAGGATGGCTTTTTCCGGAGGCATCGGGTTGACCTCATGAGAGTTGAGATACTGATGAAAGAGGGCTAAAAGCTGTGTTGCAAGTCCGATCCTATATAATTCTGCTCCAGAAAAATGCTCTGGGATCTGCATCATTTTTTCATAAATTTCCTCTACCTGATAGAGTATACTGCCCGATAGCAGGAATACATTGCTGGACAAGATACTTTGCGTGCTGGGAGTGCTGTCAGATTGCAGGACATCCAGACAGGATTCATAAAGGGTGTGGCTCATCCAAATGACCATGCGGCGATAGGGTTCTGTCAGCTGCTCCAAATAAAGCGGACGATGGCTGACACCGGGTGGAATGCAAACGATAGAATTCTTTTTGAGCTGATAACGGGTGTTTCCCAGCATGTACTGCAAAGAACCGCTGCGGCAGAACAGCATCTCGAAGAATGTATGATTGTGCAGATCCACACAATCCTTGGTATCGCTCACGTCTTCCAAGATCTCAACATAGTCGCTGCTCATTTCGAGTTCCTGATAGACAAAGTCCTCCCTACGTTTGGACGCATGATCCATCAAGAATTTTATTTGTTTAAGTTTCACAAATGATCTCCTTTTATTTCATATAAAAATGCTGATTGAATCAAATATAATGTAAGATTTGCAATGTTATTTGGGATATATGCAATATGAATTGCAATTATTGTAACATATAATAAGGATAACACAAATCGCTTGAATTTGAAAGAAAAGAGGGAAAGTTTGATGAAACAGAAAGACGTAAGACCTTTTGGTGTGAAGGATGAGGTCGGGTATGTATTTGGAGATATGGCAGGAAGCTTTGTCAACCTATTTGTGGATGCATACTTTCTGATTTTCTGCACCAGTGTATTGGGGGTTCGTCCTGAGTGGATGGCAACCCTGTTCTTAGTGGCAAGGTTATGGGATGCAATCAATGATCCCATTATGGGGTCGTTTCCTGATCGCTGGATGCTTGGAAACTCAGGTAATAAGTTTAAGCCGTGGATCAAAATTTTCATGGTTCCGCTGGCACTTTCCGGTGTGCTATGCTTCTTTCAAGTTCCGTTGCAGGGTGTCGCGCTGCACACCTATGTGGCATTCGTTTATGTGCTGTATGGCATGAGCTATACGGGAACTTCCATGCCGTTTGGTGCTATGGCAAGTGTGGTAAGCACAGACCCGATCCACAGAAGTAAACTGTCCCGCGCAAGAAGCATTGGCGGCACAGTGGTTGGTATCGTAGCGATGTCTGTTGTACCGATCGTTTGCTTTGATAAAGAGAGTAATATTCTGCCCGAACGCTTTACAATGGTCGCGATTGTATTTGGTATCCTGAGTATCGTAAGCTATTGTATCCTGATGCATCTGACGCAGGAACGTGTACATCAGTCTGTAAGCAAAGGGGAAAAATTCAATTACGGAAAAGTTTTGATGGCAGTTGTACGGAATCGTCCCATGTTGGGTGTTATGATTGCAACACTGGGCAGCATGCTCTTTATCACAGGCTCCAATCAGGTGCGCAGCTATATCTATAAGGATTACTATGCAAGAACGGATGTAATGGCAGTCATCAGCTTGGGTACGATCCCGATTTTGATTATCTGCTTTCTGCTTGTCCCACGTCTGGTCGCACGCTTTGGTAAAAAAGAAACACTCAGTGTCTCCATCCTTTCAAGCATCGTGTTCAGTATGATTCCAGTATTGATCGAGATTAAGGATGTATATGTCTATACAGCACTCACGATTCTTGCAACCGTTGGACAAACCGTATTTACCATGCTGATTTGGGCATTGGTTACGGATTGTCTGGATTACAGTGAATGGAAATTCAATGAGAGAAGTGATGGCTCCATGTATTCCCTGTATACATTCAGCCGAAAGATCGGTTCCACCATTGCTTCTACCGGTGTTTCTTATGGATTGGCTGCAATTGGTCTGGTTTCTGGTGCCAATGTGGTACAGAGTCCGGAAACGATTGACGGAATCTATTTCCTTGTAAATATCATTCCGGTTGTGACCTGTGTGTTGGAGCTGATTGGAATTGGCTTGATCTTCAATCTCAATCAGAAGAAAACGGAAGAAATGTATGCAGCACTGAAGAAACGTCGAGAGGTTTAAGCTGTTTATGAAAAAGATCGATATACATCTCCATGTATCATTGGAGCCTGTTCCAAGAACAGAAGCAATGTTTATTTCAAGTGGTGAAGAAATGCTTCACCACTTGGATGCGCTTGCAATCGAAAAAGCAGTTCTCATGTCTGGAGGCGAGGATCCTGCGCTCCCTTTTGGGAATACACAATGCCAAGCACTTGCAAAAAGATATCCTGAGCGGTATACTTGGATGTGCAATTTGGATGCGGTAGAGCAGGAAACGATCGGCGAACGTTTACGTCAGTATCAAGTACAGGGGGCAGTGGGGATCGGTGAACTGGTCATCAATCAAAGGATCAGTTCCCCATTCATCCAGTGTGTGTTTCAGGAGGCAGAAGCCTTGCAGATGCCAGTGTTGTTTCACATGAGCCCTGCGGAGGGGTATGGATATGGGATCGTGGATGAGCCGGGGCTGCCCTTGCTGGAGCAGGCACTGCAAGCCTATCCGAATTTGAAGATCATTGGACACAGCCAGCCGTTTTGGCATGAAATCAGTGGAGATGCAAAGCCTGATCTGGAATCACGCATGCAATGGGGAAAGGGGACTGTAACAGAGAATGGAAGACTCACCGCCCTGCTCAGAAAATACCCCAACCTATATGCAGATCTATCTGCAAACAGTGGTGGGTGTGCGATCATGCGAGATGAGGCATTTGGTCTGAAGTTTTTAGAAGAATTTCAGGATCGGCTGATGTTTGGAACAGATATGGTGAATGTGGAAATGACTTTTCCGCTTGGGGCTTGGCTGGATCATCAGTGGAAGCAGGGAAGGCTGTCCAGAGAGGCATACCAAAAGATCTGCTTTGAGAACGCAAAAACAATGTTTTATTTGTAGGAGCTGTTTGAAAAATCGAAAATTTGTCTTTTTCTACAGGGAACGGTATCCACTGTGTTGAAAATACGCGAAATCCATCAAGGATCCCTGCGTTTTTTGCCTTGTGGCTGCGCGTACTCTGCGAAAAATCTGTCAAGTTCTCTATTTTCAAACAAGCACCAGCAGAAAGAGGGAGATTATATGCGAACAAGAATTATCCCAAAGATGTTAAATGATGAGGTAGAGGCATACCTTTCCAGAAACGACATCGTGATCGTACCGGTAGGTACTGTAGAAATGCATGGGGGGTTTCCACTCGACTCGGAAATGGTGATGAGTGAAGCATTTGCGCTGGAGATGGCAGAGGCGTGTGATGGCTTGGTGCTGACGGGATTGCCTTATTTTTATGCAGGTGCAACAGCCAGCGGCAGAGGAACGGTACAGGTCAGTATTCAGGAAGGCATCCACTATCTGCATGCCATCGCCAAGAGCCTGCTGCGTCAGGGATTCAAACGTCAAATTTACATCAGCGCACATGGACCGGCACACATGACCGTCAGTCCCATGGTACGGGATTTTATGGATGAGACAGGTGTTCCAATTTTATATATGGACATGATCATGACGCTCAGCAAGCATGGAGAGGGTGTGTTCAAGTCCCTCGATAGCTTCCATGCCATTACAGTTGGTGCGTATGATCGGATGGGACGGTTGGAAGATGTTCCGCTGACAGATGCGTATGAACATCGAGAGGCACAGACGTGTGCAAAGTTCGATGATTTGTTTTCTTTGGCATATCAAAGCGGATCGGTCGGTTACTGCTTCGGAGATCCCAAAGATCATATGAGCACACCGGCGATCCCCACTGTGGAACGGCGCGCGGAGTTGGCTGAAGAAGGAAAGCATATCATTACAGCACTTGTAGAGCGGATGAACATGCCGCAAGTTGTACAGCAGCTGCGCGAATTGGAAGCGTATAATCGCGAAGTGGCACAGCGTTGTCCTTGGGTTCCGTTTGCACAGCAATAAAATAAAATCCCTCTGAAGCAGAGGGATTTTCAGACTGTCAAAAAAGCCTTTTTGCAGTTTTCGTGTGGAGCAAAGTGACTTAAAATTTTCAAAAACCAAGGACATGAGCCTTGGTTTTTGCCCACGACCCGCGCCATCGGGCGCGAAACCGGGGGTATCAGAGCCAGTTTCTACTGGAACTGGCTCTGTATCTAGGGGGACTGGGTTCCCCTGGAAAGGCTGTCGAAGGTTCTTCGACAGCCTCAAAATCCCTCTGAAGCAGAGGGATTTTTGTATTTTGTCTATGAACAGTACCATAGGCAAAGGATTATTTCATGGGGATGCCTGCGCGCTTTGCGGCATGCCTCCAGTCATCGTATTCTTCCATCAGGCGTTCATAGAGCGTTTCGTCTTTGATGGCGTTGAGATCAGGGATCGAGATATAATTTGCATTGTCCACGCGGCGACCGTCCAGATCATCCAGCTTTTCTAAAAATGGGAAAGCCTCCTTGCCGATCCCAATAAATTTCCAGAAGATATTATATTGGGAAGCAGCGATCAGGGATTTCTTGGCGGCTGCCTTATCGCTGTTATCTCCGTCGGTGATGAAGATGACAAAGGTGGGGGTATGAGAGGGATCTTTTTCTGCATAGCGGTGCAGGATGGTGTTCATTGCAGGCGCATAGCGAGTCTGCCCATATTTCCCCATCTTTTTGAAGATGACATGCTCTGTATAGCTGCCCAGATTTTTCAAGGATACTGGATCAAGCTCCTGATAATCGGTATCGAAAAGATAAAACTGCATTTCTCCGTCATCATCAAAGCGCATTGCGACGGGGAAAATACGCTCCAGCGTATCCTGCACGGTACCGTTTTGGTACAGAGTGCGCATAGAACCGGAATGATCGAGCACAAAGACGACACGCGCTCTGGTATTATGCAGATGCTTTTTCTCAAGGATCACATCGAGCTTGCGCGTGCAGTCCTCCAACTTCTGCTTTTTCTCGGTATCCAGCATACCAAAATCAGGATCAGATACGGTGGGATCTGCTTTTTTGAAAAATGAAAACATCCAGGAACCCTTCTTTCTGTTTGATCGGGAAGATGCGAAAGTGTTTAAGCGCGGTAGAATGCGTGGAAGCCCAGATGAGTCATATACAGATCGAGCTTGGAGATGGTCTCGAATGGTGCGTGCATGGACAGAACCGGAACACCGGCATCAACGGTATCGATATTGCGGTTTGCAAGGAACTTTGCAACGGTGCCGCCGCCACCCTGATCGACACGACCCAGCTGACCGGTCTGCCAAACAACACCTGCATCATCAAGGATGCAGCGCACGCGTGCCATCAGTTCTGCAGTTGCATCGGAAGTGCCGCCCTTGCCGCGAGAACCGGTGTACTTGATGATCGCCATACCACAGCCGACACGCGCGTCATTGCGTGCCTCAGAAACCTCGGGGAAGTTCGGGTCGAATGCGTTGCAGACATCAGCAGACAGGCAGATAGAGTTTTCCAGACATTCCTCTGGCAGAACATTCTGCGCACGGCACAGATCCGCAACAAAGGTATCGAAATGGTGGCTCTGCATACCGGTCACGCCGTCCGAACCGGTTTCTTCCTTGTCCACGAGCAGGCACATGGCGGTATGCTCTGGGGTCTCGGTCAGGTCGAACATTGCGGTTGCAGCCGGATAGGAGCATACATGGTCGTCATGGCCGTATGCACCAATGAAGGAGCGGTCAAAGCCGATATCACAGGCGTTATAGGCCGGAACACAGGACAGTTCAGCGGACAGGAAGTCTGCTTCGGTCATGTTCTCGTAGTTCTCGTGCAGATACTCCATGATCGCACGCTTGATCTTGTCCTTTTCATCCTCCTTTGCGTTTTCGCTCGGGATGGAACCAATCAGGATATTCATGTTCTCTGCTTTGATGATATCGGTTGCCTTCTTGCTCATCTGGTCGCTGCCCAGATGCGGCAGCAGGTCGGTGATCACGAACTTCGGATCGTTCGGCTTATCGCCTACATGCACCGGAACACGGGTGATTTTGCCGTCCTTGCATACGCATACAACGCCGCGCAGTTCGAGTGGGATCGCAAGCCACTGATACTTCTTGATGCCGCCATAGTAATGGGTCTTGAAGTATGCCATGCCCTCCTGCTCATAGAGCGGCACGGTACGGATATCCACACGCGGTGCGTCCAGATGTGCCGCGGTCAGGCGCAGACCCTCAGACAGGGAAGCCTTGCCAACATGCGTCAGGATAATGCCCTTGTGGCGGTTGATCTGATAGAGCTTGTCGCCAGCCTTGACATCCATGCCGCGCTTCCATTCCTTGTATCCCTTGGATTCCGCTTGCGCTGCAATATAGGATACTGCGTCACGCTCGGTCTTGCCAGCGTCCAGAAATGCCTTATAGCCTTCTGCATAGTCCATGCAGGCCTTCTTGTCCAGCTTGTCCCAGCCGGTCTTCTTGTCATAGAACAATTCCATAAATAGTCTCCTTTATGTGAAATTTTTTATTTCAACTGCTGGTACAGCGTATCGATCTGTGCCAGAAGTGATTGGCGATTGGTATTGTTTTCCAAAATGAATTGGCAGTGTGTGCGGTAAAAGTCGTTGTCCGGCTGTGCATCGATGCGTGCCGCGGCAGCCTGTCGGGTCAGCCCATCCCGTGCCATGATGCGCGTGATGCGTACCTTGCGCGATGCGATCACACCGATCACTGCGGTGCAATGGGATTCCAACCCAACCTGAAACAGCGTCGGGGCATCGAACAGTGCTTTTTGCACGCCTTGACGCTCCAACTCTGAAAATTCCAGCTGGCTTGCTGTCCAGATATGCGAGCGTGTGATCTGGTTGAGCGTTTGCAGCTTTTCGGGATCGGAAAATACGATACCGGCAAGCGTGGGGCGATCGAGCGCACCCTCAGGGGTCAGGATCTCTCCGAATGCAGCCTGCAATTCTGCAAGAAGTTTGCTTCCGGGAACGCATAACCTGCGATACACCGCGTCGGCATCCACACAGCCAAAGCCATGTTTTTGAAAATATGCAGCGACGGTGCTTTTTCCGGCACCGGAACTGCCTGTCAGTCCATAAATTTCCATCGCCTATACCTCGATCACATGAAATCCAGCCGCTTTTTTCAGACGATTGGCAACTGCAAGCCCAATGCCGCTGTCATCAGGACATTGTGCCCAGATCTCCGTGACCGCAGTATGGTCGAAGGCGCGTAGCGCGTCGAAGATCGCACGCGCCTGCGCTGCGGCATCATCCGAGCGACCGATGGTATGTACGATCTGAGTGGGAAAACGCACGGCGAATTCATCAAAGCAGATCACACCGGCATTTGGGTTCAAATGCGCATGGATATAATCCGCACCGCGTGCCGGATCACCGCATACCGCCGTTACAGGCGCATGGGGCGCATAGTGGCGATATTTCATGCCCGGTGCAGATACCTGCACGTCATCCCCGATCTGCTGGCGAATGGCGCGATCGACCTCGACGGTGCCCAGCACGGCTTCCAGCTGCTCGAGTGAAATGCCGCCCGGACGCAGCAGGCGCGGCGTATCTCCGGCAAGTGAAACGACGGTAGATTCGACCCCGACGGTACAGGCACCGCCATCTACAACGGCGGCAATTTTCCCCTCCATATCCTCCATGACATGCGCGGCAGTCGTCGTGGAGGGACGACCGGAAAGGTTGGCAGAGGGGGCAGCGATCGGTACACCTGCGGCACGAATGACCGCACGCGCGATTGGGTGGGAGGGCAGACGAATGCCCACGGTATCCAGTCCGGCGGAAACCTCGTCAGGGATACAGGCAGCCTTGGGCAGGATGATGGTCATAGGACCTGGCCAATATGCAGTCGCAAGGTGCACAGCAGCTTCTGGTACGCATGCCGTCAGGTCGTAGATCTGATCGAAGTCTGCGATATGGACGATGAGCGGATTGTCAATGGGGCGGCCTTTGGCAGCAAAGATCTTCCGGACTGCCGCACCATCAAGCGCATTTGCACCCAGCCCATATACGGTTTCGGTGGGGATACCCACAACTTGTCCAGCTGCGAGTAGTGTTCCCGCCTGCGCGATCGCATCTTCTGTATCGGGATGCAAAAGCAACGTTTTCATAAGTTACACTTCCTGTTATGAAAGAATAAAATAATACAAATAGGAATCAAACGGAATCATTTTGCGCTTGCAGCTTCTGTGCCGTATCCGCAGTAATCAGCGCGTCCAGTACCTCATCCATATCACCGTCCAAAAACTGAGACAGTTTATAGATGGTCAGCTTGATGCGATGGTCGGATACGCGGTTTTCTGGAAAGTTATAGGTGCGGATGCGTTCGGAGCGGTCGCCTGTACCCACCTGTGCGCGGCGTTCGGCAGCGATCGCAGCATTCTGCTTTTCGCATTCTGCTTCGTAGAGGCGCGTGCGCAGGACACGCATTGCCTTGTCACGGTTTTTGTGCTGGCTGCGCTCATCCTGACACTCGACTACGGTACCGGTCGGCAAATGGGTGATGCGGATGGCGGATTCCGTTTTATTGATGTGCTGTCCGCCTGCACCAGAGGCACGGAAGGTATCGACTTTGAGGTCAGTGGGATTGATTTCAAAATCCACCTCCTCTGCTTCGGGAAGAACAGCGACCGTTACCGTTGAGGTGTGGATACGTCCCTGACTTTCGGTTTCGGGGACGCGCTGGACGCGATGGACACCGGATTCAAATTTCAGACGGGAATATACGCCATCTCCAGCGATCTGGAACACGACCTCTTTACAACCGCCCAGTTCGGTCTCGTTGATGGACAGGATCTCGGTCGTCCAGCCGTGCTTCTCCGCATACATATTATACATGCGATGGAGCGAATGTGCAAAGAGTGCCGATTCCTCGCCGCCTGCACCGCCGCGGATCTCTACGATAATATTCTTATCATCGTTCGGGTCGCGCGGCAGCAGGAGGATCTTGAGTTCTTCTTCCAGCTGTTCTGCACGGGTCTGTGCTTCATTCAGTTCTTCCTGTGCAAATTCGCGCATTTCTGGATCGCGCATCAGCTCCTGTGCATCTGCAATGGTGGAACGCGCTTCTTCCAGCGCGTGAATGACCTCCACGATCGGTGCAAGCCGACGCTGCTCCTTGAGCAGACGAGCCGCCGCCGCCGGATCATCATAGAGATCGGGTGCGGACAAACGCGCTTCGACCTCATCAAAGCGAGCAATCAATGCATTCAGTTTATCTAGCATAGTTTACCTCGTTTTATCGATTAAAAATATCTGCCTGTAATCAGCAGCCCCAGAATGGAACAGTACTCTCGCATGTGTGAGGCGGCCTCTATGAGCGGTACATCGGGCATGGGGGCAGGGATGCCATAGGGATCAAGCCCTGCGTGCACCATCAGTCTGCGAGCACGCGCCAGATGAAAGTCGCTCGAGATCACAGCGCAGGGATGATGTTCTAAATCATAAAGTTCTTTTGCATTTTGTATATTTTGGATGGTGTTGCGGGAAGCATCCTCCAGTAAGAGACGATCGGCGTCAACGCCCAGCGTATCGACCATATAGTCGCGCATCATGTGCGCTTCGGGCATGGGCTCGTTTGTGCCTTGACCGCCGCATAAAATGGCGGTTGCATTCGGGTGTTCCCTGAGAAAGTCCGCAGCTGTCCGGCATCGTTCTATGAGCGTTGCGGAGGGGCGGGTAGGCATGATCCGTGCACCGAGCACAAGCACATAATCTGCTTCTTCTGCCTGTGGATCTGCCTGCTTTCCCTGTATGATCATACCTTGGATGCACAGGAAAGACACACAAAACAGAACGAACAGTATGCGTCCGATTCGGGAAAACACATGTGCAAGATGGTGCTTGGACGATTTTGCAGTGAGGACGCCTTGTGCCAGACAGCATGTGCCCAATGTGCCGAGGAACAGTCCACCGAAGCGTACCGTAGAGAATGGTAAAAAGAATATACTGGAAACGATCAAAAGTGCGGCAAGAATCAGCCAAAAATTCCATTTAGCCCACATAAATATCCCCTCTATGAAACAAGATCAAATGAAATGTGCGTCTCCAAAAGGCACATTACTCGATTTGTTCTGCCAGTGTTTCCCACTGTGTCATTTTATCTGTCAGTTCGGTTTCGGCATCTTCACGGGTGTGCATCAGTTCCATCAGCTTGCCGGCATCTGCACCGCATTCTGCCATTTCTCCATCCAATGCTGCAATGCGCTCCTCCAGCTGTGCGATCTCACGCTCAAGGACAGCGACTTTTTTTGCAATATTTTTGGTACCACCCTTGGGCTTGGGCTTCTCGTTGGGAACGGGTGCTTGGGGAAGATCGGTTTTGGGGGCAGGCACCGCTGCCGCTTTCTGCCGTTCTCGGTAGGCAAGGAAGGACTCATAATCGCCTGTGAAATCCGTGTATGTACCATTTTCCAAGTAGATGATACGGGTCGCAAAGCGGGAAACAAAGTAGCGGTCATGGCTGACGAACAGCAGCGTACCGGTAAAGGCTTCTACAGCCTCCTCGATCCATTCACGGCTCATCAGATCCAAATGGTTGGTCGGCTCGTCCAAAATGAGCATATTTAAGGGATCGTACATGAGTTCGCACAGGCGCAGGCGGCTTTTCTCACCGCCCGAGAGCATACGCACGATTTTGAGCTGATCCTCGCCCGAGAAGCGGAACGCACCCAAGCGGTTGCGTGCAGTCTGCATGGTTACGTTTTTATCATAGATCAAGGTGTCGATCAGGTTACGGCCTTCGTTTGCAAAGTGTACCTGCTGGGGCAGATAGGCAGGGCGCAGACCCTGTCCTTTTTTGATGACACCATCATCTGCAGGTTCTTCACCCAAGATGATGCGCAGCAGAGTGGTTTTTCCTGCGCCGTTATCGCCCAAAATGGCAACGCGTTCCCCGTTGCGTATGTTGAAAGTTACATCCTGTAATATTTTACGCCCGTCAAAACTCTTTGTAATACCACGAACCTTGAGCACATCCTCAGTTTCATAGTTGGAATCGCCAAAGGAAACAGACATGCGTCCTTGTCGCTTGGGACGGTCGGTCACTTTCATGCGACTGATGCGTTTTTCGATCGAAGCGGCGCGCTTTGCCAGCTTTTCCGTGCCATGCTCGTGCATCTTGCGTGCGGTTGCTTCCAGCCGCTTGCGCTCTGCCATTTGGTTTTCATGCTCAGCAAGACGCTGTTCATAGCGGCGTTCCCGTTCCTCTGCATAGAAAGAGTAGGAGCCGGCATAGAAGTCGCAGATGGTATCATGGATCTCGATGATACGTTCACAGCACTGGTCGAGAAAGTAGCGGTCATGGGATACCGTGACGACCGTACCGGTATAGGATTCGAGATAATCGCCCAGCCAGCGTACTGCGTCCAGATCCAAGTGGTTGGTCGGCTCGTCCAGCAATAGGATATCCGTCTGCTCCAGAATGATACGAGCCAGATTGACGCGCGTTTTTTCGCCGCCGGACAGCTGGGAGAACAGCTGGATGCGCTGAGAATCAGGGATCTCAAGACCATTGCAGACCTTGTCCACCTCAAAGTCGTGGTCATAGCCGCCGAGTGCGTCCAGCTTTTGCTGCAAAGAGCCATAGCGGCGGAGCAGGAGCTCGTTGTGTGGGTCTTCTGCCATTTGTACAGCGAGTGCATCGAGTTCCGCGCGCACGGCATGTACACGGGAAAAAGCTGTGCGCAGGACGTCTTCCACGGTCGCGGCTGCGTCATAGTGCGGCATCTGGTCGATGACGCCTACCGTGCGTCCTGCGCCAATGGAAACATGCCCATCATCATAGGGCAGCCGCCCTGCGATGATATGCAGAAGTGTTGTTTTTCCGGCACCGTTCGGACCGAGAATGGCAACTTTCTCACCCGGTTGGATATCAAAATTCAGGTTTGACAGGATCAGGCGGTCGCCATAATATTTTGTTAAATTTTGTATGGTGATATCAGCCAAGGAACATTCCCTCCAGAGAAATCATGAAACAAAAAGGGGCCAAAGGCCCCAGAAAAAAGACCGGCTATGCCTGATATTCCGGCTGACCGGCAAGTGCGAGGTCAGGGCGGCTGGTCTCGATAAAATTCACACCGCGTGTGACCAGAGAGTGCAGCACCGCGGGGTCATCTGTTTGTGTAGAGGCAAGGAACAGCCCACAGCGCAGTGCTTCGATGCATAGTGCTTCGGTCAGCAGTTCCGGTGCTGCGCGCAGCCCAAACAGTCCCAGCCGCTGTGCACCGCGCACGAACGTGACCGGATCTTCCGGAGACAATGGCAGATCTACCATGACCTGAAGATCCGGATAGGCGGCAGCGAGTGCAGCTGCCTGCTGTGGGGGCAGGCCGCAAAAGTATGTGTGGGGCAGATACTCAGAGCAGCGGAGTGAAACACGCACCTGTGCCGCCGTCAGGGGATCGTGCAGCTCAATACCCATCTTGCCGGAATAGGAGCGTACAAGCTCCAACGCCTGACCGAGAGAAACCAATTTTGGATAGGTGGTACGCAGGGTCTCGAAGCTGTTTTCATGGAGAGAGAGTGCATCTCCGGATGCCGGCAGATCGCCTTTGGCACATAGAACGGTGATGCCGTCCTGTGTGGTTGCGACGGGCAGGATACAGCCATGTGCGCCGACCGCATGGCCTGCCATGATCGCCTCCAAGCTGCAAGTGGGCTGACCCATTGCATCGGCGGTAGAAAGAATAAAAGAAGTTCGGTTGGAATAGCGCACGGCACTCCCTCCCATCAGATAATGTGGATCAGATTGTTTCAGGTGCGTCATAGGTTTCGCCAAAGGTCTCGACCGTAACGGAAACCATCTTTTGGTCCGCACGCGGACGATCATGCCAGTCGCGCGGTGTGTTTACGATCTCATCAGCGGTTTCGATGCCTGAGGTGACCATGCCGAATGCGGCATACTGTCCGTCCAGATGGGGAGAATCGGTCGTCATGATGAAGAACTGGGAACCGGCAGAATCAGGGTCCATGGTACGCGCCATGGAGATCACACCACGGGTGTGTACCAGATCGTTCTGAAATCCATTGGCAGTGAATTCACCGCGGATGCAGTAGTCTGGGCCGCCCATGCCGGTGCCTTCCGGGTCACCGCCCTGAATCATGAACCCTGGGATAACGCGGTGGAAGATCGTTCCGTTATAGAACCCCTTCTGCGCCAGATGGATAAAGTTGCGTACCGTATTGGGAGCGACCTCTGGATACAGTTCAAGCTCGATCTTGGAGCCTGATTCCATCTCGATCGTTACGATTGGATTTTTCATTGCGTAAAGCACTCCATTCTTTTGAATTGCGTAAATTTTCATGTATTCTTATTGTAACAAAGTCCCACGCGTTATACAAGGCGGAAATGTAAATATTCGCCAGATTTCAAGCAGAATTGGGAGACAGAAAGCAAAATTTCCCGAAATGAGTGGACGAAATCTGACAGCATGACCCTGCTTGTTTACAATTGTATTACGATTTTATTAAGATTTTTTTAAGGTCATTGACAGGCAGAGCTGTGTGTGATATTTTAAGTGTACTAATACAAATGATACAGTTGAAGGATTGAGAAGGAGGGGACTCTTTGTGATTGCGATCCCTTGGCTCAAAGCAGCCATTTTTTTGATCAGCACCATGTCTGTGCTGTTCCTCGTTTATTTTGCACTCTACTTACCCTATGCCTTGCGTCCTGCGTCCAAATGGAAGCAGCATACGCCGCGCTGCCGGTTTGCGGTTTTGGTTGCAGCACGCAACGAACAGGCGGTGATCGGCAACCTTGTGGAAAGCCTGATGGAACAGGAATATCCGCGTGAGCTGTTTGATGTGATCGTGATTCCAAACAACTGCACGGATGATACCGCAGGAGAAGCCCATCGTGCAGGTGCGCTTGTCATGGAATGTGCGGCACCGGTACGCACCAAAGGTGATGCACTCAAGCAGATCATGGAGATCCTGATGCGTCAGGATCGCTATGACGCCATCTGTGTATTCGATGCAGACAATGTCGTAGACGTCGGCTTTTTGGCTGCTATGAACAATGCATGGTGTGAGGGGGCTGTTGCAGCACAGGGATATCGCGACAGTAAGAACCCGACAGATACGATGATCTCCTCCTGTTATTCTATCTATTATTGGATGGTGAACCGTATGTTCAGCCATACGCGCGCCCACGCCGGACTGTCTGCCATCGTGAACGGAAGCGGTTTTATGGTCTCAATGGACTGGCTGCACCGCCACAATGGCTGGCATACTGTAACGATGACGGAGGATATCGAGTTCACCACACAATGTATCCTGTCAGGCGAGCGGGTTGCATGGGTACCGGAGGCAAAGACCTATGATGAGCAGCCGCTTACATTCATGCAGTCATGGCATCAGCGTTGTCGCTGGACCGTTGGTCTGTACCAGTGCCTGCGTGTGTATACGCCGTCCCTGCTGCGCCAGACCTGCCGCGGGAGGCATGATCTCCATGCACGTCTGGATCAGCTGCTGTTCCTGTTTACACCGCTTTTGCAGGTCATCTATTTGATCTCTCTGATCTTGACCGGGATCTTATATACATTGCAGATCCGTTTCTCCCTTGCACCCTACAGTGAGATCCTGTATCAGCCATGCCTGTCCGTAACGATTTCCTTTGTAGGAACCGTGTTGCTGGCGATCGCGGTAATCGTGCTGGAGCGAAAACCCTTGCTGCTGATGGCAAAGGGAGTGCTGGGATATTGGTTGTTTGTGATGAGCTGGATTCCGATCAACGTCGCAATGCTGTTCAAGCCGCAGATGGAATGGAAAGCCATTGCACATACACGCAGTGTACGACTGACGGAATTACAAAAATAAGCAAAAAATGAAAAGTGTGAACTGCACCCCCTATGTTAGACAGTATGATATACTTCTAACATAGGGGGTGCAGTTCAAAAATATTCTAAATCTTACCACTTTTTCATTTGCCTTTTTGTAAAAGCAAGCTATAATAAAAAAAGCACAGCCTGACATAAATAAAATCGATATTGCATTCACCGCTGTTTTCTTATTATGGAAGCGGTGTGTTACACCGGTTTATTCCAAATGATACAATAGAAACAAAAAATGAGGGGAATGGTAAGATCGATGATCGAAACGCACAGCACATGGTATCGACGGGGATTGCGTGATGGGATACCCATTGGACTGGGATATCTTGCCGTGTCCTTTACTCTGGGGATCGCGGCAGAGGTCAGCGGATTGACGGTAGGACAGGCGGTTTGGATGAGCCTGCTCAACAATACTTCCGCAGGAGAGTTTGCTGCCCTTGGCATCATTGCAGCAGGTGCACCCTATCTGGAGATGGCATTCACACAGTTCGTCATCAACCTGCGATATCTTTTGATGTCTTGTGCGCTCAGTCAGAAAATAGAACCGCAAACTCCGATCTGGCAGCGGCTTTTGATGGGATATACGGTAACGGATGAGGTGTTTGGGATCTCTGTATCCGTGCCCCAACGGCTGGATCCATTTTATTGTTTTGGGGCGATGTCCGTTGCAGCCCCTTCGTGGGCACTGGGTACCTGCCTTGGTATTTTGATCGGGGATGCGCTGCCTGCGCGTGCGGTCAGCGCGCTTTCGGTTGCTTTATACGGTATGTTTCTCGCGGTGATCCTGCCCCCTGCACGGAAGGATCGCGTGATTGCTGGTGTGGTGGCTGTGTCAATGGGGTTCAGTGCTTTGTTTGCATGGACACCGGTATTGTCTCAGATCTCATCGGGTACACGGATCATTATTTTGACGATACTGATTTCCGGAGCAGCTGCACTATGGTTCCCACTGAAGGAGGAAACGACAGATGAAGCATGAGGTATCTCTGTATATTCTTGTAATGGCTGTGGTGACCTATCTCATCCGTGTGCTCCCGTTGACCCTCATTCGACGGGAAATCAAGAACCGAACGATCCGCTCTTTCCTGTATTATATGCCCTATGTGACCCTTGCAGTTATGACTTTCCCGGCGATCTTATATGCAACCGATACGCCGGTGTCTGCTTTGGCTGGTTTGATCATGGCAGTGATTCTGGCATGGCGCGGCAGTTCGCTGTTCGTGGTGGCAGGTGCCGCGTGTGCAGCGGTATTTGTACTGGAATGGTTTATCGCATAGCACACGAGTTGGATCAGAAGGAAAGAATATTTTTGCGGAGGGATCCAAGCATTGAGCAGACGATGAACGTGATGACAGAGCTGGGGGTTGTTTGAAAAAACGAAAATTTGTCTGTTTTCAAACAAGGCATGGACATGGAGCACGATTCACGCAGCATGGATTGAAAGGAGTATCATCATGAAACAAGAGATCATTGAATCATTTCGCGCGGATCTCAAACAGTTTGATGAAGCGACAAGACAGTTTTATACAGGTGAGATGACACGCTCGATTTACAAGAGCATTTCCGGCGGCTTTGGCAGTTATGCCGAGAGAGATGGCAGACATGGTATGCTGCGCCTGCGTATGACGGCAGGACGCGTGACCAAGGATCAGCTTGCCTTTCTTGTGGATACACTCAAAAAATATGAGCTGGATACCGTCAAGTTCACGACCTGTGAGACCATTCAGATCCACCATTTGAAGGGCAGACAGATCCTTGCGATCGCCAATGAAGCGTTCGATCATGATATTATATGCCGCGGCGGTGGCGGAGATTATCCGCGCAATGTGATGGCACCACCGCTTTCGGGCGTATTACCCGGTGAGGCATTCGATGTCATGCCATATGCGCAGGCAGTTGCAGACTATCTGCTCTCCATCCTTTATGAGATCAAAATGCCGCGTAAACTCAAGGTCGGATTTGCAAATCATCCGGATAATATTACGCATGCAACGATTAGGGATCTTGGATTCATCGCACGAGAAGATGGTACGTTTGATGTATACAGTGCAGGCGGTATGGGACCCAATCCGCGGCTGGGCATCCAGATGGCATCCGGAGTCGCCGGAACGGATCTCCTCTATTATACGCGCGCAATGGTAAATACATTCCTTGAGCATGGCAATTATAAGCTGCGTGCAAAGGCGCGTACGCGCTATATGGTAGAAGCCCTTGGCGGAGCGGATGCATATCGTGCCGCATTCCAAGAACAGCTGCAGGCACTCAGGGAGCGTGGCGGATTGGAACTGGAAATGGTCGAATATCCTGTGACCAAAACAGGCAAGGGGGGCATTTCGGATCGCCGCGTGATCGCGCAGAAGCAGGAAGGTCTCTTTGCGGTCTGGTATCATCCGCTTGGCGGCACACCAAGTCCCAGAACACTGGAAGCCCTGTATGATACCATCAAGGATATGGAGGCGGTCGAACTGCGTCTGAGTGCGGATAATACAGTATATATCATCAACTGTACAGCAGAGGAAGCAAGACAGGTGCTTCGCGCAACAGAGGATGGTGCACAGACCATTTTCGAGACTTCGGTGGCTTGTGTGGGAGCCTCTATCTGTCAGCAGGGAGCGCGAGATTCTCAGCGGCTGTATCATGCCTGCGTGGAGGCAGTGCGTTCAGCGTATATTCCGGATGGTGCACTGCCGCAGGTACACATTTCCGGCTGCCCCTCCTCTTGTGGTACTCACCAGATCGGGGAGCTGGGATTTCATGGCGGCGTGAAGATCGTAGACAAAAAGCCGCAGCCAGCCTTTACCCTGCATGTGGGCGGCAGTGCCCAGCTTGGAGCAGAGCATTTCGGCGAGGATTGGGGAGCCATCTTAGAGGATGAGATCCCAATGTTTCTGGTAGAACTTGGGAAGATGGTCGCAAAGGAATGTGTTCCCTTTGCGCAGTGGCTGCCTGATCATATAGACGATCTGCGTGCATTCGCAAAGCCATACTTGGAATAAAACATGAAAAGGCAGAGTGTCGAGAGACCCGGCTGTGCATCAGGCACAAGCCGGGTTTCTCGACACTCAAAGGATCTCTACAGCCTTTCCAGAGGAATCCCCCTTGTATTTTGAAAATTCGGGGTCACTTCAAGTCAAAACAGCGAAAAGACTTTTTGTGTTTCAAAGAGGCAATCAAAAAAACATATACAAATTTTTCACTCTGATTTTGTAGCATGTCCCATAGCATTTGATAATGGATTGCAGCCGCGGAAAAATGCACAGGATAAAGCGAAAAGAATCAATTTTTTACCATTGTATCCCGAGGGATTCGGTGTTATCCTGATTTCAGAAGCATTGATTCAATCTGAATTTTCTGTGCATTGATCGAATAGAAAGGGGCACATTTATTATGGCAAGCATTTCCATGCGTCACCTCAAGAAGGTTTATCCGGGTAATATCGAAGTTGTTCCGGATCTGAATTTGGAGATCGAAGATAAGGAATTTATCATTCTGGTCGGTCCTTCCGGATGCGGTAAGTCCACTACGCTGCGTATGATCGCAGGTCTCGAAGAAATTTCCGGCGGCGAGATGTACATTGGAGATCGTCTCATCAATGATGTGCCGCCGAAGGATCGCGATATCGCGATGGTATTCCAGAACTATGCACTGTATCCACACATGACCGTATATAAGAATATGGCATTTGGTTTGCAGCTGCGCAAGGTTCCGAAGGACGAGATCGACCGCAAGGTGCACGAGGCTGCAAAGATCCTCGACATCGAGCATCTGCTCAATCGTAAGCCGAAGGCTCTGTCCGGTGGTCAGCGTCAGCGTGTTGCACTTGGACGTGCAATGGTGCGTGACCCAGCAGTCTTCCTTCTTGACGAGCCGCTCTCCAACCTCGACGCAAAGCTGCGTACCCAGATGCGTACCGAGATCACCAAGCTGCATAAGCGTCTTGGCACGACCTTCGTTTATGTTACCCATGACCAGACCGAGGCAATGACCATGGGTGACCGCATCGTTGTTATGAAGGATGGTATCATCCAGCAGGTAGATACACCGCAGAACCTCTATAATGAGCCGTGCAATATGTTCGTTGCCGGATTCATCGGTTCTCCGCAGATGAACTTCATTGACGCAACCATTTCTCAGCATGGAGAAGACTACCATGTGGATTTCGCTGGTTACTCTATCCCGATCCCACAGGGTAAGGGCGGCGCGGATAAGTTTGCTTCTTATGTGGGCAAGACGATCGTACTGGGTCTGCGTGCTGAGGATTTCCATACAGAGGACATTTTCATCACAAATGCGCCGCAGAGCGTGATTGAGGTGGATGTTGAGATTGCCGAGCTGATGGGCGCAGAGGTATTCCTCTACACTGTCTGCAAGGATAGCAAGATCGTTGTTAAGGCACCGGCGCGCGTACAGGCAAAGGGTGGCGATAAGGTGAAGCTTGCACTCGATATGAACAAGCTGCATCTGTTCGACAAGGAAACAGAGCGCACCATCTGCAACTGATTTTTGAAACAGAAACGGGTCTGCCGCAGAATTTGTATTCTGCGACAGACCCGTTTTTTGTTTATCTGCCAGTATGTTTTCCTTTTTTGGGACCAACGGTATGCTTTGCCGCAGATTTGCCGCCATGCTTTGGCGGACGGGCACGGCGTTGTTCCCCACGGCGCGGCTCGGATCTTTTGCCCCAGTGCTCGTTGGGGAGAGGGCGGATGAGGCATTCTTTGCCAAAGCCGACCAGATCTTCCCGTCCAGCCTTGCGCAGGGCGGCGGCGATGATCGGGCGTTTGTCCGGTCGACGCCATTGCAGCAGCGCACGCTGCATCGCTTTTTCCTCAGCTGTTTTTGCTACATACACAGGCTTCATGGTGCGTGGATCGATCTCCGTGTAGTACATGGCGGTCGAGAGCGTACCCGGCGTAGGGTAGAAATCCTGTACCTGCTGCGGCATATAACCGACCTTATTCAGATAGCATGCCATCTTGATGGCATCCTGCAAGGTTGCACCCGGATGGGAGGACATCAGATAGGGGACGAGATACTGCTTTTTGCCGAGTTTTTCGTTGATGCGTGCATAGCGTTCGCGGAATTTTTCATAGACAGAAAATGATGGTTTGCCCATATAATACAGAGCGTTATCACTCATGTGCTCGGGAGCGACCTTGAGCTGCCCAGAGATATGGTGCTTGACCAGTTCCAGAAAAAATTCGTCATTGTTGTCCGCCATCATATAATCATAGCGCAGACCGGAGCGAACAAAGACCTTCTTGACTCCACGCACCTGCCGCAGACGGCGCAGCAGGGTAAGATAATCACGGTGATCCGCCTCCAGATTCTGGCAGGCGTTGGGGAACAGACAGCGTTTGTTGACGCAAAGACCATGCTTTTCCTGATGCTTGCAGGATGGGGCGCGGAAATTTGCAGTCGGGCCGCCAACATCATGGATATAGCCTTTAAAATCCGGATGCTGGGCGATTTGTTCCGCTTCGTGTACCACGGAATCATGGGAACGCGCAGAGATATAGCGACCTTGATGGAATGCAAGGGCGCAGAAGTTGCAGGCACCAAAGCAGCCGCGGTTGTGGATGATGGAGAACTGCACCTCCTGAATGGCAGGCACACCGCCCAGTGCTTCATAGGACGGGTGATAGGTGCGCATAAAGGGCAGGGCGTAGATTGCGTCCATCTCCTGCGTATTGAGGGGGAGAGAAGGCGGATTTTGAATGAGTACACGCTTACCGTGTGCCTGAATGATGGCTTTGCCGCGCACATGGTCGGCCTCATCATACTGCATCTTGACAGAACGTGCATACGCCTCCTTGCTCTGGATGACATCCTCATAAGAGGGGCAGGTCACAAAGGGGAAGGGGACATCCTCTGCGTCATGCGCAAGATATACCATGCCGCGGATATTGCGCACTGCGTCTGCCCCATGCTTGCCAGCCTTCAGGTTCTTTGCAAGTTCAAGGACAGAACGCTCGCTCATGCCATACATGAGTCCGTCCGCACCGGATGCGGACAGCACGGAGGGCATGACCTGATCACTCCAGTAGTCATAGTGGGCAAAGCGGCGCAGACTTGCCTCCAATCCGCCGATATAGATCGGGGTATCCGGAAAAGCACGGCGTGCCAGCATGGAATAGACCGTCACGGCACGATCGGGACGCTTGCCACCCACACCGCCCGGCGTGTAGGAATCATCGTGTCGGCGTTTTTTGGCGGCGGTATAGTGCGCGACCATGGAATCGATATTGCCTGCATTGATGAGTACACCGTAGCGCGGCCGCCCCATTGCAGTAAAATCCCGCTCGTCGGTAAAGTTTGGCTGAGACAGGATGGCGACACGGAACCCTGCATGTTCCAGCACACGGGAAATGATGGCTGTACCAAAGGAAGGGTGGTCGATGTAGGCATCACCGGTCACCAGCAAAAAGTCGCAGTAATACCAGCCGCGTGCCTCCATATCGGCGCGTGAGATGGGAAGAAAATCGGACATAGAAACTCCTTAGATATTCAGAAGATCGGCTGCGCATCAGGACTTGATCCGGTAATCGTTGCGCAGGTAATAACAGAGATCGGTATAGTTTTTCCACGATGGACGAATGGATTCGGGCAGAGCGTTGGTGAGCTTTTTGTCATACAGGAATACACCATGATCGCTCGCCACTGTGACGTGCTTGAGCAGGGGGAGCGTGACCTGCGCGAGGGTGGGACCCTGCCAGTTTACAAGGTCGAAGAAATGTGCCATCAGGAATGCTGGGCTGAGGTCGGGACCCTTGCCGACGAAATCAAAGCCGAGGACTTCCTTTGCAGCCTTGTTTGCCCAGATCAGATAGCGTGTGCTGTAGTAGTTCTCAAAGCCTTCCTGCGTTGCCAGATCGAAGTTGACCCCCAATTCCTTGTATACGCTGTTGGCATCGCCAAGCCAAGGGTTATGGTCGCCGTAGAGAAAGAGCACGACCGGTTCATCCAGCTTATCCAGCTTTTTCTTGAACTTAATAAGCTGTTTGCCTGTCTTTTCAATGCCGCCAAGATAGTTATTAAGGATATAATAGGAATCTTCTGAGTAAACATCCTTAGGCACGAACTCACCATAACGCAGCCAGCCGATGGGGTAAGGACCGTGGTTTTGATAGGTGACGTTAAATGAGAATACGGGCTTGCCGCTGTCCATATCGCGCACAAGCAGATCATAGATCTCTGGAATGAGGACATCGTCCATGGCGATCTTACCGTCGTTGATCGCGCTGTAATGGTTTTCGAGGAAGTAATAGTCATCGAATCCCAGATACTCATTGATGTTTTTGCGGTTGTAGAACCAGTCATTCGAGGGATGGCTGCCCTGTGTGATGTAGCCCTGTGACTTGAAGTAGCGTGCATAGGACCATGAATTGTGCCGCAGGCTGCCATAGTCGGTCATGCCTGTAATATGTCCGCGCTCGGTATTGACCGTACCAGCGGCAAAGATATTGGTCACAAGATTGCCGGTGTAGCTGACCTTTTCAAAGTCATGAAACGCCTTGTACGGACTTTTTTTGTCCTCGCGCAGCTCGATATCTGCAAATCGCGTCAGGTCGTTGAAGCCTTCGAGCATGATGGATACGATATTTACCTTTTGACTTTCCGGAATATTGGCATCCGGATGCTCATTGATGAGTGCCTCTACGGTGCTTTTCTTATAGCCATCCGGTTTTTTCTCACCTGCTTCCGGCAGGCTGTGCAGGAACGGATAGACGAATCCTTTGGATAAGTAGACCTGTGTGGCAGACCATTGGTTGATCTCCTCGGGGTTGTCTGTCCAAGTGCGCCAAGCGGTTTTTGTATAAGAACCGCCAACATAGAACGTCCAAATCCCGATACAGAGCAGGGAAAAGCACACGATACCGCCTGTAGAGCGTCCCTTCCATGTGCGTGCCGGACGCGCCCTGCAAATAAGTGCAAGCACGACAACTGCACACAGCAAAAAAAGTCCGGCATGCAGCACCTCAGGGCTGATTGCGGTCACATAGTTTTTCGCCATCTTGATGCCTTCGGCTGCGAGGCTAAGGTCGGCAGCGGTCAAGGGATCGTCACGAAACATGAGTTTGAAATAGTTTGAGATCGATAAGATCGTAACGGCACCGCCGCCAAGCAATACAGACAGCCATGCCTGCCGCACCACGAACCAGAGGAATAGGATCAAAAGCACCACGGGAGTGATATTGAGCCATAGGATCGCGGCGTTTTGCAGATAGCTGCGATACATCGTTTCCCCAAACGCCCCCGATGCCAGCCGCAGGCTGCAGAATCCGATCCCAATGCTGGATAGGATCAATCCCAAGAGCGTCAGCCAGCGCATGCGCCAGATGCGCAGGGTGGGTGTGTGCCCACGTTTTCCGGTATATCGCGTATATCCAAGCGCGGAAGGACTGAGGTTGATCAGGCGGTTGGGACGCGCAGAATGATATTTTTTCATGCGTTTTTCCTCGAATGACGCGCACATTGCGCAGTGTTTTTTCTTCATTATACGAGCATTTTCGCCATCTTGCAACCGTTGTTCGAATAAAAGGGCATTTTTTGTATCTGTGACTGGTTTTTTTGCCAGAAAAGACAGAAATACAGATCGCTGTTTTTGGAGTGCCTTGGAATTGCGCAAGGCAGAGTTTGGTGATACAATATAAGAGTTAAACTATCGGCATTTTAGGGGGATTGCATTCAAAAAGGGTACGGAATGTGGTTTTCCCAATTGGAGGATATTAGATGTGGATTGCAAATGACTGGAAAGATTATGAAGTGCTGGACTGCGGCGGTGGAGAAAAGCTGGAGCGTTGGGGCGATCAGATCCTGCAGCGACCAGACCCACAGGCGATCTGGCCGCGCACGGAGGAGAGCCGCATATGGAATCGCGCCGGTGCGGTCTATCACCGCTCGTCTTCCGGCGGCGGCAAGTGGGAGATCCGCCGCTTGCCGGAGCAGTGGGCGATCTCCTATAAGGAGCTGACGTTCCAGCTCAAGCCAATGGCATTCAAGCATACCGGCTTGTTCCCGGAACAGGCGGCAAACTGGGATTTTATCATGGAGCAGGTGAGATCCGCGGGGCGTCCGGTCAATGTGCTGAACCTCTTTGCCTACACGGGTGGTGCAACGCTTGCCGCTGCCGCCGCCGGTGCGAATGTATGCCATGTAGATGCTTCCAAAGGAATGACCCAGTGGGCGCGTGAGAATGCGGCGTCGTCCGGGCTTGCAGACCGTCCGATCCGCTGGATTGTAGACGACTGCAAAAAGTTTGTGCAGCGTGAACTGCGCCGTGGACGCCGCTATGATGCAATCATTATGGATCCGCCAAGTTATGGACGCGGACCAGGTGGTGAAACTTGGAAAATCGAGGAAGACGTTGCGGATTTTGTGGCACTGACCATGCAGCTGCTGTCCGATCAGCCGCTGTTCGTGCTCATCTCCAGCTACTCTACCGGACTTGCCCCCTCTGTGATGGCATATCTGCTGGGGACGACTGCAATGCGCCAACATTCGGGACGTGTGGAAGCGCAGGAGATCGGTCTGCCGGTCACCTCGACCGGATTGGTGCTGCCGTGCGGTTCTTCCGCTCGCTATATTGCGGCACGATAAGCCAAAACGATTGATTGGAGGGGGAACCCTGATGTCCGAAATCATTAAGACAGAAAATCTAACATATATTTACAGATCCGCAGATGAGGTACAAAAGGTCGCACTGGATGGTGTGAGCCTGTCCATCGAGCGGGGCGAGTTCGTTGCAGTGCTTGGGCACAATGGTTCGGGTAAGTCTACGCTTGCAAGTCATTTCAATGGTATTCGTCTGCCGTCCGGAGGCACAGTGTATGTGGATGCCATGGATACCCGTAAGCCAGAGCTGCTGTACGAGATTCGGAAGACCTGTGCGATGGTATTCCAGAATCCGGACAATCAGATCGTTGCAACGGTCGTCGAGGAGGATGTTGCATTCGCGCTGGAGAACCTTGGTATACCGCCGGAGGAGATCCGTGAGCGTGTGGATGCTTCGCTCAAGGCGGTGGGCATGTACGAGTTTCGCCGTCATGCGCCCCATAAGCTGTCCGGTGGGCAGAAGCAGCGCGTTGCCATCGCAGGTGTGATCGCGATGATGCCGCGCTGCGTAGTGTTCGATGAACCGACGGCCATGCTCGATCCGGCTGGTCGGCGTGAAGTCATGCGCGTCATTCGGGAACTGAACCAGAAGCTGGGCATTACGGTGGTGCTCATCACGCACCACATGGATGAAGCAGTGCAGGCAGGGCGTGTTGTGGTCATGCACGGCGGAAAAGTGATGATGCAGGGCACACCACATGAGATCTTCACACAGGTGGATGCACTTCGTGCAGCTAGCCTGACCGTACCGCAGACGATAGAGGTGCTTTTTGACCTTAACAACCAAATTGGAACAGATCTGCCCATCGATGCGCTTACAGTGGATGCCTGCGCGGACATTCTGGAGCGATATCTGGCAAACTGAGGAGCGAGTCGATCATGTCATTTATATTAGAAACAAGGGACTTGACCCAAGTATATGGCGCAGGTACCCCATTTGAACGCACAGCACTGGATCATGTCAACATTCAGGTCAAAAAAGGAGAGATCCTTGGAGTGATCGGGCATACCGGATCGGGTAAATCGACCCTGATCCAGCATTTCAACGGACTGCTCAAACCGACTTCGGGTGAGGTGCTGCTGTCCGGTCACTCCATCTGGGATGAAAAAGGCAGATGTGACCGCAAGACACGGTTTGCAGTCGGGCTGGTGTTCCAATATCCGGAATATCAGCTGTTCGAGGAAACGATTGCCAAGGATATTGCGTTTGGCCCCCAGAATATGGGACTTTCTGCATCTGAGGTGGACAAGCGCGTGCAGGAGGCAATGGACTTCGTTGGATTGGATGCGGCACTGCAGAACCATTCGCCGTTTGCACTGTCCGGTGGTCAAAAACGCCGTGTTGCGATCGCAGGCGTCATTGCCATGCGTCCACAGGTGCTCATTTTGGATGAGCCGACGGCAGGACTCGATCCGGCAGGGCGCGATGAGATTTTGGCGCAGATCCAGGATTATCATGCGCGTTCGGGGGCGACCATTCTGATCGTATCGCACTCGATGGAGGATATCGCACGCCTTGCCGATCGTCTGCTGGTTATGAATCAGGCGAAGGTCATGCTGTGTGGAACGCCGCGCGAGGTGTTTGCGCATGCGGACGAGATCACACGCGCAGGATTGGATATTCCGGAGATTACAAAGGTCGTGCGTGAACTGGTGCGCCGCGGCTTTGACCTCGATCCTTCGATCTATACCGTTGCAGATGCGGTCAAGGCAATCCGTGCATGTAAGGAGGGGAAATAAATGCTAAGAGATATCACGATCGGGCAGTATTTTCCCGGACAGAGCATCGTGCATCGTGTCGATCCACGGCTGAAGTTGGTTTTGGTCATGGCAATGATCGTTACGCTGTTTTTGGCGTCCGGCCCTGTCTCCTATGCGATCCTTGCCGCATACATCCTGTCCGTCATCTATATTTCGGGCATCCAGCCCAAAATGGTCGTGCGCGGACTCAAGCCTGTGGTGTTCATCGTGGTGTTCACTGCGGTGCTCAATCTCTTTTACACACCGGGCAATGTGCTTTGGAGTTTTGGCTTCCTCAAGCTGACCGATACGGGCATACGGGTTGCGATTTTAATGGTCGTGCGTATTTTGCTGCTCATCATCGGAACCTCCATGCTGACCTATACCACATCGCCCATCGAACTGACAGACGGTTTGGAACGCCTGCTCGCGCCATTCAAGAAGATCCATCTTCCGGTGCATGAGCTTGCAATGATGATGTCCATCGCGCTGCGCTTTATCCCCACACTTATCGAGGAAACGGAAAAGATCATTGCCGCACAGAAAGCGCGCGGCGCAGATTTTGAATCCGGAAATCTCATGCAGCGTGCACGAGCGATGGTGCCCATTCTGGTACCGCTCTTTATCTCTGCATTCCGCCGCGCAGATGAACTCGCGATCGCGATGGAGTGCCGGCTATACCGCGGAGATGTGGGACGTACCCGTATGAAGCAGATGAAGTTTACCCGTGTAGATGCAGGTGCAGGCACAGTCTCCGTCATCGTATTTGCCGCGGTGATCGTGCTGGGCAGAATGGGATGGTGACGATATGAACATTGCACTTTCCCTTTCCTATGTGGGAACCAAGTACCACGGATGGCAGATCCAGAAAAATGGAGCTTCCATTCAGGAAACGGTGACAGATGCTATCAATAAGCTGCTGGGATGCGATACCTATTTATCAGGCGTGGGTCGCACGGATGCCGGTGTTCATGCACGGCGGTATGTCGCCAATTTTAAGGCGGACTGTTCCATTCCGCTCGATCGTCTGCCGCTTGCGCTGGGGGCACAGCTTCCGGAGGATATCGCGGTCAATGGTGCGGTACAGGTACCGGACGATTTCGATGCACGCTTCCAGTGCACCAAAAAGGAGTATGCATATTATGTATATCCCTCTAAAATGCGTGACCCGTTTTTGACCGATCGCGCGTATCGCTATGCCTATCCGCTGGATGCAGAGCGGATGCAGGCAGGTGCACAGTATTTTGTAGGGCGGCATGATTTCAATGCAGTCCGGTCGGTCGGTACACCGGTCAAGTCCACCGTGCGCACCATTTTCTGGTGTGAGGTGGAACAAAATACAGATGGGCTGATTTGTATCCGTGTATGCGGAGACGGGTTCTTATATAATATGGTGCGTGCCATTTCGGGCACTCTGCTCTATGTGGGCAGCGGAAAATTCGCACCGGAGGATGTCGCAAAGATTCTGGAATCCTGCGACCGCGAACAGGCAGGGCCGACGTTGCCGGCATGCGGTTTGTTCATGAATCGTCTATGGTATGATGATACGCCCGAATTGGACGGATTTCGCCTTGGAGACTAGGGGCTGTTTGAAAAATCGAAGATCTGTCTTTTTCTACAGGAGACGGCATCCGCTATGTTAAAAATACGCAAAATCTATCAAGGATCCCTGTGGTTTTCGCTTTGCGACTGTGCGCTTCCTGTGAAAAATCTGTCAATTTCTCTATTTTCAAACGGATCTTAGCCCAAGCTATGGGAAAATTTCAAGGTTTATTCACACGGACTGCATGAAAATGTGATACACTACTATAATGAGAGAGGAGGAGGATGCCCGTGTCGGGAAAAAAGAATCTGGTTCCGTTCCCACGCTCTGCAAAAAAACGCAAACAGCTGCTGCAGCAGGCAGAAAGCCTCAAACAGCGTCGCCTGACGCGTTTTCGTTCGCTGGTCGGATGGCTGCTGATCGTGGGGATTTTACTGTTCTCAGCCGTCAATTTCACACTGTTTTCACCATCCTCTCTGCGGCGCACAACGCAGATCCTATTTGGCGCATTGCAGCCCGAGGCCGCTCGCAATGGTGTATTGATGTACCCGGGGCAGTCTGCCAGCCAGGTCAGACCTGTGGGATCTGCGCTTGCGATCATGAACGATGAAGCACTTTCCGTTATGCAGCTGGGTGGGATCAGTCAGCAGAAAACAGCGATCAATTATACATCGCCCACTCTGGCAACCAACCCAAACTATATCCTCGCGTATGACCGCGGCGGATATGATCTGTCGTTTTCGTCCAGCCTGACCCAGTTATTTTCTCTGCATCTCAAATCTCCCATTCGCACAGCTTCGATCGGCTATGCAGATAACTGTGTGGTCATCACGGATGAGGCAGGCTATAAGAGTACGGTAACGGTATACAGCGCATCCTCGCGTGAGGAAGATCATCATATCTGGCGTTGGCGTACGCCGGATTTTTATGTGCAGGAGGCCGCGCTTTCGCCATCCGGTACGCACCTATGTGCGCTGGTTTTCCAGCAAAATGGTTCCAGATTCGAGAGCTTTTTGCAGTTTTTCGATCTGGATGCAGGCGAAGTGCGTGCAAGTGTCTCTTTGGGCTCGGTGGTGGGGTATGCGGTGCGTTGGCTGGATGACAGCAATGTGGGTGTGATCGCTGACCGTGCTACATTTACGGCAAACCGACGCGGAGAAAAGACATCCAGAGTAGAGTATTCTGCAAAGGATCTGCTGGGGTATGCCTTTGATGAAAATGATTTTGTGATCGCCCTGCGCTCGTGGTCGGGTAATGCGCGTGCAACGATCACACGGTATGATAAGAGCGGCACGGCGAAGGCATCCCTCGATCTGGAGAGTGCGCCGGAGAGCCTGTCGTATGCAGGCGGTCAGCTCGGTGTTCTGACCAGTTCAGGGCTGTATATCTATAACAATGCATTGCGCCCAGACTGGAAATGTATGAATACCAGTGCGGCGCAGCGCGTACTCATGACAGAGGATGGGGGCGCATGGCTGCTGTATTCCAAGTATGCACAGCGCGTGACAGAATCCTCTGCAATAGCGGAGGGGTTTACAAATGATACCGATGCAAAGTCATAGCAGCCTGTTCAGTCTGCCCAGTATGATGATCGTGCTGTTTTTGCTGTTCTGTGTTATCAATGGGGCAAGACGCGGACTGATTGGCGCGGTCATTGGGCTGGTGAGCAAGGTCGTGGCTGTGTTTGGGGCAAGTTGGCTTGCGAAATCATGCGCACCGATGCTGATGCCGATGGTGGCAGAGCAGCTGACAAAGATGATTTTTACCTCTGGTATGATACAGGATCTCAAAGCACAGGGCGTGCTTTCTGAGGATATGGTCGCACAGGCGGTAAGGCTGATTGCACAGGGGATCGTATATGTGTTCCTTACCATCGTGCTGTTCTTTGTGCTGACCATGCTGCTGTCGTTCCTTGCGCACGCCTTGAATGTGTTTACGCGCTTTCCACCGATTGGTATACTCAATCGTTTGGGTGGTGCGGTCATTGGGCTTGGGGGAGGTATTCTGGTGCTCGTGCTTGCCATGTGGCTGGTACAGACGCTGCGTCCGGAGATCTTCACCCAGCTCGGTGGAGTGGATCTCAGCCAGATCCAGCAAACCGAGCTGCTGCGCAGTCTGCAGACCTATTTTCCCGATTTACCCGTTATATAAGGAGAGTTTACCATGCAAATGCCTATGTGTTCGCGCTGCGGTAAGAACGTAGCGGTCATATTTATCACCAAGATAGATCCCAACAATGGAGATGATGCAAAGCAGGAAGGTCTGTGCCTGAAGTGTGCACGCACCCTTGGCATCAAGCCCCTCGATCAGATGATGGAACAGATGGGACTCAACGATGAAGCACTGGAAATGCTGTCCTCCGAAATCAATTCTCTTGAGGATCTGAGTGCACTCATTCCAGCCGGACCGGATATGGAAGATGAGGATGTGGAGGACATTGAACGCGACGGGGAGGACGAAGAAGACGGTGAGTCCTCTGCCTTCCCGATCCCCTTTCTGCGTACAGAGAAACGAAACGATACAAATTCCCGTAAAAAGGATAAGGAAAAGAAGAAAAGAAAGTATCTGGATCAATACTGCGATGATCTAACAGGCAAGGCGCGTGACGGCAGACTGGATCGCATCGTTGGGCGCGAGAAGGAGACCGAGCGTGTGATCCAGATTTTGAACCGCCGCCAGAAAAACAATCCCTGTCTCATTGGTGAGCCGGGTGTCGGTAAGACGGCTGTTGCAGAGGGGCTTGCGATCCGCATTGCGCAGGGCAAGGTGCCATATAAGCTGCGCGATAAGGAGGTATACCTGCTGGATCTGACTTCGCTTGTTGCCGGAACTCAGTTCCGCGGACAGTTTGAAAGCCGTGTCAAGGGGCTCATCAACGAAGTCAAGAAGCTGGGCAATATCATTCTGGTCATTGATGAAGTGCATACCATCGTTGGTGCAGGCGATTCTGAGGGTGCGATGAATGCAGCCAATATCTTAAAGCCTGCGCTGTCCCGCGGTGAAATCCAGGTGATCGGCGCAACGACTTTTGCCGAGTACCGCAAGTATATCGAAAAGGATGCGGCATTGGAACGCCGCTTCCAGCCTGTGACCATCAATGAGCCGTCCATCGAGCAGACGGTCGAAATGCTGTACGGGATCCGCTCGTACTATGAGAATTTCCACGGTGTGACAATTCCGGATGAGACCTGCCGTCTGGCAGCGACCTTGTCTGAACGCTATATCACTGATCGCTATCTGCCGGATAAGGCAATTGACCTGATTGATGAAGCATGTTCTCGTCTGAATCTGGATGAACCGGGTATCAGCGAGCTGCCTGAGCTGGAGGAGGAACTGGAAAGCATCGGCAGAAAGCAGGATGATCTTCTGCAAGAGGCACAGGATGAAAAGACATATGAGGAAATGGCTGGGCTGCGCTCGCGCGAACTTCAGATCCAGAACCGTCTGGAAGAATTGAGGGGCAAGTCTGCGCCAACTCTGGAAGCGGAGCATCTGGCAGGCGTCATCGAGCTTTGGACAGGGATTCCGGCATCCCGTGTGCAGGTACAGGAGTTGTCCAAACTTAAGGGGATGGAAGAACGCCTCAAGAGCCGTGTGATCGGTCAGGATGAGGCGATCGACGCGATCTGCACCTCGATCCGCCGCTCGCGCGCCGGGATCTCGCCCAAGCGCAAGCCGGTGTCCTTCCTCTTTGTGGGTCCGACCGGTGTCGGTAAGACCGAACTGGTCAAGGTGCTTGCAGAAGACCTGTTCGATGCGCCGGAAGCACTCATTCGTCTGGATATGTCCGAATATATGGAGAAGCATGCCGTGTCGCGCCTCATCGGTTCGCCTCCAGGATATGTCGGCTATGACGAGGCCGGACAACTGACGGAAAAGATCCGCCGCCGTCCATATTCCGTGATCCTCTTTGATGAGATCGAGAAGGCACATCCCGATATTTTGAATATCCTGCTTCAGATTTTGGACGATGGACGCATCACAGATGCACATGGCAGACAGGTCAATTTTGAGAATACTGTCATCGTTATGACCTCCAATGCCGGTTCGCAGAATAAGTCTGCATCGGTCGGCTTTGGCGGTACGGTCAGTGATCTGGGCAAGGAACGCGCCATCAAGGCACTGGAGGATATCATGCGTCCAGAGTTCCTCAACCGCATTGATGAGATCATTGCATTCAACCAGCTGACCGAGGAGGACTTTGGCAAGATCTGCGAGATCCTGCTTGCACAGCTGCGTGAGTCCGTTGGAACGCGCGGCATCCGCCTGAGCTGGGATGATACCCTTGTGCAGTATCTGTCAAAGAAAGCGTTCTCCGTGAAGTATGGTGCGCGTAATCTGCGCCGACTGATCGAAAAGGAAGTGGAGAACGGTCTGGCAGAACAGATCATTGCTGCCTGTGACCATCCGCTGACAGGTGCACATATCACGGCAAATGAAAGCAAAGTCAAGATCGAAACCATCTAAAATCGAAACATTCCTGCCCAGCATTTGCTGGGCAGGAAGTTTTTGACATGGAAATCGATTTTTAGAGATCCATCTATTTGCTGAAAGGCTTGCTCCTGGCAGCAGGGAGATATGCATGGGGGAGAAAATCACCACGGATTTCGTGTAGACCGAACACTTTCGACCGCTTTGCAGTTCAGGACTTGACCAAACGAGCCCAGCAGATCAAAATATATCGTATCACCCGTCAAAATTGATCTCTGTGAGTTTTTGAAAAAAATGCTTGACAATGGCAGGCAAAGCTGATAAACTATAATAGTCTCAGGTGACACGCGGGTGTAGTTCAATGGTAGAATGTCAGCCTTCCAAGCTGAACACGTGGGTT
>JAHHRO010000021.1 GCA_020025755.1 Butyricicoccus sp. | reverse complement strand
TGTTCAGTTTTGAAGGTGTAAGCCTTCTAAAATATTTCTCTGTACAGAATAGAGAACGGCAAAAGCGTCTATGGCGCGAAGCGAATCCGCTTTTCTTTTGCTTACTTTTCTCTTCTGGAAAAGAAAAGTAAGTGCGTGTTCATGGTGATGAGGGTACACCTGTTCCCATTCCGAACACAGTAGTTAAGCTCATTAACGGTGAAAATACTTGGCTGGCGACGGCCCGGGAAGATAACACGGCGCGCACACAAAGCAGACTCGAAGGAGTCTGCTTTTTTTTGTTTTTATGTAAAACCCTCATCCCATGAAGTGTATGAGGGTTTTACATTCGCCTCGTTTTATGAAAAAATAAGAGGAAGTTGTTGGGTAGAAGTCATTTCTGTGAGATATGGTTCCACTTTGTCAAATACACTTATGCAATTATCTCTTACACTTTTGAAAAATCATTTGCTATTATAAAAAAACATGGTAATATTATACTGACCATATAATGGAAATTTATGGGTTTATTTAAGTGACACCGGGAAATGATATGCGGCATACATTTTATATAATGAGAGAAAAGGATCTTATCAGAATATTCATCAATATTTTAGAGGGGGATCGAGCGCATATAAACGTTCTTGAGACGGAATAAAAAATTATTTAGCAGGTATTGTATGATATTGAATGATTTTCTGTAGAACAAGTGACTTGACAGGAACTTTATGTACTGTAATTGAAACGAATTGGGATCTTGGGTGTTAAGAAATAGAAAAGTTTCTGAAAATTGTTGCAACTGGTCGATCAAATATAGGATGAAAAGAATAATTTATTCGATGTATAGGGGGAATGTGTATGCCATATTATGCAAAGCACAGACAAAAAGGATTTACGATTCAGGAAATGCTGATCGTTGTATTGATTACGGTGATCCTTCTGGCGATGTCCATGATCGGGATCGTAACATACAGCAGACATCTGCGTATTACAGAGTTGGACAATTCTGCGAAAAGTATTTTTATGTCTGCGCAGAATCGTGCGATCTTACTCAGCAGCAGCCAACGATTAGATGAGTATGTGATTGGTTCCAACAATAAGATGGAGGATGTAGATGTATTTCCGGGAACAGGCAATACATCGAAGATGACAGCTTATTATATCCATTCGGATGACTTGAAAAGCGGAAAGAGTGAATTGCTGCCAAAGGATACCATTGATCCGCAGCTTTGGGATGGCGATTTCTATATCATCTATGAGCCGAAGAGTGCGAGTGTTGTAGATGTATTTTTCAATAAGGGAAAGCTTCCGGTTGAAGATGATTTCCCGTCGTTCTATAAAAAATGGCGCGCACAGCCTCGAAAGATCCGTATGAAAAGTAAGCCCATGATCGGTTACTATGGCGGTGAAGCTGCAAAGGGCAGTGACACGATTTCCCTGCGTACACCTGTCATTGAAATTAGCAATACGAACACACTGACAGCGACGGTGAAGTATTGGGTGCCGAGAAGTTTGGCGATGAATGGCGGAATAGACAAAGTAGTGCTCGATGTAAAACTGAACTATCAGGGTACGGAATTTACACTTTCTAATTCAGATGCTGTTACAACAAATGAGCCAGAAGTTTCCTATTTGGGATATACCTATACTTGGACACTGGATTCCCTGCAAGATGAGAACAAACGCTTTCATAAGCTATTCTCTAAGGCGGGAGAGCAATTCGTTTATGGCAAGGATTTTGAGATCGATGCAGGTGTTTCCTACAAGGGCACTCTGGATGGCATGCAAATCAATAGTGCGCGTAAGACAGCGACAGATAATAGTCTCTTTGCCAAGGGGAGTGGTGACGATATTGCATATATTGGTTATCTGCGCCACCTCCAAAATTTGGATACCGTATTTTCTCATGTGGATAAAAAAACGAGTGCAAAGCAGCTCAACGATATTTATAATATAGAAGGTTATAAGTTCCGTCCGATCTCCAATATAGTATTGCGATCCTATGACGGCGTTACATTTGCCATTCATGATCTGCAGATCGGGAATCGTATCAATGACACCACTGTTGAAAGTATTACCCATTCGGTAGGTTTGTTTGGCACATTCAGCGGCACAGCAAACACCAAAAAGGAATTGAAGAATATTCGGCTGGTCAACACCAATGTCAGCATGACAACACTTCAGGGAGCAGCCGGCGTCCTGTTGGGCGAGGGTGAACAGGTCGATCTGAGCAATTGTCAAGTATATTGGGAGAATAAGTCCGATCAGACAAACGATCTGCAGGATGTGCTGGGCAACACCACAAAGGGTCTTAGCTATCAGGTGAACGGAACCGGCATAACTGGTGGTCTGGCTGGTAAACTGACAAATGCAGCAGTAACGGACTGTTCTGCATCGACCTTGGTAAAGGCTTCAGGAACGATAGGTGGTTTGCTTGGTCAGACATCCAGCGTAGCCATTACAGGTTCTTATGCAGACTCTTATTTAGAAGGTTCCGCAGCCGCAGGCTTGATCGGAAATGCAATGGAGAATACCAGAATTGCAAAAAGCTATGCGGTTGGATTTATCAACAGTCCGAACCAAAATGGTCAGAAGGCAAAAGCAGCTGGCTTGAGCTTGGGAGATAAAAAGGTGCAAGTCAGCCAGTCCTATAGCGCAATGCTGTTTACTGCCGGAGAGCATGTAAGCAATTTCCCACTGTGTCAAAACGGAGGAGACTACGATCATACCTATTATCTGGGTTCCAGCAGCTTTGATTTCCCTGCACAGGATAGCCAGTGGGAGAAGTCTTACGGAGATCTGACAGACCCTGCAAAGTGGAATGAACTTTTTGGACAGAAGGTATTCACTGTAAAGGGTGCAGCAGGTTCTCATCCGTATAATTTGCAGACAGCCATGTCGCTCAATACATTCATTTATCCGAGTTTGGAAAAGCTGGATCATTGGGGCGACTGGGGAGAGCGTTTCCAAGATGGCAGTCTTGTCTACTATGAGTGCTATAAGGAGAAAGATACGGATACCCTGTACTATGGATTCAGTGGGGGCGGTGTAAACCATTTGCTGAATGATAAGCCTATTATCAAGGATGGTTATGCAGTTGCGTATCGTGCACCACTTTTGGGCAATGATATGAAACTGACTGTAACCTATGAGACTGCTGCCGGAAAAGAAAAGACAGAGGATCTGGTGTATAAAAAAGATACGGATCATCCAATCTATGATGTTGAGGATGTTGTAAATGATGCTGGTGAGACATCCAGCTATTATCTGCTCCCACTTCCGGCAGAGGTGGTCAATGTAAAGTATGCTGCAGAGCATTTCTACCAGAAGGTCACGATCGCGGAGACAGAGGGCAAGGATAAGGATAAACCGCGTCAGTACTATTACAGTCCGCACTTTGCCAATACCACACTTCCCTATGAAGATAACCTGAATCTGGAAAAGCTGTCCGATCAGCTGAAGGTACAGGTGCGTACACCGCGTCACCTTTACATGCTGAGCTGCTTCCCAGAATACTACACAAGTGATCATCAGTATCGTTTCCAGCAGCAGAGAGATCTGATTTACAGCGTATATACGGGATATGATCTGTTTACCGGAGACAAGTGGACACAAGCACCGATCGGCTTGGATCAGAAACGTCCGTTCCGCGGAAGCTATTATGGCAATGAATATATCATTCATGGTGTGCGCATGAATGCAACGGATGAAAAGAATAAGCTGTATCAGTATATGGGCTTGTTTGGCTACAGTACGAGTGTATTGCGTGATGTTGTCTATCGCATGGATCTTCCAAAGCCGGAAACTGGAGAAAAGCCATTCACATTCGCGATCCATCAGCAGGGCAGCAGCTCGGATATCATTTACGCAGGCGGCTTGGTTGGCTATAATGGCGGTACGGTAGAAAATTGTGCAGTTGCTGCCGCGCGCTTCCAAGCAAATTGTTATAACTATAGTACAGTTTATCTGGGCGGTTTGGTCGGCTTCAACAAGGGGCGTATCCATGCATCTTCTGTAGATGTGGATCATCTGAAAGCAGATGCAACGATGTCCCATGTTTACGCAGGTGGCTTTGTTGGACGCAATGGTGCAGGTGCAGCGATCGATCAGTGCTATGCAGTTGGCAGAGTTTCTGTTGCCCGTGCACGATATGGCAACGTATATGCTTGCGGTTTTGCAGGTCGAAATGAGGCGGCACTCAGCCGAAGCTATGCAGCAGTCGACCTTGCAGCGGAGGGCGGCGCAAAAACCGTTGGTTTCAGCCCGGATCCGACAACAAGATCGGTTTATCTTGATGCTGGTAACTTTACTTACCGTGACAAGTATTTCCCTGCACAGTATGTGGATGAATACGCAAAGCCGGTTACTTGGGAGCAGCTGACTGGAAATGATCCAACCTCAAGTGAAGCGGTCAAGGATCTGGGGATGCATCTTGATCTGGGCAACCCAACAGGCTCAGCGGATCATGCAGATAAGAGATATCCTTATCCGGGCATCGTACAGAGAGACGGAAAGGCCATTCATCATGGTGAGTGGCCGGATCGGATGAAGTTGGGTGCTATGGGTGTATATTACTGGGAAAAACTCGATGATTTCTATTATTTCAGTGTGCTGTCTCAGGACAATGGCGTGGTGACGCACAGCAGTACTCTGCCGATCGCCCATGGTGATGATCGTATTGTGGATACCTATGGCTATGGATTTTTCCATCGAACGGGGACGCCGCGTCCGACCGTAACTGTTGAAAATATTTTCTGGCAAGGACAGCCGTTTGATCCTAACGGAGTACATCAGGCGAGCAATGATGCGAAGGCTGACGAGATGTTGTCTGAGCTGATGGGCGGACGGTATACGTTCCATAGCTATCAGACAAGAAAGTCAGATTTCCTTGGATCGAATGTTGGGGCAGATGGTAAGGACGGATTGTATTTACAGGGAACCTATGGAGAAGGTTCTCCAGCAGGTCTTTGGAAGCTGACTCAGACAGACGGTTCTGTATTTCAGGCGAGAGTCAATCCGTTCTTTGCAGATTCCATGGAGCCTGTGGGTCAGGAAACTGTATTGGGAACAGAAAAGAAGCCCTATCAGGTACGATCGATCGAACAGCTTCAGTTTATCAACTGGAACGATGATACCAAGAATACGAATACAGTATTGATACAGGGAAATGCAAGTCAGTTCCCCTATCTGGCATCTTCTGCGTCTGCCGGAAAACGGCAGTTCCAATGGGCACAGACCCATGACCTGAAGGGCAGAAAAGGAAGAGTATATACGCCGATCGCTGAGTTCTATGATCCGACCATGAAAAATCAGGGTGCATTGTATGGTTGGTTCGAGGGGACATACAGTGGAAACGACTATATGATGGCAGATATCAATATCAAAGGACAGAGATCTTCTACCGTTGGACTGTTTGGCGTAGTGTACAATGGTACCTTAAAGAATATGGTGCTGCACTCTACGGATGGTAAGGCGATTGTAGAAGGTGCCAACAGTGGCGATAGTTATTGGTATGCAATCGGCGGACTTGTCGGGGTCGCAGGCTCCAAGGAAAAGAGTGCTGTTGTAAACTGTACGGTCACAGGCTATACCGTCAAGGATATACACCAATCTGTAAATCAGGGTGGCTGGGGTGGTACCGGTCTGGGCGGCTTGATCGGTGTATCCAGTATGGATCTTACGGGTTGTACGGCGGTTACAAACATCTATCTGAACTCTCGAGATAACGATAATGTGCGTGTCGGCGGTCTGGTAGGAAGCTGTCAGGGTACGATCAGCAGCTGCTATACAGGTGGAGAAATTGAGGTGGATAAAGACTCGTACGTTTTCAAACCAGCGCGAGGTATCTATGTTGGCAGTATTGTAGGTGGTATCTACACCAAGCGTATTGGAGTAGGTGGTCCAGAGAGTAATGAGACCATTGGTCAACATGGAGAAGAACTGCAAAATACACTCAAGAACTGCTATACCTATACGATCCTGCCGGCGCAAAATTCCAATAGACATTTGAAGGGTCTATATGCGGTTGGCGGCAGTGGTGACATCAACATCGACAGAAGCGAAGATAATCCCAATCAATATAATGGGGATCATGGCTGGACAAACTATGAGAACACTTATTATCTTGCATCTGTTGTCATGCAGAACAATCCGGATTATCTCCGTACCTTTGAGGAGAAAATTCGTCAGATCCGTACCGATATTTGGACGGAAAAGCAGAGATTCAAGAATCCGGGCGTGCTGGAGATTGATACCGAAAAGGTTGTTGGAATGACACATGCAGAGATGGCTGATAAAACCACTGGGCAGGGACTTCTGCAGCGTCTCAATCAAAATAGCGGTGGCTTCGGAACCGTTACGACAAGAACCAAGGACGGTGCTCCGATCGATGGACGATACAGCTTTGGCGTACATCCGAGTCTGTTGGGTAAGAACTATCCGTTCCCGACCATCCTGACACAGACCAGTGAGGTCGCAGCCGGCGGCACGGCAAATGTACACTACGGTGACTGGCCGCAGTCTGGTATCCGCCGTGAATATGGCGCACTTCCGGTGATCTTTGACCTGTTTGCAGACTATAAGGCGGCAGATAAGGGCGCGGTTTGGGAAGAAACGCTTACATTGTCCGGTATGATGGGAGGATCGGGATCTTGGGCTGTAGAATGTAAGGATAAGCCAGAGGACGGCAGAACCAATCCAGTCGTGGAAGCTGAGATCCTTAACGGTACATCCAGTGATAACTGCACACTGAAGCTCACAGCCAAGCGGGAAGGCAGCACTGTGGTAACGGTGTCATATCAGGTTGGCGCAGAAATATATACGCTGCCCATCGAGGTCACTGTGACAGCAGAACTGCGTATCGCACCGAAGTCCAAGTCACAGCTGGTTGTCTTTACCGATCCGTATCTGCCGCAAAATTGGGGCGTATTTCCGGGGCAAAAGAGCATTCCAACAGCGCAGATCCCAATGGAACTGAGAGATAAAAATGATGAGCGCGTTTCGGATGAGATCCCGATTGGTTTCTCAAATCTTCGCGTTGAGTTTGACCCCGATCACTTCTCCAAGGCTACGCTTGAGCGGACGGGTCAGAATAGCGATATGGGTCTGCATACAACAACAGCGTTCAAAACGGGAAGCACGCAAATGACGGCAAGATACAAAGTTCGCTATCTGAATGAGTCCTATGATCGAACCAGTACATTCATCCTGCGTGTTGCAGACCATGAAAAAACATTGCCGGAGCAGCAGTTTGTATTCAAGAAAGATCAAACGGAAGGCATCGTAAAGGAATACACGGCAGACAGCTTCCGTGAGGTGCTGGATGATCCTGATGGATCGATCACCGATCTGAAGATCACGGCATTTGAACCGATCCCCACCGCGTCTCAGAAGATCGCGCAGGCGAAATGGAAAGTAGATGCGCAAGGTGCACCACAGGTCGGTACATTGCAGATCGAAGCGTATCCGCAGACAACTTATCCGGCATCTGTTCCGGTCAAGATCCAGTTCCAGTTCCATACAGATGCAGATCCGGCATCCGGATTTGACGGGAATATCCACACCCTGTGGAAACAACTGACCATCAAGCTCAAACATGAACCGGAACCGAGACCGGAACCGACGGAACCACCAGAACCGCCGGTTCCACCGGTTCCACCGCAGCCGCAGCCGCAGCCTGAGGAGGGTCAGCCATGAGAAATGCGCTCAAACGCAAACTGAAAAGCCAGCGCGGTGCTTCTATGCTGCTCGCCTTGATGTTCCTGCTTATCTGTATGATGGTAACGGTTTCCATTCTGGTTGCATCGGTATCCAATTCCGCCAAGCATCGCAGCAATATGGAACAGCATCAGCAGTATATGACGATCTCCTCTGCCGTGAGTGCGATCTGCGATGAACTCAATCGCTCCGAGTATCGCGGACAGTATACCTATCGGGTAGAGGAGGAAATTGTGAACGATGCAGAGGGACACTACCTGTATACCATCTATCATTATTTCTTTCATCAAGAGGATGGCTCTTATCAGATCCAAGATACAACGACTGAGGCATATCTCAAAAAGATCGTTTTGCCGAATTTTGATGGTATGTTCGGGGCTGAGGTCAAAAGGATTCAGGAGATGTTGAAGCAGGGAAAAGCGCATAGCACCTTACAACTGACTGTGAAAAATCCTGCACCAAAAACAAAATATAGCCTAACGGTGAAGCCGGAGACCCAGACTACGCTGGATGAATTGCCAGTAGAAGTAGAGCTTCTGATCACAGAGGAATATAGCATAGAAGTGGCGGCGACTTTGGGGGATTATAAAATGCAGGCAGAACTCACACCCAAAACAGGAAAGCCTACATTAAAAAATCCGACCCCGACAAAGGAGGAGACGCTTCAGCAGACCGAACCGCTGCAATGGGAAATCAGCTGGATCGCACCCGGACAGAAGGAGGGGGCAAAGCCATGAATCGCGTACAAGCAAAACTGAAAAGCCAGAAAGGCGAAACTCTGGTAGAGCTGGTTGCAGCGATCCTAGTTGCTACGCTTTCGGTTGCGATGCTGATGGGTGGAGTAGCGGTTTCCGTGCGGATCGATAAGAAGGGTAAGGAGATGGATGCCTATTTCTATCAGACCCTGACCGAGGTGGAAAGCCGCAAACATCAGCTTTCTGAGGCAGCGATCTCGATCAAGGAAAGCGGTACAGAACAGGCGCGGATTCCTGTCAATGTATATGGACCCCAAAAATCCTATGGCGAGAAACACGGAAGCAGAGATTTGTATGCGTATGGAATCATCAAGCCACCAAAGGAAGGTGCTACATCGTGAAACGTCTTCGCAAAAAGCTGAAAAGCGATCGCGGTCTCACGCTGATCGAAATGGTCGTTGGGACCGGCATCCTTGCGCTGTTGGGATTGATGCTGAGTACAGGTTTGTTTCTGGCGCGTGACAGCTATAACAATGTCACCGAGGAATCTGAGACCCAGCTCCTGCTTTCTACCCTCAGCAATCTTTTATCCAATGAATTGCGTTACGCAAGGGACATCACCGCCACAGCTGGAAAGCTGGAACACTATACCAGTGCGAATTATGGCTCGAATACAAAACTTGAAATCGACAATAAGGGTCAGCTGCGTGCCAATGGCCTGCTGATGCTCTCCACAGGTGCGTATGGAAATGGCGTATATAAGATCGAAAGCTGTGACATCACCTTTCAAAAGGCAGGCAGTTCAAAGCCAGACAACCAAAAGGTAGGCGGTGATAAAACTGAGACCGCCGGGAATTGTGATCTGTTCCATGTGGAGTTGGAGGTCAAAGGCGTTCATGAGATCTCCAATAAAATCAGTTTTTCTGTCCGCTGTCTCAATCAGACGCGTGACGAGGGAGGAAATACATGAAATATACAAGACTAGGCGATTTGCTGGTAGGCAATGGCACCATTACACAGGAGCAGCTGCAGGAAGCCTTGGCGATGCAGAAGCAAAACGGCAAACGTTTGGGTGACATACTGCGTGATAACCATATCATTACGGAAACGCAGGTCATAGAGGCACTCATGACCCAGCTGGGTCTGGAGTTTATCGACCTCAACGCCTGTACGATCTCATCCGATATGGCGCAGCTGCTGCCCAAGAGCATTGCAAAGAAGCACCGTGTCGTTCCGGTGCGTGCAACGCGTTCCGAGTTGTATCTGGGTATGACCGATCCGCTGAACTTTGCAGCGATCGAAGAAGTTGGAGCGGCAACACGCCGTCAGGTCATCCCGATGATCGCAACAGATGAAGCCTTGGAGCGTGCGCTCCAAAACCTGTACAGCAATCAGGGTACCATGAAGGCGATCGAGGACATGCGCCGCGATCTGGATACCAATCAGTATGGCGCGAGCATCCGCGCCGTGGAGGATTTCCGGCTGGCAGCCGATGACGGGGACGAAAACGCAGCACCGACGATTCGTCTCGTAAACTCGATCATCCAGCGTGCCTATACGGAGAACGCCAGTGATATCCACTTGGAGCCGGTTGGCTCCAAGCTGCTCATCCGTATGCGTATCGACGGTGTTCTGCGTAATATCATCACCGTTCCGCGTGAATTGCAGATGTCTGTGATCTCCCGTATCAAGATCATGGCACAGCTGGATATTGCCCAAAAGAATATACCGCAGGATGGGCGCATCAATATGATGGTGCAGCAGGAGGTCATGGATCTTCGTGTTTCTACCTTGCCCACCATCAATGGCGAAAAGATCGTGATCCGTCTCCTGCGTAAGGATCCGCGTATGATCTCGGTCGATGGCATTGGTCTGCGCGGTGAGAACAAGCGCAGATTTATGCAACTGCTCACAGACTGCAAGGAAGGCGTGCTGATGGTTGTGGGTCCAACCGGTTCCGGTAAGACCTCTACGCTGTACACCATGATCGATCATAAAAAGAGTGAGGAGGTCAACCTTATTTCGCTCGAAGATCCGGTCGAGTATCATATGGACGGCGTTTGTCAGGTGCAGATCAACGAGCAGACCGACCTTACATTTGCAAATTCCCTGAGAGCCGTACTGCGTCAGGATCCTGATATCATTGCAGTCGGAGAAATTCGTGATGGTGAGACTGCCGAGATCGCCATGCGTTCCGCAATGACCGGTCATCTGGTGCTGACCACGATCCATACGAATGACGCGATCTCCTCGATCGACCGTCTGCTGGATATCGGTGTAGAACCATATCTGATCGCTGGTGCAGTGCGCGGCATCATTTCTCAGCGTCTGGTGCGCCGCATCTGTCCGCGCTGCCGCACGGCTTACACGGCAACACCGGAGGAAGCTGCAATGCTTGGTCTTGACCCGAACCGCGCCCATCATTTCTATCGCGGTGCCGGCTGTTCGGACTGTTTCCAGACCGGCTATCGCGGTCGAATCGCTGTATTTGAGATCCTGACCATGACCCCTGAGATCCGCCATGCGATCCATCAGAAGGATCTGAAGCTGGTGGAAGAAGCGGTACATCATTCGGACTTCCAGTCGATCCTGCAAAATTGCGCAGAACTGGTCAGCGAGGGTGTTACAACAACCGATGAAATCATAAGAATCATAGGGAGACAAGCGGAATGACGATTCATGATTATATTGAAACAGCCAAAAAAAATCGGGCTTCCGATTTGCATCTGGTTTGTGAGCTGCCGCCGAAGTGTCGCATAGACGGCGAGATCCGCGATCTGGACAGTGTGCCGCTGACCGCGTCTCAGTGCATGGCGTTTGCACGAGAGCTTGCCGGAGATCAGTTTTCCGAGCTGGAGCGCGTTGGTGAACTGGATATGGCACTCACCATTGCCGGTGTGCGCTGCCGACTGAATCTGTTCCGTCAGCAGGGTGTTTATTCTGCGGCGATCCGTTTGCTTAACGACCACATTCCGGAGCTGAATGAGCTGGGGCTGCCGCCCGTTGTCGAGGAGTTTTGCTCCTACAATCAGGGACTTGTCCTCATTACGGGCGAGACCGGTTCGGGTAAGTCTACGACGCTGGCGGCGATGCTCAACCGCATCAATCATCGAGAACGCCTGCATATCCTGACGCTGGAAGATCCGGTCGAGTATGTCTATACACCCGATCAGTGCATCATCAATCAGCGTGAGATCGGACGCGATACCATGAGTTTTGCGGCAGGTCTGCGTGCCGCCCTGCGTGAAGATCCCGATGTCATCCTTGTAGGTGAGATGCGCGATCTGGATACCATTCAGACCGCGCTGACTGCTGCCGAGACCGGACATCTGGTATTCGGTACGGTACATACGAACTCTGCGGCAGATTCCATCGACCGTATCGTCGATGTATTTCCGGCAGAGCGTCAGCAGCAGATCCGCTTGCAGCTCTCCATGACGCTCAAGGCGGTGCTCTCTCAGCAGCTGCTTCCGCGTGCGAAGCAGGAGGGACGCGTCCTCGCCTGTGAGGTCATGAAGACGGACGACGCGATCCGCAACCTGATCCGTGAGGGCAAGACCCCACAGATCCAGAATGCGATCCAGACCACCGGATCTGTTGGCAATATCCTGATGGATCGTACCTTGCAGAACCTGTACCGCAGCGGCGCGATCTCTCAGCAGACCATGGAGGGCGCAATGCGCGGCGGCGCAGGGCTTTCAGCTGGTGCGCCTATGGGTGCACCGCAGGGTATGACCCGACCGCGTGGCTTTATCGGAAATGAAAGGAGACTGTAAGACGTGCCAACCTATCGTTATGAGGCTTTGGGCGCAGACGGACAACAAACCGAAGGCATCGTAGAAGCCACGGACAGTGCGCAGGCAGTTGCACAGGTCCGTCAGAGCTATGATGTCGTCCTTCAGATCGAGGAGATCCGTCTTTCCAAGGAGAACCATCTGGAGCGACTCCAGAAGCTCGATCTCAAAGCATTCTCCTTGATGTGCAAACAATTTTCCATCATCCTGAAAGCCGGTATGCCACTCGTGCAGACGGTCGATCTGGTCGGTTCCCAGACCTCGGACAAGATGCTCAAAAAGCTGCTCACGCAGGTAGCCGAGGATATCGCGAACGGTTGGAGCATGTCCTATAGCTTTTCCAAGCGCGGCGAAAACCGACTGCCGCCTGCTTTTATCGAGACGGTCGAAGCAGGTGAGCAATCGGGTGATCTCGTTCGTTCGTTTGAGCGGCTGAGTCGTTATTATGACCGCATGACCAAGACACGCGCAAAGGCAACAAGTGCCATGATCTATCCGGCATTTTTGATCTTTGTATCGGTCATCGTTATCACCATCATTATGACTTATGCTGTGCCGACATTTGCCTCTACCTTTGACTCGATGGAGATGGAGCTGCCCCTTGCAACGCGGATCGTTGTCGGGCTTTCCGATTTCTTCCGTAAATATATCTGGGTCATGGTCGGTTTGGCGGCTGGCGCATTGCTGATGTTCCGCGTGTACGCAAGCACGGACAAGGGACGTCTGCGCACTGCGCTTTGGGGCATCACGATCCCACTGCTCGGCAAGATTACCGTAATGACCGCGGCAAGCCAGTTTGCACATACCATGTCTGCCATGCTGTCTTCCGGTATGCCGATCCTGAAAGCATTGGATACTTCATCTCGCTCGATCAGCAATGCACATCTGTCTGAGCAGATCCGGAACGTCATTCCGGGCGTAGAGGGCGGACAGCCGCTGGGTGAGTGTATGCTCGCCTGTGAGGATCTGCCCGATATGCTGGTACAGATGACGGCAATGGGTGAGGCGACCGGTTCGCTGGAGTCTACACTGGAGATCCAAGCGGAATATTATGACAATGAGGTCGATACACTGACCACTCGTGCCCTTTCCATACTGGAGCCTGCAATCATTTGTGTGATGGCAGTATTTGTATTTTTGATTTTGATGTCCATCTATCTGCCGATGTTCAGCATGTATGGCGCGTTGATGTAAGGACATGGAAGGGTGTGCCACCCACATCTTTTTATGGGATATAGGGTAAATTTTGTACCGCAAGCGTGGTAAAAAGCATATAAGGAGGAATACACACATGAATAACCTGAAAGAAAAGTACATGAAGAAACTCAAAAAGACAGCAGGCTTTACGCTGGTCGAGATGCTGATCGTTGTTGCGATCATCGCCATCCTTATCGCGATCTCCATCCCGATGGTAAGCAAGAGCCTTGAAAAGGCAAGAACTGCAACCGATGCTGCAAACGAACGCTCTGCAAAGGCTGCTGCACTGATTGAATATATGACTGTAGAAGAGTCTGTTAAGGATAAGAAGTATTACTTTAATGCTGTTGACGGTAAGCTGGAAGAAGGCGATGCACCGGAGAAGGGTTATGGTCAGCGTGGAAATAACAAGAATGGCTACCTGAAAGTCGATATTGATGAGAACGGCGATGTTGAACTGAATTGGAGCACAAATGCACCACTTGCCAGCAAGGAAACTTTTGGAAAGCCTCAAGGTAAGTAAGAAGCCGTAAGCACACAACATCAATTCTTTGAACCAATCAACCGCTGGGGAGGGTGGCTCCCCAGCGACCCCTTTTTGAGAAAACCCATCAAATCGTTTTGGGAGAGTGCCGCGCCCTGCATGACATTCTCCCAAGACAGTTTGCAAATCAGACAAAGGAGAAACGTATGGATCCAGAGCAGATTTTGAAACTCTATATGGCAGTTTGGCTTGCCCTGATCGGAGCAGTCATGGGCAGCTTTTTTGCGTGTGCCGTCGATCGAGGCGGCATGCCCAAGGGACGCTCGCACTGTGACCACTGTGGACATGTGCTGGGTGCAAGAGATCTTGTGCCGGTGCTAAGTTACCTGCTGGGCAGAGGGAGATGCCGCTACTGCGGCGAAAAGATCCCTGTACGCTGCCTTGTGGTGGAGCTTCTGACAGCCGCACTGTTTGCCGCACTCGGCGTTCGGTTTGGCTTTGGGCTGGAGCTTGTGATGCAGCTGATTTTTGCAAGTATCCTGTTGCTGCTTGCCCTGATCGACTGGGACACCTATACGCTGCCGGATGGTCTGCTCGTGGCAGCGATCGTCAACCGATTGGTATTTCTCTTTGTACTCCATCAGCCGCTCAAGGAGACGCTGACCAGAATGGCGATCGGTGCGCTGAGTGTGTCCCTGCCCTTGCTGGGACTGTCGCTTCTGATGGATCATGTGCTGAAAAAGGAGAGCATGGGGGGCGGAGATATCAAGCTGCTGTTTGTGCTTGGACTGTACTTGAATTGGATGCAGATGCTGCTCCTGCTGATGGTGGGCTGTGTGCTTGCTTTGGCATGGGCAGTCAAGCCGCGCAAGGATCGTGCACAGGCGGAGATCCCGTTCGGCCCGTTTTTGTCGGCGGCGTGGTGCATCGTTATTTTATTTGGAACATCGTGGATCCAGTGGTATCAGGGTCTGCTTGCGTAAGAGGGGAGCGTATATATGTCAAAAAAAATAAAAATAGGATTTGATTTGGGGAATAACAGCCTGAAAGTTATGGCACTGAAAAAGGGAAAGTGGGAGTTCCATGAACTGCCGTTTCCTGAGCATCTGATGGAGGAGGATTCCATCACGATGCCCCATGCTTTTTCTGCATTCCTGAAAAAGAAGAAGAAAGAGCTGCGCCTGCCCAAAGGTCCGGCGGCTTTGATCCTGCCGACCAGTCAGGCGATCTGCCGTCTGGTATCCATGCCCAATATGTCTGAGGAGCAGCTTATGCTGAATCTGCCCTATGAGTTCAGCGACTTCATCAACGGTGAGCCGCACCAGTATCATTGTGATTATGCATTGTGTGAAGCACCGCTGCAAACACAGGACAGCATGATAGAGCAGGATTCCAAGGAACTGACGATGATGGCGGCAGCGGTGGAAAAGCAGCAGATCCAAGATTATGTACACATGTTTGCAGCCGGTGGTTTTGCGCTCAAGCGTATCCTGCCGAAGGAAATGTCCCTGATCCAGCTTGTAAAGGCGTATCGCGCAAAACATGCAGATGCGCCAATGGAATACTGCTTTATTGATCTCGGCTATCTAGCCACTCGTATTTTTGTAGTACAGGAGGATCGCATCCAGATCACGCGCCATATCCCGACGGGCTGCCGCGATCTGGACGCCGTTGCAGCAGATATTTTGAATGTCGATCAGTTTTTAGCAGATGCCTATAAGCGCGGCAATCATCAGGGGATCTTGGAAAATCCGCGCTGCATAGAATTGTACGAGCATATCGCCGTCGAGGTGCTCAAGCTGGTCAATTTCTATCATTTTACATATCGTCAGAGCCAGCTGGCAGGTGTGTATCTCATCGGAGGCGGTGCAGAGATCGCACCGCTGCGTCAAATCATGGAAGAAACTTTGGGCTTGCCCATCCTTTCGGGTAAGGATCTGTTCTCCAAGGAGCAGGAGGACAAGGAAAACCATCATACCTTTGTCTGCACGGCAGGGCTGATTGCAGAGACAGGAGAGGAGGCGTAAGTCATGAAAGAGAACAAAAAGCAGAACCGGGGGACAAAGAAAATCATATACCCCACCAAGCGCGCGATGAACCTGTATTTCAAGATAGATAAGACGACAGCACCTGCTACGGTTGCACTCTATACGCTCTTTGTCTTTGTGATCCTGCTGGCACTTGGAAAGGTGCTGATCTATGATCCGCTGGAGGCGGCAAGAGAACTGGAGGACTATGTTGCAGTTCTGGAACAGCAGTCGATTTCCAAGATGGAAGAACTCAAAGATTATGATAGCGTGCTCAAGGACTATGTTCGTGCAACACCGGCTGAAGAGCAGCTGACCGAGGTGGATCGTATGCAGATCCTTGATCTGCTGGATACCGTGATCCGTCCGTCGGCAAAGATCTCTCAGATCACCATCGAGGGCGGCAAGGTTCTGGTGACTTTCTCGGGTGTGACCTTGCAGGATGCCGGTGTTCTGGTGACCCGTCTGGAGGAATCCCCGATGGTAACGAATATCAGCGTCGATACGGCTGCATCGCTGGAAGCAAACCAGAATTTCGTGGAAGCCAATGTATATTTTGAGGTCGTGAGAGAGGAGGAGGCACAGCAATGAGAAAGTTATCTGTAAGAGAATGGGCACTGCTCATCTGTCTCATCATTATTGCGACAGGCAGTGCATATATCCTGTTTTTCCACATGCCCATGACCGAGCGTATGGATAACCTGAATGCACAGATCGCGCAGGGGGAGGAACTCAACCACCATTTGGATGTGAAGATCGCAAAGATGCACAAGATGGAAAAAACGCTGAGGGAACTGGAAACACAGGAAAACAAGATCCCACAGATGCCGGAGTATGACAACCTGAAGGTCGTTATGGCAGAGCTGAACACCATCCTGAAGCCGACCATGAAGTATTCAATGGCATTTCAGGCGGAAGAAGGCAACAATAATATTTTCCGCCGTGGTGTGGCGATCCCGTTCACCTGTGGAAGCTATGAGCAGACCAAGCAGATCCTGCGTACCCTGCACAATAGCCAGCTGCGCAACTTCCTTGCGAATGTGCAGATCACGCATAAGGAAACCGGTGTGGTCGAGACCAATGCGACCATGACGTTCTTTGAATATAAAGATCCAAAGGGCGGAGAACAAGGCGAGACCGAGGGAACAGAGCGCAAACAGAGTGAACTGAAGATCCTGCATGATACCTTGCAGGAGAAATGGGGAGAATAAAGCGTTTCTGACTCAAAAGCGATCCCAATGATTCAAAAAAGCGTCTATGTCCTCACATTTGAGGCGGCATAGACGCTTTTTATAGCGATTTTGGGAATACGCTTGACAAAACGCAGGGCATAAAAAATACCGCACATAAGTGCGGTATTTTTTATGCATGTATCACATTCTGTGATACGGCTTGGCACGCCCGAAGGGACTCGAACCCCCAACATTCAGAACCGGAATCTGACGCTCTATCCAATTGAACTACGGACGCATTTCTTTAGCTATTATAACAAATAGAGATACATTTGTAAAGGCTTTTGTGGAATACTTTGAGAGAGGTATGCACTTGACAAGGTAGAAGATTTATTCTAGGATAAAAATGAAGATAAGGAGGGGATTGAGATGCAAAAAAGAACAAAGGAGCGGATACTGGATCTGCTGGCAGATCTGGCAGGCGGTTTGTTCTATGCCTTGGGCATTTATACATTTGCCAAGACCGCGCATTTTGCACCGGGTGGATTATCCGGTTTGGCACTTATCATGAATCATTTATGGGGCTTGCCCATTGGTATTATGACGCTGGTGCTCAATGTGCCGGTGATCCTGCTGAGTTATCGTCTGCTCGGAAAACGATTTTTGCTCAAAAGTCTGTGTTCCATGATCTTTTGTACGGTATGGGTGGATTTCATCCTGCCCCTGACGCCGCCCTACACGGGCAGTCCGCTGTTGGCGTCGCTCTATTCGGGTGTCTGTCTCGGCTTGGGACTGGGGCTGCTCTATATGCGCGGCTCGTCCTCTGGGGGAACGGATTTCCTGACGGTATCCATCAAGGCGATCCGTCCCCATGTTTCCCTTGGGGTGGCAACGCTCATAATTGATCTTGTCATTATCCTGCTGGGCTGGCCGGTCTTTGGAGATATCGATTCCGTGCTGTATGGTATCCTTGCGACGGCGGCAACCTCCATCATGATTGATAAGGTCATGTATGGTGTCAGTGCAGGCAAGCTCATGATCATCATTACCAGCCACGGACAAGCCATTGCAGGCAATATTTCTGCCGCCAGCGGCCGCGGTTCGACGCTCATTCGGGCGATCGGTACCTACACCGATGAGGAACGTCAGGTGCTCCTGTGTGCCTGTACTAAGTCGCAGGCGTTTCAGATCCGTGCAGCGATCGCGGAGGTCGATCCGGATGCGTTCGTAATGGTCACGGAGACGAATGAGGTGTATGGAGAGGGCTTTATCGAAGGCGAAAAAATATTATAGGCGCAGTCAAAAAGAAGACTCCGTAGGAGCCTTCTTTGTTTATGTACAAAAATCATACCATTTTGTAAAGTTTGGTCAAAGCAGGACGGAGGAGGTGTATTCGATTTTAATGCCGCTGTCCTTGGTGCGGCTGAACTTTGCCTTGTTGCCGTTGCCGTCGTCGATCGTCATTTTCTCCAGCTTGTAGCCGGTAAAGAAATCCACAGCCGGACCTTCTACAAAGGAGGACCACTTCTGACGCTTTTCCTGTGCTTCCGGGGGACAGATGGTGTCAGCTTCTTCCTCAATGATGGGAGCAGAGGGTTCCATGCTTTCGTTTACCACTTCGTTGGAGGTCGCTTCGGGGGTGTTTTCGGGTTCTGCGGCGATTTCAGATGCGGCAGGAATGGTGCTTTCGTTGGTTACGATCTCTTGTGTGTCGTTCATGGTTTGGGATTCCTTTCAACTGAGTTTATTTTTCGTTATGGTGTTACGATATCATGTTTTGGGAGGAAATGCAAGGTTTTCCAGCCGGAAAATGGGGAGATCGATTTCGATCAATCGAAGGATATGGTTGGATTTTCATTTCTGTAAAATGATTTGCTTTGAGAAGCAAGGAAACGTGTCGCGCGAGAGGGTGAAGTTTATGCTCGCACATACTGCGGAGCGTTTGGAACGTCCGTTGGGTTTTCATTTCTGCTAAATGATTTGCTTCGAGAAGCAGGGAAGCGTGTCGCGGCCGCGCGACGGCGGCATAAGGACTATAACCTTGCGGTTCTTGTCCTTATGAATCCAACACTCCCTGTCCATCCGGTTTGTAATGGTGCCGCCGAAAGGGTGTGAAAGTATGAGCTCCGCCACAGGCGGGTTTTCTCAAGCCTTGTTTGGTGCTGATTGTTCATGCAATCGTATAGGCTGTTTCTGCGTTATGCCACATACAGGACTGGCAATCCTCTTTGCATTTCAGAGGAAAGGTTTCCCTTGTTTTATGGGAGTTGCCGCTCTACCGCATCCGGAACGAGCCGACCAGTGTGCGCACTGGTCGGACTGTTCCAACGCTGCGGATTCCTTTTGCTGGCGGTGCGTGCTCGAACGTCCATTGCTGTTCGTTTAGGAAATGGGCGACGTTCACGCGTGTGTTCATGGAGGGGCTGGTCAGGGAAGTGCCGCACTTTCTTTGCTGATTACCTGTAAAAGACGTGCACTGCACCAATAGACGTGCACCGCACCAATTTGTAAAAAGGCTGAAGAAGCCCCGCCCTGCGGCGGAGGTCATACATTCACACCCTTGGGGCAAGAGGCAGAAACAATCCGATCTGCGAAAACCCCGCCTGTGGCGGAGCTCATACTTTCACACCCTTTCGGCAGCACCATTGTAAACCGGATGGACAGGGAGTGTTGGATTCATAAGGACAAGAACCGCAAGGTTATAGTCCTTATGCCGCCGTCGCGCGGCCGCGACACGTTTCCCTGCTTCTCGAAGCAAATCATTTAGCAGAAATGAAAATCCTACGGACGTTCCAACACTCCGCAGTCTGTGCGAACATAGATTTCACCCGCCGTCGCGCGGCCGCGACACGTTTCCCTGCTTCTCAAAGCAAATCATTTATGAGAAATGAAAATCCAACGGACGTTCCAACACTCCGTAGTCTGTGCACGCATAAACTTTTCGTACTTTCTCAAGCAAAATTATTTTATCAAAAAAATACTTGACTTTTGATGGAAAAGTAGATATACTATAATAGTCGCTTGAAGGTGACGAAACAAATAGCCGGATTGTGTAATGGTAGCACGACAGACTCTGACTCTGTTTGTCTGGGTTCGAATCCTTGTCCGGCTGCCACTGAAACCACTGATTCTATCATCAGTGGTTTTTTCTTGCGCAAAATCCAGGTAACATTGAGAAGCGGATCATCCACAGCCTGTGGATGATCCGCTTTTTTGTATCAACGTGTGATTCGCCGCGCTTCCATATAGTATCGTGTTGCAGGAGATTGACCCACGGAGAAGGTCTGGCAGGGCAAAGCACCCTGCAAGATGATGTTTCGGAACAGATCTTTTTTGGATGGCGTGGGCAACAGGAAACCGAGATTGCGCACATCATCGGCTGCCGCTTCTACGGCATCTGCGCCGCGTATGTAGTCTACATAGGATTTTGGATTTTTATCCAAAAAGTCATCAAGGAAGTTCTGGATGGTTGCGCAAGGCAGAGACCAAGGAGAATCCACGACGCAGAATATCGTTTTTTCACCGTGGAAAAAGCAGGGGAAACTTTGTACATTGGTGCTTGGCGCAGTCTTGGGATCGCCGCAGTATGCCATGCCGCCATATATACGGAAAAAGTCATCTGCCGCCTGAAATACCTCGCGCGGATGGATGTGGAACAGTACAGGGTGGATGGTTTCCAGACTGACACTGTCCTCGTGCAGATTAACAAGTTCTGCCAGAACGAAACGCGCTGGATGGGTCTCCTGCTCGGCTTCGCTCAGGGTCTGCTTGATGCGCTCCCAGTTGGCTTTGGCGGTTGCCATCGCGCAATGCCCGTCTCCAACCGCATAGGCGAAAGTTGGGATATCGCTGGATAGCCCATATTTTTTGAGGAAGGTGTCGCGGTCGGTCAGAGGTGCAAGACGATCGAAAAGGGCAGCCGTTTCAGTGCCCTCAGGAACAAACCAACTGCGCAGATGACCGCCCTGACACATAAGGTCGATATCGTAAACGGTATTTTCCTGTGTGCGGTTTCGGAACAATGGCTCAATGATCTCGCACTTGGGGTCATCAATGAGCAGCATCACATGAGCAAGTTCGAGGGAAGCCGCTTCACGCACCGCAAGTTGGGAGGCAATTCGTACCGGTGAGACCGTGCGCGTGGGACGGATGAGGGTCTGGCTGTCCTCAGAGTTGTCGTAGTCTTCCAGATCGAAGGCAAGCAAAACACCCTGACGCACGCCGGAGTGTGTTTTATGCTCAATGAGCATCATACCGGCTGGGTATTCCTTGAGAGTACCGTCTGTTTGGTATTGGAGCATGGTTTGCTGGATCTTCTTCGTGTATGCCGGCAGGCAAGCAGGCTCTTGCAGCATGAATTCGGGGAGGATGAGGTGCAGCGCGGACGGTGCATCCCCGAGCTGCTCCTGAACGGCTTGCAGGGAATCCGAGGTATATTGATCGCGCGTCATGACAGACCACTTGGCAGGGTCGATTCCATCACGCGGCAGGAGAAGCTTCGGGAGACAAGCAGGTGTTCTATACATAAGAGAACCTCCAATACGGGAAAATGGGTGATGATGTAAAACGGCAGTATGTCCTTAGTTTCATTTTATCAGGTTTGTGAAATAAAAGCAATGTGTGGGGGAAAACTTCTGGCAAGCTGCGCGGCTTTCGTTTTTTCGTGCAAATTGGAGATGTATTTTTTGTGGGATCGGTGCAGAATAAGGGGGTTGACAATGCTGTTCTACAACTGTAGAATAATAGCAACAGATATTTTACAAATGTAGAAGGTGCATTGCTATGAAAAAAATCAAACGCCTGCCCGATGCAGAGCTGATCGTCATGCAGGAGATCTGGAATGCCGCCGAGTGTCCCGTTCCCTCTGCATGGATCACCCAGCAGCTCCGGGAGCAGTGGAAGCCGACCTCGATCCTGACCTTTCTGTCCCGATTGTGCGAAAAAGGTTTCCTGAAATGCGAGAAGGACGGAAAGAGCAATATCTATACCCCACTCATCACCGAGGAAGCGTACCGCGCACAGGAAAGTGTCAGCTTTTTACAGCGATTCTATCGCGGCTCTATCCGCGATCTCGTGGCATCGCTTTCAGATACCGGATCGCTGACCGATGATGATATTGACGAGTTGAGAGATTTTCTGGATACACAAGGGAGGGAGTAGCATGAAAGAGCTGCTTTGGAATGTTCTGCAAGTGAGCCTCACCACTTCGATCATTATCCTACCGGTGCTGCTGCTTTGTGCAGCCCTGCGCCGCCGGTATCCGGCACGCGTCCTGTGTCTGCTATGGGCGGTACTGAGTATCCGGCTGCTGCTTCCTGTGCAGTTCGCCCTGCCGGATGCGCCTGTATTGACTCCGCAAACGACCATCAGCGTGACACAGACAGCTGCCGCAGCTTCCACGCAGACAGGCAACGCCGCGCCTGCGCCATCGGGAGCATCAGAACAGACAGAAGCTGTATCTGCACCGCGTCCGGAAGTGTCGGGACAGACCCCGTTGGATGCACCGCGTTTCCAATCAGTCACAACACGCAGTCAAATCGACATCATGCCCATACTTGCGTTCCTCTGGCTTGCCGGTGTCATCGGCTCTCTGCTGACAGCATTTGTTTCCCATCAGCGGTTTTGGAAGCGTATCCGGAAAAGTGCGCGTCAGGTGCAGGACGAGACCCTGCTTGCCGTGTACCAGCAGGAGAAGGAACGGCTGGGAATCACCCGTGAGATCCCTATGATGCAGTCCTTTGCGGTGGACGGACCCATGCTTGCAGGCGTGCTGCATCCGATCCTGCTTTTGCCCAAGGAGGGCGTCGCATACGGGGAAGCGCACATGGTTCTGCGGCATGAGCTGACACACTATAAGCATGGAGATCTGTTTTGTAAATTACTGTTTCTGCTCGCAAAATGTGTGCATTGGTTCAATCCGGTCGTGCATTTGATGGCGCGGCAGGCGGCACAGGATGTGGAGATCGCCTGCGACCAGTCTGTCGTACACGGCTTGGACGATACAGCAAGGCGAAACTATGGGAATTGTATCTTGAACAATGCGGCGCGTCAGGCACAGCATCGGGAGCAGAGCTTCACGACCCAGCTGACAGGAGGGAAAAAAGCGATGAAAACACGATTACAGGCACTTTTTACCAGTCCCAAAAAGCAGCAGGGCATCCTGTTCTTGCTGACCGTATGCGTTGCGGCTATGGTCGTAGGCTGTTCGTTTGCGGTCAAGCCGGAGCGTATGCCAGATGCAGAGACCGTGCAGCAGATGGAAGCACTTGCGCAGCGTTGGTGTGAAGCACAGCAGAATCAGCTGACCCCAGAACAGGCAGAGACGCTGCTGGGCGGAGCATTGAAAGAAGCGTTTGATGAAATGGTGGTTGGATATGGCAAGATCGAACCGGATACACCGCTTGCATTCGATAATCTGCCTATGGATGCACAGGCGGATGAAGTAACCTATAAGCTTGATCCGAAAACATCCGCAGCACAGGTAAAGATCCATACCAATGATACGCCCTATGGCGGTGCGACGCAGATTCAGACGATCAAATTTGCACAGGATGGAGAAGAACTGCGGATCGTGGAGCGTACCGTAGAGGACGCAATGCTGCTGGATGACCCTGAAAATATTTGTACAACTGCAAAGGAGCTTTTGGCATACGGGATGCCGGAGCATCCGGTAGATGGGATCAATGAATATGACATGGTTTATCGGAATTTCCCTGTTGCAGGCGGAAAATGTGATGCAGCACTTACAGATCTGCAAGCAAAGACAGTCGGCTATGTGTTTGCAGATGGGACAACTGCATATTTTGGATTTGAGGAGACCCCAGAGCAAACATATCGGGTGAAGTCTGTGACCGTTCCCGAGGATCAGACCGGACTTCGATCGGACAAGGAACAGATCACCGCATATCAGGTGGCAAATCAATGGGCGCAGGGATATCTGCAAAAAAATGCAGCCTTTTCCTATCCGTTTATGAGCCGCAAATTGCAGCAGGGATTTATCAACAGTCAGGAAGCAGAGTATGGCCCAACATGGTTTTGGCGCGTCGGCTGGGGCTCCAGTCCAAGTGTCGGGGATTGGAGCGTGAAACCGGAATCGAAAGACAGTGCCCTTGTGGTCTACCGCCTGTACGGAGGTGGAGCGGAATACCGCTATGCGGAACGCATCCACTGGATCACGGAAAACGGGCGGACTGTAGTCGATTCGTATGAAGTGATTGCAAATGGGATTGTAGATGGAGCGGAGATCACTCGCGATGAATTTGTGGCACTCTATGCAGCATCCGGAGAGCTCGAAATGCATCCGCCGAAGCTCCACCAGAGCATGATACAAGAATGGAAGGAAAGAGAACCAAGCCGCTATGCGGAATTGCTGATACCGGAAGGTGCGCTGCAAGCCGCAATCCCGATCTTGTATTCGGCTGTATATGAAATCAAGCAGGTGGGCGACAAAATACCGGTTGATGGCGGTGTGCTTGTGGATCTGAAGATCGGATTCCCACAGCCGGATGCGTTTGTTTATGTTACGATGTATCGCGGCGAAAATCAGGAATATTGGGAAATCAGTCGTATCTGGAGTGGGATACCGGATCATACCACTTGATAAAAAAGAAAAGACGCTGGGCAATCTTTCGCCCAGCGTTTTTGTGATGTTACAGCAGTTCTGCAAACGATTCGATGTAACGGTCTGCATGCTGACGGATCTTTTCCCGATTGGGCAGAGAGAACGGTTCCTCTACGCCGATGGTATAAAAACCGGCGGATTTTGCACTCTGGATGCCTGCGAGGATATCCTCACACACAACGCAGTTTTCCGGAGCAACGCCCAGACGCTCCGCGGCAAGTAAGTAAATATCCGGAAAGGACTTATCGCGTGTGACCTCCTGAATGGTGGTCACATTCTGGAAAAAGTCCAGAATGCCGATGCGTTCGAGTGCCGGGCAGATGAGGGTGCGCTCCGAAGCGGTCGCCGCTGCCATGGGGATGCCCTGTGCCTGAACATGCTCCAGAAACGCGCGGACATACGGCTTTGCCATCACGCGTGTATGGTATTCCTGCATCGCCATGCTGTACCACTCGTCCATGAGTGCTTCGGGAGATTCGGAAAGCTGGAAACGCTCAATGGTATACTTCGCTGCATCCGCAAAACTCATATGTGCGATCGCCTGCGCGTAATCATCGGGAACATCGTGACCGCGGCGTTTGAGGGAAACGATATCCACTTCACGCCACACCCACAGGGAGTCCAATAAAGTACCGTCAAGATCAAAAATGAAACCGGAAAAATCAGATAGGCTGCGCATGATGTACCTCCGTAAGTGTAAAATAAGAACGTAGCGTGGATGCATCCAATGTGCTGAGTGCATCCAAAACGGCGATATGAAAGCTGCCGGTTCCGCGTGTGCCTGCCTGCTCAGATGCAAGTGCACCAGCACCTGCCATCATGCCAAGTGCGGCAATGGCGGCGGTCGGGGAATCTGCGCATGCTGCGGCATACGCACCGCACAGGGCAGAAGAAACACAGCCCATTCCCGTTACACGGGAAAGCATCTCGTGTCCACCGTGCAGATGATAGAGCCGATCCGTGTCCGCGATCACATCGGTTTCGCCGGTCATGGCAATGGTGCAGGACAGACGTACGGCAAGGGCATGGGCGAGGGAATCGCTGTCTGAGATGGAAAGCGTATCCTGACTGTCGATGCCTGCTTTCTCAATGGGCAGACCATAGATACAGGCGGCTTCCGCACGATTGCAGCGCAGGATGGAAACCGAGAGCTGTTCGAGGAGCTGCCGGACTGCCTGCGTGCGGAAGGCAGAAGCACCCACCCCGACCGGATCTAAGATGACAGGGATGCCCATACGGTTGGCTTGCCTGCCCGAACGAAGCATGGCTTCCAGCTTGCGCGGAGACAGCTGACCGATATTGAGTACCAGTGCGTGGGCATGCGCTGTGATGTCGTCTGATTCCTCCGGCGCGTCCGCCATGATAGGGGAGGTGCCAACGGCAAGCAGGGCATTGGCACAATCATTTATGGTGACAAGATTGGTGATACAATGTATAATAGGCGCATGTGTACGCACGGTATCCGTGAGGACACATGCCGCAGAGGTCAGATCCATAACAGAGCATCCTCCTGTGAGAAATTTGTCTTTCTTTATTATATAAAGCAAATGGATATGCGTCAACCAAATCTGAAAAATGCTGTTGTCGTATAGAAATGGTGTCAAAATAAGGCGAAGGTTATTGGAAGATATGACCATTGACAACGTGCGATAAAAAGCGATAGGATATTAAATAAATTGATTTGCTTTTGTCGGTCGGTAAAGGAGATGTAATATGAAGAAACTTGAACTATTTGTATCGTCCATGCTCGCAGGCATGCTCATCGGCATTGCAGGGACAGTTTATATCGCGAGTGGGAAAACGATCCTCGGTGCGATCCTGTTCACCGTTGCGCTGTTCAGCATTTGCACGCGCGGACTCGGACTCTTTACCGGACGCGTGGGATATCTATTGGTACAGCCAAAAAAAGTCAGCTATCTGATAGAACTTGCCGTGATCTGGCTGGGAAATTTTGTCGGCTGCATGATTTTAGGTGGGGTCATTCGGTATACCAAGCCCATACATATAGAGGCTGCGGCGCAGATCAGCAGTATGAAGCTCGTGCAGATGCCTTTTCAGACCGTTCTGCTGGCGATATTCTGCGGACTGCTCATGTATATCGCGGTCGATCATTACCGTACTTCTACTGGCGATCTTTCACGCTATATGGGCATGCTGTTTTGTGTTCCTGCGTTTATTCTGGCAGGGCTGGAGCATGTGATTGCGGATATGTACTATTTTGCGCTGGGTTTGTCTGTCGATCAGATCGGAAGGGCAGCATTGTTTCTGATCTGCTGTACCATTGGAAATGCAGTTGGTGCGTGGCTCATTCCGCTGTGGGAAAAGCTGCACACGAAATAAAGGGAAAGACGCTTTGGCAGATGCCAAAGCGTCTTTTGGGATTTGGGGATCAGAACATATCCCCGATGTGCTTTGCGGTGTGGCTGACACTGTTGCCGACCTGATGTGCGGTATGGCTCATGCTATTGCCGACCTGATGCGCAGCGCGGCGGACAGAACGCTTGACCGATGGGGTCGACATTGCACTTGAGGCAAACGCGGAAGCAACTGCACCCACTGCGACACCGGCAGCCAAACCGGAAAGAATTGGAACCATCTTCATGTTTTTTCACGCTCCTTCTGCTTTTTAGTATGGCGTGTGATGGGGCATTTTACACGATAAAAAATCAGAAAAAATTTGTAAAGACCTGACAAAGATTCTTGTTTTGCCGAAAATAAACAAAAAAATTTGCGAAATTTGTGCGGTTTTGTGGGAATACTGCTTTACACAGGGATCTGTTTTGCGATATAATAATAAAAACAAAAGCTCTTTAATTGGAACCTGTGAGTTCCCAAAGTGCGTGAGAAATCGAGTGAAAGAAAGCCTGGGCAGAGGTCTGCCTAAGGGCTGGCTTCGTGCGGCTTCCTGCCTTTGGGCGGAAGCCTTTTTTGTTGCCATAAAGTGAAAGGGAGTGCGCTTACCATGTCCCAACAAGTAGCAGAGATCATGGATGAGCAGACCGTGAGGCGTGCGCTGACACGGATCGCCTTTGAGATCATCGAGAAAAATCACGGCAGTCGAAACCTGCTTCTGGCAGGCATTCAGACGCGCGGCGTGCCGCTTGCTGCCCGGATCGCGGAAAAACTCGGTGAGGTGGAAGGCTTTCAGCCGCCTGTGCTGCCGCTCGATATCAGTCCGTTCCGCGATGATCTGCCCCATACCGATGTCCCTCAGCTGCCCGATATCCCCGGCCTCGCAGGCTGTACGGTCGTGATCGTAGATGATGTACTCTATACCGGCCGCTCCGCGCGCGCTGCAATTGAAGCGATTTCCCGTATGGGCCGCGCCGCACGCATCCAGCTTGCGGTGCTGATCGATCGGGGACACAGGGAATTGCCCATCCGCCCGGATTATGTGGGTAAAAACCTGCCTACCGCGCAAAATGAACATGTACATGTCAGCTTGCAGGAAACCGATGGAGAGGATCGCGTGACCATCGTAAAACGAACATGATTTCTTTTTAATGAAATTCAACCGGTCTGCTGTTCGGTGCATGCCGAACGATGTGAAAGGAGAACGAAACAATGTCTGTACAAAAACTTGTCTCATGTATCAAAGCGAAGAATAACCCGACCGTCGCCGGTCTGGATGCACGCCTTGAATATATCCCGCCGTTTATCGTGTCCCAGAGCATCGACCGTTACGGCGAGACGCTGGAGGCTGCTGCTGCTGCCATGCTGCAATTCAATGTGAGCCTGATCGATGCACTGCATGATATCGTTCCGGCAATCAAGCCGCAGGCAGCTTACTATGAGCTGCTGGGTCCGAAGGGCTCTGAGGTACTCAAGAGCACCATCGACTATGCACACCAGAAAGGGATGTATGTCATCGCGGATATCAAGCGCAACGATATCGGTGCAACTGCATCTGCATACGCTGAGGCATATCTTGGCTGCACCAAGGTCGGGGAAAAGGAGCTGTCTGTTTACAATGCAGATTCCTGTACCGTTAACGCATATTTGGGGACAGACGGCATCGAGCCATTCCTGAAGGAGTGCCGCGCACGCGAAAAGGCGATCTATGTGTTGGTAAAGACTTCCAACCCATCCTCCGGTGAGTTCCAAAACCGCGATATGGAAGGCAAGCCGCTGTTTGTTCGCGTTGCCGAGCAGTTCGCGGCTTGGGGGGAAGGGCTGGATACCGCTTCCGGATACAATCAGGTAGGCGCAGTCGTTGGCGCGACCTATCCGGAGGAGCAGAAGATCATCCGCTCCATCATTCCAAAGGCATATTTCCTTGTGCCGGGCTATGGCGCGCAGGGTGCGACCGCAAAGGATATTGCAAACGCGTTCAATGATGATGGTCTGGGAGCGATCGTAAACTCTTCTCGCGGCATCATGTGCGCATGGAAGAAGTCCGACAAGAACGGTACAGACTTTATGGAAGCCGCACGCGCAGAGGCGATCCGTATGCGTGATGACATCGTTTCCGCAATTCGATAAGCATAAATTTTCCACTTTTCTCACGGTAAGTAATAAGGAGTGACGATAGATTTGAAAAAAGCATATCTGCTGCTCGCAGACGGGACCTTGTTTGAAGGTAAGGCTGCAGGATATGAAGGATGCAGCGTTGGTGAGGTCGTATTCAACACCGGAATGGTTGGCTATCAGGAGGTTCTGACCGATCCCTCTTATTATGGCCAGATCGTATGTATGACATATCCGCTCATTGGCAACTACGGCATCAATCTGGAGGACGATGAGTCTCGCAAAAGCTGGGTGTCCGGTTATATCATGCGCGAGATGAGCGAATATCCGTCCAACTTCCGCTGCAAGATGACGCTCGATGCGTACCTCAAGGAGCAAAAAGTCGTTGCCATCACGGGCATCGATACCCGCCGCCTGACTCGCATCCTGCGAAACAGCGGCGTTATGAATGGCGTCATCTATACGGAAGGACACGAGCCCGATGCAGCCCTTGTCGAAAAGATGAAGGGATATGCAGTTACAGAAGCAGTCAAAACTGTTACACTCCATAAGGCGAAGGTATATCCGGCTGAGGGCACGCAGAAGTACCGCGTTGCAGTGCTGGATTTTGGTGTCAAGTACAATATCGTGCGTGAGCTGTGCTCCCGTGGCTGTGAAGTGACCGTCCTTCCGGGCGAGACCGCGCCGGAGGAAGTCCTGAATGGCGGCTATGACGGACTGATGCTCTCGAACGGTCCCGGAGATCCGGCGGAGAACGTTGAGATCGTCGAGCACCTCAAGACCCTCATTGCATCCGGTATGCCCATCTTCGGCATCTGCCTCGGGCATCAGCTGATGGCACTTGCGATCGGTGCAAAGACCGAAAAGATGCGCTTTGGCCATCGCGGCGTAAACCATCCGGTCAAGGATCTGGATACCGGACGCACCTATATCACAAGCCAGAACCACGGCTATGCAGTCGTTGGTGATACGGTAGATCCCAAGATCGCACGCATCTGCTTTGTAAACCTCAATGACGGCAGCGTAGAAGGACTGGCGCATGTGGATCACCCGATCTTCACCGTACAGTACCATCCCGAGGTTTGCCCGGGCCCGCAGGATACCTCGTACCTGTTCGACCGATTCCTCGAGAACATCGATAAGCACAAGGGAGGACAGCTGTAATGCCACTCAGAAAAGATATTCATAAAGTTATGGTTCTCGGTTCCGGCCCGATCGTCATCGGTCAGGCGGCTGAGTTCGACTATGCAGGCACACAGGCCTGCCGCGCACTGCGCGAAGAAGGGCTGGAGGTCGTTCTGGTAAACTCCAACCCGGCAACCATCATGACCGATAAGGCAATGGCAGACAAGGTATATATCGAGCCGATGACCCTTGACGCTGTAAAGGCGATCATCAAGAAGGAGCGTCCGGATTCTCTGATCCCGAACCTCGGCGGTCAGACCGGTCTGAACCTTGCAATGGATCTCTCGGCAGACGGCTTCCTCGATGAATACGGCGTGAAGCTGCTGGGTGCAAACCCGACCACCATTGCAAAGGCTGAGGATCGCCAGATGTTCAAGGACACCATGGAAAAGATCGGTGAGCCCTGCATCGCATCCAAGGTCGTACACACAGTAGAGGACGCAGTGGAGTTTACCGAGCAGATCGGTCTGCCGGTCATCATCCGTCCGGCGTATACGCTGGGTGGTACCGGCGGCGGCATCGCCTACACATGGGAGCAGCTGCGCGAGATCTCCGCAAGCGGCATCATGCACTCCCGTGTTGATGAGATCCTTGTAGAAAAGTGCATCGCAGGTTGGAAGGAAATCGAGTTTGAGGTCATGCGCGACAGCAAGGGCAATGCCATTGCAATTTGCAGCATGGAGAATGTCGATCCGGTCGGTGTGCATACGGGTGACTCGGTCGTTGTTGCGCCGTGCCAGACCCTTTCGGATAAGGAATATCAGATGCTGCGCACCTCCGCGCTTAACATTATCACAGAACTCGGCATCGAGGGCGGCTGTAATGTACAGTATGCACTCAATCCGGAATCCTTTGAATATGCAGTTATCGAGGTAAACCCGCGTGTTTCCCGCTCGTCTGCGCTGGCATCCAAGGCGACTGGCTTCCCGATCGCGAAGGTAACGGCAAAGATCGCAATTGGCTATGGTCTGGACGAGATCATGAACGCAGTAACCGGCAAGACCTATGCCTGCTTTGAGCCGACCATCGACTATATCGTTGCAAAGTTCCCACGCTGGCCGTTCGATAAGTTCGTGTACGCGGACAACTCCCTCGGCACGCAGATGAAGGCGACCGGTGAAGTTATGGCGATCGCACCGAGTTTCGAGCAGGCAATGATGAAGTCTGTGCGCGGCATCGAGATGAAGCTGACCAGTTTTATCCTGCCCAAACTCAAGGAATGGTCGGATGAAGAAATCAAGGCTGGTGTCAGCGTAGTTAACGATGAGCGTTTGTTCGTCATCTGTGAGGCACTGCGCCGCGGCATCATGACCATCGAGGAGATCCACAAGATCACCATGATCGATCCGTGGTTCCTGCATGGCTATCAGAATATCATTGACATGGAGCATGAGCTGGCTGCTGCATCTGCACTGAGCGAAGATCTTTATCTCCGTGCAAAGAAGATGGGCTTCCTTGATCAGACGATTGAAGAGTTGTCCGGCTGTGCAGTGGGTGCGCTCAAGCGTTTGCCAGTCTACAAGACGGTAGATACCTGCGCGGCTGAGTTTGATGCGGAAACCCCGTACTATTACTCGACCTTTGATGACGAGAATGAAGTCAAGCCGTCCACTGGCAAGAAGAAGATCCTTGTTCTGGGCTCGGGCCCGATCCGTATCGGTCAGGGAATCGAGTTTGACTACTGCTCGGTACACTCTGTTTGGGCACTCAAGGAACTCGGCTGTGAGACCATCATCATCAACAATAACCCAGAGACCGTCTCCACCGACTTCGATACGGCAGACCGCCTCTACTTTGAGCCGCTGACACCGGAAGATGTCGAGGGCGTTGTCCATGCAGAAAAGCCGGATGCGGCAATCGTACAGTTTGGCGGACAGACTGCCATCAATCTGGCGGCACATCTGGAAAAGCTGGGCGTGCCGATCCTTGGGACACAGGCATGGTCGATCGACGCCGCAGAGGATCGTGAAAAGTTCGATGAGATCTTGGAAGAATGCGGCATCCCACGTCCAAAGGGTGATACCGTATTCACAGAGGAGGAAGCGGTTGCGGTTGCTGACCGTCTCGGATATCCGGTTCTCGTGCGTCCATCCTATGTACTCGGCGGTCAGGGTATGGAGATCGCATACAGCGAACAGGATATCCGCGAATATATGCAGGTCATCACCCGTCATAAGGTAGAGAATCCTGTGTTGGTCGATAAGTATATGATGGGGCGTGAGATCGAGGTCGATGCCATCTGTGACGGAGAGGATATCCTGATCCCAGGTATCATGGAGCATTTCGAGCGTGCAGGCGTTCACTCCGGCGACTCGATTTCCATGTATCCGACCCTCAATATTCAGTCCAAGCACAAGGATACCATCATTCGCTATACCCGTGCGCTGGCAAAGAGCCTCAAGGTGCTTGGTCTTGTGAACATCCAGTTCGTGCTGTACAATGATGAGATCTATATCATTGAGGTCAATCCGCGTTCCTCTCGTACCGTTCCGTATATCTCCAAGATCACGGGCGTACCGATGATCGATCTGGCAACACGCTGCATGTTCGGCGAAAAGCTGCGCGATATGGAGTTCGGCACAGGGCTGTATCCGGAGCGCGATTACTATGCGGTCAAGGTTCCGGTGTTCTCTTTCCAGAAACTGCGTGACCTTGATACCCAGCTCGGACCTGAGATGAAGTCCACCGGTGAGGTGCTTGGCGTATCCAAGGACTTTAAGGAAGCACTGTATAAGGGGCTTCTGGGTGCAGGCTTCTCCATGCACAAGAAGACGGGTAAGGTCGTTCTGTCTGTGCGTCCGGCGGACAAGCAGGAGATCATCCCGATCGCTGAGAAGTTCGAAAAGCTCGGATATGATATCTATGCAACAAGCGGAACTGCCAATACCCTCAATAAGGCAATGGTTGCCGCAAACATGGTATACAATGCCTTTGAGACCGAAAAGCATCCGAACATTATGGATCTGATCGAGAATGGTGAGGTCGATTATGTGATCTCCACCTCGGTCAAGGGTCGCCATCCGGAGCTTGCAAGCGTTAAGATCAGAAGAAGCGCGACTGAGCACGCCATCCCGTGTCTGACTGCGATTGATACGGCAAATGCACTGCTCGATTGTATGGAAAGTGGCATGGATATTTCCAGCTGCCACATGGTAGACATCAACGAGATTTAAAAGATCAGGGCTTGTTTGAAAATAGAGAGAGTGACATATTTTTTGCAGCGGATGCCGTCCCTTGTAAAAAAAGACGAAATTTGATTTTTCAAACAGCCTTTAAGCGCGCCGCTTGCAGGCGGGCGGGCACAAATAGCAGGCGATGTCTGGAGGATTCTCTGGGCATCGCCTTTTTTCTTGGGATAGATGCACGGAAATCGACTTTGGGAAAACGCATGTATCCACATATTTGCGGAGAGCTTTGCTCTGACAAGCACATTGGAGGCGCATAGGAAAACCGTAGTTTTCATTTCAGCTAAAAGAGATGCTTTAAAGCAAAGAGTGCGGTTTTTGTCCTTTCTACACATCGATATATATGGTAAGATAAAAGGAAATAAGACTACATGGCTTTGGGACAAAGAAAAGTGGTGTATTTCAGGAGGATATCGATATGCAGACATTAAAGACAAGCACACGACTGCAAATTCCTGATATCAGCGCAAGGATGCTGCATATACTGGCGATGGTATTCATGCTGCTTCATCATCTTTGGGTGACCGTGATCCCCAGTCAGAACTGGATGACCTGTGTGGGGAGTCTGGCATTCCCTATTTTTGCCTTTCTGCTCGTGGAGGGATATTTTCATACCCATGATTTTAAGAAATATATCCAGCGTCTGCTGCTTTTTGCAGTGATTTCAGAAATCCCATTTGATTTAATGTATGGTAGGACTGTATTTTATCCCTATCATCAGAATGGTTTGTGGACGTTTCTCCTTGCACTTTTCTGTATTTGGCTAATGGAACGGGCGAAGCGGCGCATGAAAGGGTGGGTACTGATCCCAGTTATGGCACTCATCATAGGAGTTGGCACACTGCTTGCCACCGTTGGAATGACCAGCTATGCTAGGGTGGGGATTCTGATGGTGTCCGTATTCTATTTTTTCCGCGGAAGAAGCTGGTGGTGTATGCTGGGGCAGCTTGCCGGACTTTATTGGATCAATGTACATTTGCTGGGAAGTCTGTACTATACCGTACATATCTTTAAAATGGAATTTGAAGTGGTGCAGCAGGGATTTGCGCTTTTGGCACTGCCGATCATTTGGCTCTATCAGGGACGGCAGGGCGCACACAGCAAGTGCTTCCAGTATTTCTGTTATGCATTTTATCCGGGACATATCATCTTTGTGTTGCTGGTTGGAAAGGTGATCCTGCCTTTTATCATTCTTTTTTTATATTTTGGTACCCGATAAAGAAGCCCATAAGGTCTGTAAGAGTGCCTCTATTTCTGGTAAAAAAAGCTGCTCCTTTGGCAGCTTTTTTGCTGGATACAGAAAAATGACAGAAATCTATATTATTTTACTGCTTAACCAATAAAAATACAAGAAAATATAAAGAATTTATTACAAAACCCTTGTCTAAAGATGGGAGAACGGATATAATATGATTCGTGCTCAAAAATAGGGCAGAAAGGCAGCTTCGGTTTGGGCTGCCTTCAAAAAAGGAGGATAAAAATGAAAGTAAAGAAGATCGGTGCTCTCTTGCTGTCCGCCGCGATGCTCACTTCCATGAGTGGCATGAGTGCTTTTGCAGCGGATACCGCAAAGGGTATTTCGGTTCGTGTGCAGGACACAGCAGGGGAAGCATTCAAGAATGTTGCATTCAGCAGCGAGCTGGGGCAGCCGTATGAGGATGCAAACTACCGTACTATGGTGCCGCTGCGCACAACAGCAGACGCAATGGGGCTGACAGTAGATTGGAATGAGGCGGCAAAGCAGGCGACCTTTACCCGCGCGTCAGAGGAAAAGACCGAGCAGGTCATCTTCACCGTTGATTCAAATAAGTTCACTTCTGTTGTGACAGAAAAGGGCAAGGATGCCGTTTCTGTAGAAAAGGAAATGGATACTGCAGTTGTTCAGAAGGATAACCGCATCTATACTCCGGTTCGTTTTCTGGCAGAGACGCTGGGATATTCGGTTGCGTGGGACAATGACAGCCAGACCGTGACCCTCTCGATGGACAAGGTGGCAGAGCCAACAGAAAAGCCAACTGAGGGCTATGCGGATGCCCGTCCGCTTCTCCTTCAGGGTGCAATGGATATCGAGACCGAGGACATGATCAAGGCACTTCAGGATGTACAGACCGTTGATATCGACAAGTATCATTTCGTGCGCGGTACGCTGAGCGGCTATCCGGTTGTGGTGTCTCGTACGGAGCAGGGTCTGTCCAATGCCGCTGCAACCACCGCACTGGCAATGCAGACTTTTAACCCCATCGCGGTCATCAATCAGGGTACTTCCGGTGGGCATGATCCAGAACTGCATACCTTTGATATCGTATTGGGTGAGCACAGCATTGACTACGCAGCCATTCGCACCGCGCCTTCCGCAAAGAACGCAGGTGTAGACTATAAGGCTTACGAGAAAAACGGTGTATATGCATACGATGCGGCGAACAAGACGTTTGTAAAGCAATTTGAATATCCGGCAGACAAGACCTTGCTGGAGACCGCACAAAGCGTGCGCGATACCTACAAAAATGGTAAGGTCGTCACGGGTGTGATCTCTACCGCGGATTCTTGGAACAACCAGATCGATAAGATGCTCGAAATGCACGAGACCTTGGGCTCCTCCTGTGAGGAAATGGAGACCAATGCGGTTGCACAGGTTTGTAAGACATATCAGGTCCCGTTTTTGGGCATCCGCATCCTGTCCAACACAGGGATCCATAATGAGGACTTTGACCCAAAGACTGGGGCTGCTTGTCAGGAATACACACTGACCGTTGCAAATAAGTATATTGATACCATCCTAAAGACGAAGGAGCCGCAGAAGGCAGCTGCTCCCATAACTGTGGACTATAAGTCTGACAAGCGTCCACTGCTCCTGCAAGGTGCAATGGATATTGAGATGCAGGATATGGTAAAGGCACTGACAGAGACAAAAGAATACACCATTGGTCAGTGGTACTTCGTAGCAGGTAAGCTGGAAGGCTATCCGGTTGTAGTATCCCGTACCGAGCAGGGCATTGCCAACGCAGGCGTTGCGACTGCACTCGCTGTCAAGTATTTCAATCCGATCGCGGTCATCAATCAGGGCACTTCTGGCGGACATGATCCGGAACTGCACACGTCGGATATCGTTTTAGGTGAATATACCATTCCATCGTCCGCATGGCGTACCAAAGCGTCTGCAAAGGGTGCAGGTGTCGATTACAAGGCATTTGAGATGATCGGCGTTGCCGCATACGATCAGGAAAAGAAAACCTTTGTCAAGTCTGTCAAGTATCCGGCAGACACCAAACTCATGGAAGCAGCAGAAGCGGTGATCGGTACCTATCAGGATGGCAAGATCGTAAAGGGAACCATTTCTTCTTCGGATGAGTGGAACAACCAGATCGACCGTATGCTGTATCTCAATGAGGTGAACGGTTCGTCTTGTGAGGAAATGGAGTCTAACTCGGTCGCGCAGATCTGTAAGACCTATGATATCCCGTATCTGGGCATCCGCATTCTGTCGAACACCGGTATTTATGGTGAGGACTTTGATCCGAAAACAGGTTCACAGTGCCAGACCTACACACTCAATGTTGCCAAGCAGTATATCAAGACCGTACTGAACGCAGCAGAAAAGAAGTAAAGTAAAAGAGCCGCATCTGCGGCTCTTT
>JAHHRO010000020.1 GCA_020025755.1 Butyricicoccus sp. | reverse complement strand
TCCGCAGCATTGGAACAGTCCGACCAGTTCGCAAACTGGTCGGCTCGTTCCAGATGCGGTAGAGCGGCAAATCACACAAACCACCTGAAATTTTGCTGATGAAACGGAAAAGCGGATGCCAGTCCTGTCGATCCAAACCAGCGCACAAAAATCTTGAATGATTGCAGGAAAAGTCATTTCCAAAAGAGGCTGTACCATTCCGCCTGTGGCGGAGTTCATACTTTCACACCCTTGGGGCATTGCCATTGGTTACCAGATGGAGAGGGAGTGTTGGATTCATAAGGACAAGAACCGCAAGGTTATAGTCCTTATGCCGCCGTCGCCGGCGCGACACGTTTCCCTGCTTGCCAAAGCAAATCTTTTTAGCAAAATAAAACCCTTACGGAATTCCAACTCCTCCGCTTGTTCTGCAAGTATAAATTTTGAACGGCTCTGCTTATAAAATTTGTGGTTTTATAAGTATATATTCGGGGAAAAACCCACTTAAAAAATGGGGAAAAGTATGGTATAATCCTATATGCACGGTTTTTTTCGTGATTTTGTTTTTTGTAAGAGAGGATACCGATATGGAGCCTACAAAATTTGATATACAGTTTGCAGCCATCCGGCGTGCCGTGATCGAGCGCGTGTTTTCGCGTATGAACGATCGGCAAAAAGAAGCGATCTTTTGCACAGAAGGACCGCTTCTGGTTCTGGCAGGTGCAGGGAGCGGAAAGACCAGCGTACTCATTCACCGCATCATCAATATCCTGCGCTTTGGCAAGGGCTACAACAGCCCCTACGCCACACCGAATACAGGCATGGAAGATCTTGCATTCCTCGCAAACTATCTGGAAGATCCCAAGCCCGAGCACGAAGCACGCGCCATGCAGCTTTGCGCGGTCGAGCCTGTGAAGCCGTGGAACATCGTCGCAATCACCTTCACCAATAAGGCGGCGCAGGAACTGCAAAACCGCCTGACCAGTGCCGTAGGCGAAGCGGATGCCTCTGCGATCTGGGCGCACACCTTCCATACCTGCTGCCTGCGTATCCTGCGGCGCGATATCGAGCGATTGGGCTACAGCAGTACGTTCACCATCTATGACGAGGACGATAAAAAGCGCGTCATCACTGATCTTGTGCGCAAGCTCAAGCTGGATGACAAGATCTTTGAGCCGCGCAAGATCATGAACGAGATCAGCCGCGCCAAGGATAACCTCATTACGCCGCGCACTTTTGCGGTCGATCAGCGCGGAGAGTTCTACATGGGACGCGTCGCCGAACTGTACGCGCTCTATGAAAAGGAAATGCGCGCCAACAATGCACTGGACTTTGACGATATCATTCTCAAAACCATTCAGCTTTTGCGCGAAAATTCGGATATTTTGGAGCATTACCAGCAGAAATTCCGCTATGTTCTGGTAGACGAGTATCAGGATACCAACCATGCACAGTATGTGCTGACCGCGCTGTTGGCAGGGGGACACAAAAATATCTGTGTGGTCGGGGACGATGACCAATCCATTTATAAGTTCCGCGGCGCGACCATCACGAACATTCTGGAATTTGAACAGCAGTATGAAGATGCGCATGTCGTGCGTCTGGAGCAGAACTACCGCTCGACCGATACCATTTTGAACGCGGCGAACGGACTCATCCGCAACAACCACAACCGCAAGGGCAAGGAACTTTGGACGGAGCGCACAGGCGGCAGTAAGATCCGCCTGCACCGCTCGGATACGCAGGAGAACGAAGCGGAATACATCGTGCGTCAGATATTGGAGGGCGTGGAGCGCGGCAGGAAGTGGAATGAGTTTGCGGTTCTGTACCGCAATAACGTCCTATCCAATGCGGTCGAGACGGCATTCCGCCGCCAGTCCATCCCCTACCGCATCTATAAGGGACGCGATTTCTTCAGCCGTGCTGAGATCCGTGATATGTTCGCCTATCTGTGGGTGATCGAGAACCCGAGTGATACCCTGCGTCTTAAGCGTATCATCAATGTACCGGCGCGGAAGATCGGCGCACGTTCCATCGAGATCGCGGAGGAGATCGCGGCACAGGAGGACGTGCCGCTCTTTGAGGTCGTGCGCCGTGCGGATACATACAGCGAGCTGGGACGCGGCGCGGCGGCAATGAAGCGTTTTGCCCAGATGATCGAAGAACTGCGCCAGCTGCGCACAGAGGTTTCCCTGTCTGAATTTTACGAGGATATGCTCGATCTGACGGGCTATCAGGAGAGTTTGGAGAACAAGGGGGATATGGAATCGCGCTCGCGGCTGGAAAACATCATGGAACTGAAATCCAACATCGTCTCCTATGAGGAGCAGAGTGAAACGCCCAGCCTGTCGGAATTTTTGGAGGAAATGGCACTCTATACCGATGCGGATAAACAGGATGAGAATGACGAGACCGTTTTGCTCATGACCATGCACGCGGCAAAGGGGCTGGAATTTCCGGTGGTGTTCTTGTGCGGCATGGAGGACGGCGTGTTCCCGAGCTTCCGCGTGGAGGAAAATGACGAGGATCTGGAGGAGGAACGCCGCCTGTGCTATGTGGCGGTCACACGCGCCAAGCAGGAACTCTATCTCACCTGCGCGGAGCGTCGCCTGATGTATGGTCAGACACGGTACGCGCATCCCTCGCGCTTTCTCAGAGAGATTCCGGCGGAGCTTCTGGACTCCAACTGCTCTGCCACACCGCGCATGAGTGACATGGACACACCGTCTGTGGGCGGCAGCGTCAATCCATCCTACCGCAAGCCTTCCGGCTTGTCAGGGGGCACGGCGTCGGCGGTACTGTTTGCTGCCGGAGACTGTGTGGTGCATCGTGCATTCGGTGAGGGCATGGTCACCTCGGTCAAGGCGATGGGCGGCGATCAGCTGCTGGAGATCGCATTCACCCAAAAGGGCACCAAGCGGCTTATGGCGAAATCGGCATCCCAATTCATGCACAAGCGATAAAAGTATTTTCGTGATTTTGCTTTGGAGCGAAACAGCCTGAATAGATCGGGTAAAAATGGACAGTGACAAAATACCCCCTGATGCAGGATGATAAAAGTGCTGCATCAGGGGGTATAGCTGTGTTCAAAAGAAATCATAGGCATGTGAAGAGAATTTTTTCAAAGATCGCTGCACGGAAAGCAGTGGGAAAGGCATGTTGGGAAATTGCGAACCATCTTGGATACGAACAGACCCTAGGGTGTTTTTTGTGCTGTCCGTACAAGCTGGAACAGCAAAAACCACTCATTCAATGGGTGGTTCAGCTTGTAGAAAAAGGCTTTTCGCCGTCTTTTATTGGAGCGAAGCGACTCTGAATCTTCAAAATCGATCAGTTCTGCACCATCACTTTTTGGAACGCGCGGTATACCGCTTCGCGGTCGATCAATTCCGTGCGCAGGCTTCCTGCCATGTGGGGCAGACGCTCGACCACAGCCTGATTTTTTTTGATCCGGTGATCCAAGGTATCCATATACCGATCCATAAAGGAGCGGAAGCTGTTCTGAATCAGAGCAGAGAAGCGATCCCCTACGCCTGCCTCGTACATGGGACGTTCCAGATCCTGCCCCAGCTGAGCAAAAAATTCACCTAAGGATGCATCGGGTGCATCGTAGTCCCAATTTGCCTTTGTGATCTGCTCGGAGGTCTTCGCGGCATACATCCCAGCAAACACCAGATCCTTTGCGCTGTATGGGGCGGTGGTCGTTTGGGATGCATCAGGCTTCTGATTGCCGGATACCGCCGAAACATGCTCACGCAGCTTGGACGCCAAATAGGCATCATCCTGTTTGAGCCATTGGTTTTCCGAGCCTTCCAGCTGGGCATAATCACCTGCCTGAGCAAGATGCTTTTCGTAACCGGAGGCTTTTTGGTCGATCATCACCAGAACACTGGCTTTCATTTCTTCTATGGTTCCGGTCTGTCCAAGACCCTCATAGAAACCGCCCACTGTCTCCGCGAAGCTGTTGGCAATTGTTTCCTTATACTGGGAGAACAGGGATTCCAGCTTTGCCATTTCGGCATCGTGCTGATCGCCGGTGAACTGTGTTCCGATGCGATCTTTGAGGACAGCATAGCGAGAAGCGAGGAAGTCCGCCTTTGCCTCAAAGTGTTCCATGTTGGAGAAGCTCATATCCATATTGGCGAGATCGTCTTCCACACCACGCCAATCGATCTCCTGACCCAATCCGTTTCGAACCAGCTGCTGACGGAAAGTTTCCAGTTCTGAGTCAGTCACATCGTCGGGGAGGCGGATCTTGCCGCTGTCTGATGTGGAGACGAACCGATCGCCCTCAAAATAACCTTCCAGCCGATACTGCTTCATAAACTGCTTCAGCACAGCGTCTTTTTCGCTCAGCGGCGGCATTTCAGACGGGGCGAGCAGATCATGGGATAACCGTTCATCCGGTGCGAGGGTGGTGTATGGGACAAAGGGCAGCGGAGCCATAGCGGCGCAAGCGTGTTGTTCTGCGGCGGCACGTCCGCGGCGGCTGATTTCCACATGGTCGGTTCTGCGCATGAGGGTGAGGTTTTGTGCGGCCTGTGCTTTTGCCATCGGTGCAGGGGCGACATTGGAGCGCATGCGTGCTGCGTTTCCGATCTGATGATGGAAACCAAGTTTTCCGACAAACATAATCTGATCCCCTTTGGTGTATATTTTTGATTTTTTGATAGCGTGAAGCGTGATATTTTGAAAATGCTGTTTATTTGGTGTGCCAATAACACTTCGGTGGAAAGCAGGGCAAACCTGTATCCTTTCTCAGCGGAACGGAAAGTTTAGATGCTCGCCTTGTTCTGACGCATTGGAACGTATATTCTTGATCTATTTATTCTTTGACAGGATAGCAGCGTTTTTTTATAGGACAGGAGTAAAAAAGAATATATCGGCAGACTGGATCAGTCCTCTCCGATGCAGGAGATTTCGCACATGGGAGAGGGTGGGATCACAAGGGATGGGGTGAACTGCCGTCATCCATGATGATTTTTTGACAGACAGAACAGCGGTATGCGATCACGACAGAGCCGCTGAATGGATCTCCGTTACGCTGTCCCAGTGCGATGACATCCGTTCCATGTGGTGCGATCGCGGCGACCTTACGCTTTTTGGGACTCCAATATACACCATCGCGGCACTGAATATAGCCGACCTGCATTTCTGCACTGCAATAGGGACACTTCATAGCAAAACCTCCTAAGTTATGAGGAAATACAGTCTCTTTGTTTGTCATGATTATATCACACAGACGGGGGGGAGTACAATGCAGCAGGAAATATATCAGAGACAGGAGCTTGTGTTGATATCGTGCGGCAGTTTTCTGTATGCATATAAGAGGAATGGAAATTTGATATACAAAGAAATTTATAAACATACAATTTGTTGAGGGGAGATGCTGTTTGCGGATCGAGATTTTTGGGGGATGTGACTGTGCCGGAGCTGGTTGTTTTCGACGGGGGAATGGTTGTCAAAGGCGGCGGCCGCGCGGCATGCATCAAAGTGCATGGAAAATATCACATATATGTTTTAATGTATGGAATATAAAAATATCTTACAGAAAGAGAGGACAAGGATAAATGGAAAGATCGTAGAGAAAAGAGAAAAATAAAGGGTATTGCCCGAAGAAAAAAAGGGTGGTGTGAAAAAATAAAACGAAAATAAGAAGTGGTAATGACAAAATGAGATCTTGTGAAAATAGATAAACGTCGTGGGTGTTGCTGTGGCAGATAAAAAGGGGAAATAAAGGATTCCCTATCGGTTGATTATATGGTAAAATGAAAATGGAAGAACTTTGCATGGAAAAAATTTTTTTGCGTGAGGATCCAATATACAAGACAACACATGGATGGGCAAATGCGCACGATGGGACGAGATCCGCATAAACACTGCATTCCATGCATACTACATATCCTTGGATGTGGGATATATCGATAGAACGAAGTGAGGATTATAATGAAGAAAAACAATGTATCCAAAAAATTTTATTCGATCCTGATGGCATCTGCCATCATCTCGCAGCCCATCGCTACCGCCTATGCGGCTGTTGGTGAGGCGGAGACCTCCACAATGGAAAGCGGTGTTCTGGATCTGTCCATGAATTTGGATCTGCCTGTCAAAAAAGCAAGCTTTTCTATTTCTCTGGAAAACGGTGAAAAGACAAAAACTGGCACGATGCAGGCGAACGATGCAGGCACAATGGCTCTGCTCTCTATGAAGGATATCACCCCGGGAATCTATATCCTGCGCATTTCCGGCGAGGGCTTTGCAGCCTATACGCAGGAAGTCGAGATCACAGCGAACACTACTACAGTGGTCGAACTGCATAATAGCCACCGTGTCAATGCGGCTTTGGCGGAAGGCTCTGTCGTCAAGCATGGCGTTATGGCGGTCGGTGATGTGAACCATGATGGTACCGTGAATGAGGCGGACGCAAAGGTGCTCATGGACGCGATCGATGCCGGAAAGACAGATGAACTGTATGATCTCAATGGGGACGGCGCAGTCGATGTTGCCGACCTTGCGTATGTGACCATGAACTATGGTGACAATGTGCAGGCGACCGCGCTGTCTGTGGTAAGCGCAGAAAGCATCAAGCCTAACAGCAAAAGTTTCACAAAGGGTAACATTCAGGATCTGACCGAAAAAACCGAAACCTTCGTGCAGTTCCAGCCAGAGAATAAGGAAGAGATCTCCACGGCAAACCCCGTTGAGCTGTCCTTGGAAATCGATACACAGGGAGACAAGCGTGCACCAGAGATCGATGGTATCGTTATCAAGGCACCGGCAAACAGCGAGAACCTGATCCGTGGCGGTACGATCGATATTGAGACGGAAAAGGGCACGATCCAGGCGATCATCACGAAAGATGAACAGGTACAGGAAAGCCCTGTTTTCCTGTCCAGATTCCCGATGCCTTATGCGGCAAGAGCGGCGGCAACGGCACGCATCGAGAGTGACGGCTCTATCGTGGTCGATCTGGGACAGCAGGTTGCAGTCAAGAAGGTTACGATCACGGTGACCGAGTCGTCCGGTTCTAATCTGGTCGATATTGCACAGGTCGAGTTCGTCAACGGTATGGAAAACCGTATCCCGGCACCGGAACTTAATATTCCAGAAAACATTGAGCTGACTCAGTTGTCCGCCGGTATGGATCCGGCCTTCCGTGTATCGTGGAAGCATCAGGTCAATGTTACGGGTTATGAGGTCGAGGTACAGGCAGACGGCAAGTCCACGGTTGTGTTTACGACCGATAATAACTGCCGCATTGGAAGTCTGGGTGGAAAGCTGCACACCGGAACAGAATATGCCGTGCGTGTGCGTTCGGTCAATGGCGACTGGAAAAGCCCGTATTCTGACAAGCAAACCATCACATTGACTCCGGACAGCGTACCATCTGCACCGGAGAACATAACGGTCACAGGCAATGTGGAATCCATCGATGTTTCTTGGAAGCGGATGAGTCATACCACCTCTTACAGTGTATTCTATAAGGAACAGGACGCGCAGACGGATTACACGGAGATCCGCGATATCAAGACCAACAGCTATACCATTACCGATCTCAAGGTCGGGGTCGCCTATCAGGTCTATGTGGTGGGGCATAACACCCTTGGTTCCAGCCCGAAATCTACCATCAATGTTGCGACACCTGTTCCCAGTACGCTGGTCGAAATGCGCAAATATGGTCTCATCAATACAAGCAATGGAACAGGGAAGCCGACTGCACATATCAAGTCTGTTGCATTTACCAACAATACCATAAACCACGGCGGAGAATTCTCGGTCGTGGATAATGATCCGTCCACCTATACACAGGTACAGGACTGGGAGACCGGCTATCACTATGGGAATTTCGCAAATCCTATGGTAACATTGGATCAGGAATATGCGGTGCAGGCGATTGGATTTGCCGTCCATGACAGCCAGAAAAACTCGCTGAAAACCGACAAGGCAGCTGTGCGCTATTATGACAAGAAAACAGGCAATATGGAGGTGGTCAAGAGCTATCTCCAGCCGCAGAAGGATGCCAATGGCAAGACATATTATATCGTAGGGCTGAATGAACCCATCGTTTCCGATCAGTTCCAGCTTTGTCTGGTTGCAAATGGGAATGTGCGCAACATCACCATTTCAGAGATGAAGTTCTATCGTACAGATGAGCTGGCACGAGATATCGACGCACTCTATATGGATGATCTCCATTTGGAACTGCGTGAGGGCGTGACAGAGAAGACCATCGGTGAGCTTCAGGTACGCTTGGATACAGTCGATCCGGAAAGTCAGGAATATCATCCGAACCGAGAAGGCTTGCAGAAGGAATTGGAGAATGCCAAATCTCTGTTGGAGCAGAAAGATCTGGGTGCAGCGATCACGGTCAATACAAAGATCTCTAGTAAGGCGGATGGGCATCTTGATTTCGGCGGACTGTCCAACTATCAGCCACTCGGCAAGGTCGCAAAGGCTGGCGAGACCGTGACCATCTATGTGGGTGGCAGCGGAAAGGCGAATGGAGAAAAGACCGATCTCAAGCTGGTTGCGACCCAGCATCATGCAGAAGCATCTGCTTGGAGCAATGAACTCCCGCTCGTAGTAGGACGCAACACCATCGAGATTCCCAATATCACGACCCGTAAGGGAGAAAACGGCGGTTCCCTGTATCTTGCATGGAATGGAGACAGCAATACCGCTCAGAAATATTCTGTTCGTGTACAGGGTGGTACAGATATCCCTGTTCTCGATGTAACAGGACAGACCGGCGAGGAACGCCGTGCGACTATCAATGCCTACATGAAAAAGCTCGAAAGTTATGTGGCTGCGCTGTCAAGCACACATGACACAGCGGAACATGGAACAGGAAGCTATTCAGAGAGAGACTGCATCTTCAATCATACGGAAATCGTGATGCAGAACATGATGTATTCCGTTCCGGCATCTGTCGTGCTGTCTGCAACAAACGGTGATGCAGGAAAAATGGAGCAGGCAATCGAAGCAATGGAGCAGGAGATCGATCTGTTCTACCAGCATAAGGGTCTGGACAAGAATGGAACAGGTGTCCACCATTACCCTGCGCAGCGTCTCAACATCCGCTATCATAAGATGTTCGAGGGTGCGTTCATGTATGCAGGCGGCAAGCATATCGGCATCGAGTTTGACAGCGTGGGCGGTCTGTTTGGCATCACACCGATCAAGGCAGATGAAAAGGGGACACGCCAGAGCGGTCAACTGACTGGCTGGGGCATTGCACACGAAATCGGACATATCATCAACAATGGACAGTACGCAGTTGCGGAGATCACCAATAACTATTACTCGATCTTGGCGACCAACAATCCGCGCTCCGATTATAAAAAGGTACATCAGGCGGTAACTGGCGGCAAGATGGAGGATTCCGGCTTGCAGATGTCCATGTACTGGCAGCTACACATGGCGTATGATCCATACGACACCTTTAAGCTGTTTGACAACTACGAGGAGCAGATGAAAAACCTGTTCTTTGCCCGTGTCGATGCCTATTCGCGTGACCCAAAGAGCGCACCGCATGACTTGAGCCTCACAGATAGCAAGGAAGATAAGCTCATTCGCCTTGCCTGTGCCGCAGCGAACAAGAATCTTCTGGAATTCTTTGATGCGTGGGGACTGTCCTATAACAGCGAAACGGCACAGTATGCAAAGAAGTTCGAGAAGGAAACCAGAAAGATCCAGTATCTGACGCCGGAAGCAAACGCGTACAAGATTGCAGATGGTGAGGGAATGGGCTCTGGTGTCAATGTCGATGACAGCAAGCTGGTCAATAAGGATGGAGAAAATACGGTACATCTGACCCTTTCAAACAACGCCAATCTGGATGATATGCTGGGTTACGAGATCCTGCGTGACGGCAAGCCGGTTGCCTTTGTGGATGCAGATAAAACAGAATATGTGGATACCATTACGACTGGCAACAATCGTACCTATACATATACAGTCATCGGGTATGACAAGTTGCTCAATCAGACAAGAGAAAAGACCTTTGCGCCTATCAAGGTCAGACATAATGGTGCGATCGATCGCAGCAAGTGGAATATTTCCACCAATATGAAGTCCGAGGATGACGAGGAGATTAAGCCGGGCGAAAATAATGGATACTGCCATGCAGAGACGATTTCTGCAATTTCTGGCATCATTGATGGAAAGGGCTATACAGGAAGCACTGAAAAGGGTAAAAATGCAGAGATCGTACTTGATCTTGGCTCTGTCGAGCAGGTGACTGCAATCAAGTATAAGGGTGAAGCGGCTGATTTCACGGTTTCGGTATCCAAGGGCGGCGGAAGCTGGACAAGTGCCGGAACATTCACCAGCAGAGGCGGAACGGAGACCTTCTACTTTGAGGCAAAGAAGAAGCTCGGCTTCATGCATATTTTTGATGCAGACAAAATCAAGATCGAGTTTAAGAGCAATGCCGCGACTATTCAGGATATCCAGATCCTTGGCCCAACCAGCGATAATGTCGAGTTAGGCGAAGTTGGCTATCTGAAGGAAACCATCAAGTATGGTCAAATGGATGCGGATATCATTCCAAAGGGCTCGCTTGTCTTTACCGGTGACTATAAGGGAAATCCGGCATATAATGTCGTTCTGCTGAAAGATCAGGATGGAAAAATCATCAGCGGTGAGCAGATTATTCTGGCTCCTGTACCAGAGCATGGAGAACTTGGCAAGGTGTCGGACGGCACTTGGGTCTACTGGATCACACCGGAAAATAAACCGGAAACCCTGCCGACAAAGGTTATGGCAGAGCTTTATCGTGTAGACGATGCGCAGAGCAATACAGGCGATCGTCTGGTCAGCAACACGCTGTATCTGAACATGCCCCAAACCATTCCGGAGATCAAGCTGGAAGGCAATATTGTTCCAGACAAGGAAACACCAATCGATCCGGATTTGATTATCCCTAAGTCGCAGGGCGATAGGGATGCAGAGACCGAAAAAACAGAAGTACCACCAGCCGAAGCACTTGAAGACGATCAGCCGGAGGATTCTGAGGACACCCAGCCCAATGACGCCGCGGCAGCACGCGTGCATACAGATACGAAGATTGCTGTAGATGCAGGCGAGATGAGCGAGACGCTGTGTGCGATGCGTCCGGCAGGCGTACAGCGTGCCAGTGTAGGAACTGCCGCTCCGCAGGCTGTAGCACTTACCGGAACCGCAGTACAGGCGGTTACAGTTGAGGCAGATCAGAACGGCGAGGCAAAGTTTACGTTCCGTCCCAATACAGCCGGCACAAAGGCGACTATGCAGTTGGATCTGGGTCAGGGTGTAGAAACGCTGGCATTTCAGACCGCATTTCAGGTATCAGATGGTGTGAGCGGAGTACAGATGCAATGGTCGGATGCGATCAAGAACAGGGCACTGCTGAAAGAGTGCCGTTACAATGCGGACACAAAGACAGTGACCATCTATGTGACTGCTGCGCGTAATCTTCTGGAGGATGGTACATTCGATCTGGGTGAGATCGCGCTGACAACATCGACCGGTGTTACCACCGCAAGCCTGGCACTGGAACCGAGCAAAACCATGACGATGAACGAGAAATTTGAATCGGAGAAGGTCAATACGCCAAGCGTTACCGTTACGCTCACGACCAGCACGGAGGCAGAGAAGCCGCAGCCAGAGCCGGAGAAGCCGGAAAATGGCGGGTCTTCAGGCGGAAACTCTTCGGGCAGTTCCTCTGGCAGCAAGCCCTCCAAGAAGCCTTCTAAAAAGCCGGAGAGCAAGCCGGAGCAGACTGTGCCGCAGTCGGATACTTCCACTTCTGTACAGGCTGTGAGCGCATTTACCGATGTGGCAAAGGGCAGCTGGTACTATGATGCAGTTGCAAAGGCGATCGAGAATGGCTGGTTCAATGGTACATCAGAGACGACCTTTGCGCCCAATAGCACCATGACCCGTGCAATGTTTGTGACCGTGCTTGGACGCTTTGCGGTGATGCCGGAAGTGGAGGCAGCCAATACATTCCTTGATGTACCGACAGACAGCTATTTTGCAAAGGCAGTTGCATGGGCATCTGCAAAGGGGATCGTCAATGGCACTTCTGCCAATGCGTTTGCACCCAATCAGCAGGTGACACGCGAACAGATGGCAGTCATGATTCATAAGTTTCTCAAGGCAAACGAGATGGATCTGCCGCAGGAGGGAAATACAGCAAAGGGCTTTGCAGATGATGATGCAATCTCAGACTGGGCAAAGGAAGCCGTACAGACCATGCAGAAGATGGGCGTGATTCAGGGCTTGCCGGATGGCAGGTTCAATCCGCAGGGCTCGGCAACCCGTGCCGAAGTTGCAACGATCTTCAGGAATCTGGAAAATAAGATCCCGAAATGATCGGATTAGGGGTAAAAAGTTTTTTCGTCATTTTGTTTTGGAGCAAAGCGACTGAAAATTTTCAAGATCCAAGGACATGCGCCTTGGATCTTGCCCCCTTTAGGATTTGATGTATCCACCTATTTGCTGAGAGGTTTGCCCCCACCAGGCAAGATGCATCACCTGTCAAAATCGATCTCCGTGGATGCCTAACAATACCTATTGACTTCGTAGGTATATAAAGGTATAATAAAATATGTATAATATTGCAAAAAAATAAATGTCGATGCAAAAGATATTTGTTTCAAATGATGGGGGATAGAGCGGAGAAAAAAGAGGTGACAGCATACACTATGAGATAAAATTTGAATACACGATCAATTATTTACAGGGGAAGATACATATACTTGAGAATGTATCAAAGCTTTTGGTTTAGGGATGTAAGAGGGTTATGGAGGCAGGAGGATATTTTATGAAAAAACAAATTATGATCGTAGACGATGATCCGACGAGTGTGGCGATCGTGAAAGCCATGCTCGTTTCGAAGTATGATGTTGTGACCAATGCATCAGGGCTTCAGGCAATGGGACACCTGCAAAGAAATGATGCACCCGATCTCATTTTGCTGGATGTCATGATGCCAGCAATGGATGGGATGGAATTTCTAAAATATTTAAGGGGAGATCCCAAACTTGCAGAGATCCCTGTCATTCTTATGACTGGTATGGATCGTCCTGAGATCCAGCTGGAGGGCTATGTCTGTGGGGCGGATGACTTTATTCAAAAGCCTGTGAATGAGCAGCTGTTGGAAATGAAGACTGCACGCCAGATGTATATCTATGAACTGAAGCAGGAGAACAAACGCCTCAAACAGAATGCGCAGATGCTCAAAATGCGGATCGATCAGGTCTTTGACGCATTTGTGTGAATGCTGCGATCAAATTGAGGGAGTGTATGATCTGACTTTATGCACATTTGGGACTTGTTTTTGGTTGCGCTCAGTCTGTCAATGGATGCCTTTGCAATTTCCGTATGCAAAGGACTATCCGTTCCGCGCGTAACATCCGCACACACTCGATCCGTCAGCCTGTACTTTGGCGGCTTTCAGGCACTGATGCCCCTGTTGGGCTATCTGACAGGCGTTCGCTTTCAGAAGACGATCGAACAGTTCGATCATTGGGTAGCATTTTTCCTGCTGGGATTTTTGGGCGTTCGTATGATCTGCGATGCCTGCGACGATACCTCTGCACCAGTCGATGCCGCATTCCATGCACGCGCGATGGTGCCCTTGGCAGTCGCGACCAGTATTGATGCACTGGCTGTGGGGGTCACGTTTGCCTTCCTGCATGTCGCGATCGTTCCGGCTGCCGCTCTGATTGGCTTGACAACCGCTTTTGTTTGTGCGTGCGGCGTACATCTGGGGCATCGGATGGGCGAAAGCCTGCAAAGATATGCGACAGTTGCAGGCGGCATCATCCTGATTGGACTGGGTGTAAAAATCTTGATGCAGCATCTTTATGGCATCTGGGTATAAAATAACAGAAGATAAAAGACTTGGCATGTGAAATGACAAGTCTTTTCAGCTTGTAGAAAAAAGCTTTCCGCTGTTTTTTATTGGAGCAAAGCGACTTAAAATTTTCAAAATCCAAGGACATGTGCCTTGGATTTTGCCCTCGACCCACGCCATCGGGCGCGAAACCGGGGGTATCAGAGCCAGTTTCTATTGGAACTGGCTCTGTATCTAGGGGGATCGGATCCCTCTAGAAAGACTGTTGAAGTTCTTCGACAGTCTCGGCTTGTCATGTGAAATGACAAGTCTTTTTTTGCTTATTCGGCAGCCAGTCTGGGCTGAAGCCAGCGGCGATAGGTGGAGTCAATGGCGATTGCGCCAAGCGGTGCGGTGATGAGGATCGCCAATACTGCTGCGGTGAGGATGGTCTGTCCGCAGGCAAAGCCCATCGAAAGTGGGATCGCGCCGATTGCTGCCTGTACGGTCGCCTTTGGTGTGTACGCGACCATACAGAAAGCACGTTCAGCCGGCACGAGCGGCGTTTTTACCATGCACAGCAGAACGCCAGCCATGCGGAAGATCAAAGCACCGGCAATCACAAGAATAACAGGCAGGCTGAACTGGGCGGCGTAGGTGATGTTCACGCTTGCACCGACCAGCACGAACAGGACTGGCTCTGCACCGACCCAGAGGTTATTATACTGTGTATTGATGTCCTCGGTGGGGATCCACTTTGCCAGCATGATGGCAAGCGTCATGATGGCAAGTAAGCCGGAAAATGCACCGTTTAGCAGATCATCCACAAAGAGCAGCAGGAAAGAGACGGCAAGCATCAAAACAACACGCTGCGCGCTCGTCTCAAAATAAGCGAATACCTTGCGCAGCAGGAGGGCACATACGATGCCGCCGAGGATGCCAAGTACAAGAGCCGCAGGCAGCTTTACAAGCGTCATGGCAGAAACGGCTTCTCCGGACATGAGGCTCGTGCAAATAGAGAATAGTGAAAGGACAAAGATATCGTCAAGAGACGCACCTGCAAGGATCATCTGTGGGATACCCTGCCCCACGCCATAGCCGCTATCCAGAAGCTGTACCATACGCGGCACGACAACAGCAGGGGAGACGGCTGCCAGCACAGAGCCGAGCAGGGCTGCCTCTGTTAGATTGAGATGCAGGATCATGGGCGCAAGGATCAGGATGCCAGCGATCTCACACAGGGCAGGCAGGAAGCAGAGCAGAAAAGCCGGTCTGCCCACGCGGCGGAGACCATCAAGGTCGAGGCTGAGTCCGGCACGGGTCAGGATGATGACAAGGGCGATGCGGCGCAGATCCGCCGAGATCGCAAGCAGGCTGTCATCGAGCAGATCGAGCGCGTAGGGTCCGATCACGATACCCAGCAGCAGCATGCCAAGCAGGGGCGGCAGATGCAGCCGACGGAACAGCTTGCCTGCAAGCAGGCCGCCGAGAAAGAGCAGTGCAAGTCCAAGAAACATAATCGATTCCTCCAGTTTATATTTTTGCACAAAAAAAGCTGATGATCCCTGCAACATGCAGAAGTCATCAGCTTAAATTACAAGCGGTTTCGGCAAAAGCCGTGGGAGACATTCATTCCCATATTGGTATGATAGCATAGAATGGAAATGCTGTCAATTCCAAATTTTACCTGTATCTTATTTTTTATAAAGGATACGGATCGCGTTGAGTACACACAGCATTGCAACACCGGTATCTGCAAATACGGCAAGCCACATAGACGCAATGCCGCACACGCCAAGCAGCATGAAGCCGATTTTGATGACAAGTGCGAAAATAATGTTCTGCCATGCGATATTGATGGCAGCGTGTGCGATTTCCACGGAGTCTACAATGGCAAGTGGGTCAGAGGTCATAAAGACTACATCGGCAGCCTCGATCGCGGCATCAGAGCCGGAGCCCATTGCAGCACCAACATCGGCATTTGCGAGGACGGGCGCATCGTTGATCCCATCACCAACATACATGACTGCACCATGCTGTGCACGGATCTCGCGCAGCGCATCGAGTTTTTCCTCCGGCATCAGACGTGCGCGGACTTCCTGGATATCGAGCTGTGCAGCGACGGCTTCCGCGCTGTCCTGTGCGTCGCCGGTCAGCATAACCGTGATGAGGTCGTGCTTGCGCAGCTGTTTCATAGCAGTTTTGGCATTTGCCTTGATGGTATCCGAAATGATGATGGAACCGGCAAAACGACCGCTTGCGGAGATCAGCACCTCGGTACCGATATCCCGTGCCATGTAGCCGGACAGGTCGATGCCTGCGGTTTGCAGCAGATTACGGTTGCCGCAAAGCACAGTCACGCCGCCGACCAGTGCAACGATGCCCTGTCCTGCGATCTCCTGCACCTTGGTGGGGGTCAGGAGGTGGATATTCCGCTCGTTTGCCTCACTCAGGATGCTCTGTGCGATCGGGTGGGTGGAGTGCTGCTCGCAGCTTGCTGCCATGGAAAGCAGCGTGGTCTCATTCATGCCCTCAGCAGGCAGGATACGCTGTACCACAAAGTTGCCCTTGGTGAGGGTACCGGTCTTATCCATTGCAATGGTGCGGACGGATTTGAGTGCTTCCAAGGATGCGCCGCCCTTGAACAGGATGCCGCGCTTGGAGCCTGCACCGATGCCGGCGAAGAACGAGAGCGGTACACTCAGCACCAGCGCACAGGGGCAGCTGATAACAAGGAAACTCAGTGCAGTGTAGATCCAGTGTGACCAGTCGCCTGTGACAAAGGATGGGATGATGGCAGTCAGAACGGCGATGAGTACAACGATCGGGGTATATACGCGTGAAAAACGTGTGACAAAGCGATCCATGCGCGGCTTGCTTGCTGCCGCATTTTCTACCGCGTTGAGGATGCGTGTGACCATGGAGTCAGCGAGGGTATTGGTGACCTCCATCTGCAAGGCACTTGTGCTGTTGATACAGCCCGAAATGACTTCGGAATTGGGATGTACCGAAACTGGTACTGGCTCACCTGTGACCGGAGAGGTATCGATCCGGCTGTCGCCTACGCGCACGATCCCATCGAGTGGGATGCGGTCGCCGGGGCGTACAAGCAGCAGAGATCCGACCTTTGCCTCTGCCGCCGGGATGGTATGCACAACACCCTTCGCGTCGATCTCATGCACGACATCCGGACGCAGGTCAACGGCTTCCATGATCTGCCGGCGGCTCTTTTCTACGGCGCGGTGCTCAAAATACTCACCGACACGATAGAACAGCATAACGCCTACAGCCTCACTGTAAGTACCCATTGCGATCGCGCCCAATGTTGCCAGCGACATGAGAAAGTTTTCGTCAAAGACATGACCACTTTTCATATTTTTGAAGGCAGTCAGCAGGACTTCGCCACCGAGGATCACATAAGACAGGCAGAGGATGAACATGGAGACAAACGGCTGAAAATGCTCCAGAATCATGCCGATCACGAGCAGGACTGCGCCTGCACCGATATAGCGCAGTTCATGGGGGTCTGTGGTCTCCTCAAGGCTGCGCATACCCTGCTCCATGGGCTCGATCCGCACTTCGGGTTCAACGGACATAGAAACACGGCGGATCTGGTCGAGCCGTGCATCGGGATCATCTGCAACCAGACGAAGCTGCTTTGTGGCATAGACTACGACCGCATCCGTAACACCGGGCAGTTTGCGGATCTTTTCCTCGATCAGCGCGCCGCAATGTGCACAGCTGAGGTTTTGGATCTGATAGATCCGGCGTTCGCCGCGTGCATCTGCTTTGAGCTCGCGTACAGGAGCGGCTTCTGCGTGGTCGTGGTCACAGCAATCGCAGCTCTCGCCGTCATGGTGGTGGTGTGCATGCGCATCGGTGTGCGCATGTTCATGTTCGTGCGCGTGCGCGTGTTCATGCTCATGCGCGTGTTCATGCTCATGCTTACAGCAGTCACAGGATGCACTTTCAGGCGGCGCATGCTGAGGATCCGGCACTTGTGCGTCCTGATGTGCAGGCGCAGACTTGTGCTCGTTCGCACCTTCCTGCGCCTGCGCCTGTGCACGAGCCTGAGCGGATTTCTTGCGTCGCTTGCGCTTATGATCACGCCGCGATTTTTTGTGGGTCTGTGTGGGTGGTTCGGCTGGGGCTTCGGTCTGCTCTGGTGAGCAGCAGCTGCATGCATCCTCTTTTTCCGGTGCAGACTCCGTTTCGTGCGTATCCTGAGCGGCACAGCTGTCGTCATGGGCGCAGCTGTCAGATGCATCGGCGGTGGGGGGAGCCGGAATCTCCTGTGTTTCGGGAGCAGCATGGGTTTCTGCCTCGTTGGATTCATGCGAACGCCGCAAATGGTCGCGCAGTTCGGAGAGATCGTCGGTCAGTTCGATGTCTGCAAGCGCAGGATCGCTGAAGTCCAGCAGATCGGAGAACTGGGACATATCAAGTGGTTCGGGGATACGTACCGGTATATCCAGCTGTCCGAGCAGATCGAAGTCGGCATCTGCTGCGGCATCTTGCTGCGTCGTTTCGGCAGGGGAGGGATCTTCCTGCACTTGTGCCGTCTGTGCGCTATCCAGCTGTTCAAAAAATTCAGCTGTTTTCAGACCGCCTGCCGTACTTGGGGGGGCGGAAGGCTCCGCCTGCTTGGCTGCCGGTGCAGCTTCCGTGATGACGGCGTAAGGATCGCCTTTGGACGGATCGGGCTGTTCTGTATGTTGGGGTGCTTCAAGCGATTGAAGCTGCTCCCCGAAAAGGGAACGTAAGTCGGGATCATGCAAAAGGGGGTCATCGGGGGATAATTCCTTGCGTTTTGGGTCCAGACTCATAGCATCAACTCCTTTGCTTTATATATGAGCAACTATTCATATATCATGGTATTATGATAAACCAAGTCCTGTGACTTGTCAATATCGGAGCATTAAGAAAGTGGGCAAAGCGACCGGATATCGCACAAGACACTTATAAATATAATAACACGAAAGTGTCAAAAAATCACCTGTTTTTTTGACACATCTGCGGATTTTTACAAAGAAAACCCCCGTCACAGAGGGATTTCTGTGACGGGGGAGCATATCACGGATTTTGACGCTTGGGCTCCTGTTCGCAGTACAGGCAGTGATATTTATCGTTTTCACCGAGCACGAAAATATGCTCGATTTCTTCCTCGATGGTGGTGATGCAGCGCGGATTGCGGCAGCGGATCACATTTTTCAGGGTCTTGGGCTTGATGAGTTTTTTCTTCTCGACGATCGCGCCGTTGCGGATGATGTCGATGGTGATATCCGGATCGAGATAGCCAAGTACATCAAGATCCAAGTCGATCATAGACTCGATTTTAATGATGTCCTTATGTCCGTGCTTGGCGGAGCGTGCGTTCAGGATGAGTGCAACGCAGCAGTCCAGCTCGGCAAGCCTTGCGTGATGATAGATCTGGATCCCGGTGCCAGCCTTGATGTGGTCGATGACGATACCGTTTTGGATAGAATCGATATTCAACATAATGCTTAATCCTCCTTGAGACCCAGCAGGGTCATGATGAGTGCCATGCGCACATATACGCCGTTCTGTGCCTGCTCGAAGTAAGCGGCACGCGGATCGTCGTCCACGGTCAGGGCGATCTCATTGACGCGCGGCAGCGGATGCAGTACTGCCATATCCTCCTTGGCAAGTTTCATCTTGTCGCCGGTCAGGATATAGGTATCTTTTAAGCGGATGTAGTCTTCTTCGTTGAAGAAACGCTCGCGCTGTACGCGGGTCATATAGAGGATATCCAGCTGCGGCATTGCGTCCTCCAGACTGGTCATCTCTACATATTCGATGTTGTTTGGCGTGAGTGCTTCCGTGATAACATACTCCGGCACACGAAGTTCCTCGGGAGAGATCAGCACGAAACGGATGCCTTCATAGCGCGAGAGGGACTTGATGAGAGAATGCACGGTACGGCCGAACTTGAGGTCACCGCACAGACCGATGGTCATATGGTCGAGGCGACCCTTGCGGCGGTAGATGGTCAGCAGATCGGTAAGGGTCTGGGTGGGGTGCTGGTGGCCGCCATCGCCTGCATTGATGACAGGAATGGAGGAATAGTGTGCGGCTCTGCGCGGTGCGCCCTCTTTGGGATGGCGCATAGCAGCGATATCGGCATAGCACGAGATCACGCGGATGGTATCAGCCACCGATTCTCCTTTGGATGCCGAGGAGGAGTCCGCGCTGGAAAAACCGAGAATGGAGCCGCCAAGGTTGAGCATGGCAGCCTCAAAGGAAAGGCGGGTACGGGTGGATGGCTCATAAAACAGAGTTGCGAGCTTTTTGTGGGCACAGACCGACTGATAGGCTGCCGGATTCGCAGCAATGCGATTTGCAAGAGAGAGCAGTTCCTGTGTCTCCTCGACTGTAAAATCAAGTGGGTCAATCAAGTGGCGCATAATATCCTCCTAAAATAATGATTTTATGTATTTGGGTGCAGGGGTAACGAATGGATAGGGCAGGATAGGCGGCAAACAGAGGTCTGCCATACAGCTGGGATGCCCCAAAAAAGGCAAAAATTTTTTGCAGCCCGTGCTGCATGAAAAATTTTATGGATCAGCTGGCAGAGCATCTTCTCTGCCAGCATATTTTTATGATTCGGCATCGATATAGCTGTAAAGGGTGTATTTGGAGATGCCGTAGTATTTCGAGATCTTGTCACCGGATTTTGTAATGAGGAACGCACCTGCTTTATTCAGGAACTGGATGGCGCGGATCTTGTCCTCCTTGGTCATGAGGGCGACCGGCTTGCCAACGAGTTTCGTGGACTGCTCAATCAGTTCCTCGAGCAGCTCGTTGACGCTCTGTACGATGCGTTCAGGTTCTTTTTCTGTAGCCTCCGTTCCGGTAGAGAGCAGGGGCTTGAGACTGCTGTCCAGCATCAGAAGTCCGGTGATGTCGAAATTGATGGCAAGGATATAGCGGATATGGCCGTCTTCGTCACGCAGATAGATGGAAGAACTTTTTAAGATCTTGCCATCCTTGGTGCGCGTCAGATATCCCAGATGATCCTTAGAGGAGTCACCCTGTTTGAGCGCATCGAGTACCACATGGGAGGGACCGTCGCCTTGCTTCCTGCCGGTAACGTGGCCATTTTCGATGATGGCAATGGAATGTTCGATATCGCTGTCAGCAAGGGAGTGGACAACGACTTCACAGTTGGACCCGAATTGGATCGCGAGTCCATGCGCGATCTGCCGCAGGGCTTCAAGAGAAAGTTCATGCATCATGGGAAAACAGCCTCCGCCTTTCCGTTGTTTTTTGAATATGCAGATGATTTTTACTTAGTATAGCATAGACAGGGAAGAAATGCCATAAAAATTTTCAGGCTAAAAAATTTTTTGGCATGCAGCAGGGATCGAAATGCAATATTTTTGTGTAAAATGCAAAATAACACGACAAGTGACAAGAAGAAACAGGAGGAAATATATAAAAATCAAAGGGAAAGCGGATAGTGGTCAAAATGCACAAAAAAGAGACTAAAAATTTTTTATGAAACCAAAAAAATTTTAAGGAAATGCCATTGACTTTTGAGGGCAGGATGATTAAGATGAAGATAGCAAAGCACATAAAATACAAACAATTTGGAGATCGATTGGAAGGTTGAATTTGTGATGGAGCAGATTAAATGGGTCGGCAACTGTATGCCGAAAACCGACGACAAGCAGCTTGCTGTCATGCATCTTGACGAGGTCGCAAAGGCACGCGCATTCCACAAGAGTTTTCCACAGTATGCGGTCACACCGCTTGCACAGCTGTCCGGTATGGCAAAGCATTTGGGGCTGCACGGACTGTTCGTCAAGGACGAAAGCTATCGCTTCGGACTCAATGCGTTCAAGGTGCTTGGTGGTTCCTTTGCAATGGCATGCTATATCGCCCAAGAACTTGGGCGCGATGTCTCTGAAATGACGTATGACTACCTCACAAGTCAGAAACTCAAGGATGAATTTGGGCAGGCAACCTTCTTTACCGCAACCGACGGCAACCACGGGCGCGGCGTTGCATGGGCAGCGAACAAACTCGGACAAAAGTCCGTTGTATTGATGCCGAAGGGGAGTGTACAGTCCCGCTTTGACAACATTGCCAAGGAGGGGGCAAAGGTCACCATCGAGGAAGTCAACTATGATGCGTGCGTGCGCCGCGCAAATGCACTTGCCGCGCAGACCGAGCACGGCGTCATGGTACAGGATACCGCGTGGGACGGATATGAAAAGATCCCGACATGGATCATGCAGGGCTATGGCACAATGGCTTGTGAGGCTGGGGAACAGCTGGCTGAGGCAGGGATCGACCGTCCGACCCATGTATTCGTGCAGGCAGGCGTTGGCTCACTTGCCGGTGCTGTTGTGGGTTACTTTGCAAACCGCTATGCGGATGATCCGCCCAAGTTCATCGTGATGGAAGCACAGGCGGCGGATTGCATCTATCAGGGCGCAAAAGCAGCAGACGGCGATATTCGCTTTGTAGAAGGCGACCTGCAAACCATTATGGCAGGGCTTGCCTGTGGAGAACCCAATACGATCTCTTGGGATATTTTGAAAAATCATACCTCTTACTTTGTATCCTGTCCGGACTGGGTTTCCGCAAAGGGCATGCGTATGCTGGGCGCACCGATCAAGGGTGATCCGCAGGTCGTTTCTGGCGAGTCCGGTGCGGTCGGCATGGGTCTGATCGCGACGCTCATGCAGTCTGACACATATCAGGATCTCAAAAAGGAAATCGGTCTGGACGAAAACAGTACGATCCTTATGTTCTCCACCGAGGGGGACACCGATCCGGAGAACTATCGGAAGATCGTATGGAATGGCGCATATCCGACGGAATGAGAATCGAGAGAACAAACGTTAGGGAGGCTATCAAGATGGATTTTCAGGCAATCAAGACAGCAGCAGAGGGATACCGTGCAGATATGACCAAGTTCCTGCGCGATCTCGTAAAGTTTCCGGGTGAATCCTGCGGTGAGAAAGACCACATCATGCGCATCAAGGAAGAAATGGAACAGGTTGGCTTCGACAAGGTCGAGATCGACCCGATGGGCAATATTCTGGGTTATATGGGACACGGCGAGACCCTCATCGGGTTTGATGCACATATCGATACTGTAGGCATCGGCAACCGTGCAAACTGGGAATTCGATCCGTATGAGGGCTTCGAGTCCGAGGACGAGATCGGCGGCCGCGGTACATCTGACCAGATGGGCGGCATCGTTTCGGCTGTTTACGGCGCAAAGATCATGAAGGATCTGTCCCTCCTGTCCGACAAGTATACCGTTCTTGTGACCGGTACCGTGCAGGAAGAAGACTGTGACGGACTGTGCTGGGAGTACATCGTCAAGGAAGACAAGGTAAAGCCTGCATTCGTCGTTTCCACAGAGCCCACCGATGGCGGCATTTATCGCGGCCAGCGCGGACGCATGGAAATCCGTGTGGATGTCAAGGGTGTATCCTGCCACGGCTCCGCACCGGAACGCGGTGACAATGCAATCTATAAGATGGCAGATATCCTGCGTGAGGTACGCGCGCTCAATGAAAACGATGCAGAGGAATGCACCGAGATCAAGGGTCTCGTAAAGATGCTCGACGAAAAGTATAATCCACAGTGGCAGGAAGCACGCTTCCTTGGACGCGGCACCGTGACCACCTCGGAGATCTTCTTCACCTCTCCAAGCCGCTGTGCAGTTGCAGATTCCTGCTCGGTTTCTCTGGATCGCCGCATGACCGCAGGCGAAACTTGGGAAAGCTGCCTCGATGAGATCCGCGCCCTGCCAGCCGTACAGAAGTACGGCAAGGATGTGACCGTATCCATGTACCAGTACGAGCGTCCCTCATGGACGGGCTGCGTTTACCCGATCGAGTGCTATTTCCCGACTTGGGTGATCCCAGAGGATCATAAGGTAACCACCGCACTGCATGAAGCATACACCAATCTCTACGGCGAGAGCCGCATCGGCAGCAGCGAGACCGAGGAAATGCGCCGTGCACGCCCGCTCGTGGACAAGTGGACATTCTCCACCAACGGCGTTTCCATCATGGGACGCAATGGCATCCCATGCATCGGCTTCGGTCCGGGCGCAGAGGCACAGGCACATGCACCGAATGAGAAGACATGGAAGCAGGATCTTGTGGTTTGTGCCGCTGTTTATGCTGCCCTGCCCACCCTGTACACCAAGTAATCGAGAAATCAAACGAATCGAAGGAGTATGGAAATTATGGACGCAACACTGAAGAAATATATTGATAAGCTCAACGACCTGAACTTTAAGGAAATGTATGAAAACGACTTCTTTCTGACTTGGGAGAAGACCGACGACGAGATCGAGGCGGTATTTACCGTGGCAGATGCGCTCCGCTATATGCGTGAGCATAATATCTCCACCAAAATCTTTGAATCTGGTCTGGGCATCAGCCTGTTCCGTGATAACTCCACCCGTACCCGTTTCTCCTTTGCTTCCGCTTGTAATCTGCTCGGCTTGGAGGTACAGGATCTGGATGAGGGCAAAAGCCAGATCGCGCATGGTGAGACTGTGCGCGAGACCGCAAATATGATCTCCTTTATGGCAGATGTCATCGGTATCCGCGATGATATGTACATTGGGAAAGGCAATACCTATATGCATCATGTATCCGAGGCAGTACGCGAGGGACACAAGGACGGTGTGCTGGAGCAGATACCGACCCTTGTAAACCTCCAATGCGATATCGACCATCCGACCCAGTGTATGGCAGATATGCTTCATATCATCCATCATTTCGGCGGTGTGAAGAAACTCAAGGGCAAGAAGATTGCAATGACATGGGCATATTCTCCGTCTTATGGCAAGCCGCTGTCTGTTCCGCAGGGTGTCATTGGTCTGATGACCCGTTTCGGAATGGACGTTGTGCTGGCACATCCGGAGGGATACGAGGTCATGCCAGAGGTTGAGGAGGTTGCAAAGAAGAACGCAGCAGCAACGGGCGGCACATTCACCAAGACCAATTCCATGGCAGAGGCATTCAAGGATGCAGATATCGTATATCCGAAATCTTGGGCACCGTTTGCAGCAATGGAGAAGCGCACCGACCTGTATGCAGAGGGCGATTCTGAGGGCATCAAGGAACTTGAGAAGGAGCTGCTTGCACAGAACGCAGAGCATATCGACTGGTGCTGCACCGAGGAACTGATGAAGACCACCAAGAACGGCGAAGCACTGTATTTGCACTGCCTGCCGGCAGACATCAACGATGTTTCCTGTGCGCATGGCGAGGTAGAGGCATCGGTGTTCGATCGCTATCGTGTACCGCTCTACAAGGAAGCGTCCTACAAGCCGTATATCATCGCGGCAATGATTTTCCTTGCAAAGTGCAAAGATCCGCAGAAGATGCTCAAGAAGCTGTATAAGCGTGATAAAGAGCGTCAGATGAAAACAGATGACTAGTTTGGAAAATCGAGAATTTCTCTATTTTTAAACAAATCGTAATGGAAACAGAATGGCGGGGGCAGCAAACCCCGCCGTTCTATATTTTATAGAGAGAGAGGAAACATCTATGGGCAAGAGGATCGTAATTGCACTGGGTGGCAATGCACTGGGAAATACACTAAGTGAACAGATGGCAGCCGTGAAGCATACAGCGAAAGCCATTGTGGATTTGATCGAGCAGGGGCATGAGGTCATCATCTCACATGGCAACGGGCCGCAGGTGGGCATGATCCACCATGCCATGAATGAATTGACTCGCGTGGTCGAGCAGGATTTCCCTATCCTGCCAATGTCGGTCTGCGTGGCAATGAGCCAGAGTTATATTGGATATGATTTGCAGAATGCGCTGCGCGAGGAGTTGCTCGATCGTGGGATACCGAAGCCTTGTGCAACGGTGATCACGCAGGTCGTGGTCGATCTGGAAGATCCGGCGTTCCAGAACCCGACCAAGCCCATCGGCCGCTTTATGACCCGAGAGGAAGCGGAAAAGCTGCGCGATGAAAAGGGATATGAGATCATGGAGGATGCAGGACGTGGCTGGCGGCGTGTGGTTGCAAGCCCCAAGCCGCGCGATATTGTGGAGATTGCCACGGTGCGTGCGCTGTTTGAAGCCGGTCAGGTCGTCATCGCCTGCGGCGGTGGTGGGATTCCTGTGATCCGTCAGGGAAATCACCTCAAGGGCGCAAGTGCCGTGATCGATAAGGACTTTGCAAGCTGCCTGATCGCACAGCAGGTGGATGCAGATATGCTGATCATTTTAACTGCGGTCGAAAAATGCGCGGTGAACTTCGGCAAGCCCAACCAGAAATGGCTTGACGCCATCTCCACCACTGAAGCAAGAAAATATTGCGAGGACGGGCAGTTCGCGCCCGGCTCGATGCTGCCCAAGGTACAGGCGGCGATCAAGTTCGCAGAGTCTGCGCCCGGACGCAAGGCACTCATTACCCTGCTTGAAAAGGCAAAGGAGGGGATCGCCGGACAGACTGGTACGGTGATCTATTGAGACGTTTGGGGGTCGCTTTACTCCAATAAAAAACGGCGAAAAGCCTTTTTCTATAAGCTGTAAGCTGCTCGGCTGTGGATACAGTCGAGCAGCTTTTTTTGAACGGGGGGAGGCGGATGAGGCTACCCAAAAAGATGAGAACGTTCTCATAAAGATCCATTGTAAAAGCGCACAAGAGATGGGGTAAAAATTTGGTATGTATTCTGTAAAGGAGAAAGTGAAAGGTAAAGTTTGGGTAAAATGTCCTATTTTTATGAGGAAAAAAGGTTGACTATGGTGAAAAACGCTGTTATCATAAAGGCGTACAGAGGAAAATGCTGGATGGAAAGCAGAGATCAGCGGCTGAAACCTCGGTGAATTGTGAGAACGTTTTCTTTTTTGGGGTGATAAAGCATGGCATCTACCATTATTGATGTTGCAAGATTGTGCGGATATTCCAAAGCAACGGTATCTCGCGCCTACGCCTCACCCGAGCGGGTCAGTGCAAAAGCAAGAGAGCAAATCTATGCGGCAGCAAAAACATTGAATTATACACCGAATGCCATTGCACGGGCAATGGTGACGAAGCAAACGGAAAATATCGCGTTTATTATCCATGAAAAGCAGTATCCGGCGATCCTGAACCCGTTTTACTCCCCTATTTTGGAGGCAGTATTGCAGGAGAGCACAAAGAAAGGATACAGCCTGTCGATTTCGACCGATCATGATGTGCGTCTGCCCAATGGAGAGATCTATCTCAAAAAGCACATGGATGGCGTGATCCTTGCAGGACAGGTGGAAAGTCAGGCCATCATGAGCTTGCGGAAACAAAGTATTCCGGTGGTATTGCTCAACAACCGAATCGAAATGGAAGATCTGCTCTGCATCACCGCAGATCACTTTGGCGGTGCAGTGCAGGCAGTCACACATTTATGGGAACGCGGACACCAAAAGATCGGTCTGCTCGCAGGGCGTTTTTCTCCGCAGATCTATACGGCACGCTACAATGGATATCTGAGCGCATTGCGCGAACATGGGCTGCAAGAGGATTTTCGGTTCGTACAGGATATTGAGCCGACGATGGAGGCAGCAGAACAATACATGGCATCCGTTTTGCAGATGGAGGATCGCCCAACTGCCTTTTTCTGTACCAATGATACGATTGCGATCGGTGTGATCAAGGCAGCAATTCGGGCAGGCTTGCGTGTGCCGCAGGATATCGCAGTGGTGGGGTTCGATGACAGCGATATCAGCCGTGTCATCGAACCGGAACTGACAACCATACGGATTGATAAACAGGAGATGGGCAGACTGGCGGCGAACCGCTTGTTTGATTTAATTGATGGGAAAGAGATCGAAAATAAATGGATCGAAATGCCGACAAGCCTGATTGTAAGACGATCCACCTGATACAGCACAAAGTTCAATCAGCTGTATCTTGCAGGAAATGTTCAGAAAACGGAGAGGGGATGCCATGAAGATCACATTTATCAATGTTGGTTATGGGGATGCAATTTTGCTCCAGCATGAGAATGGATACACTGCATTGATTGATGGCGGCAGCAATCTGTCACAGGAATTTGAGGGCAATGCATATCGAATTCGAGCGGCAGAATATCTGAAATGCCAGAAGATCACACACTTGCAGGCGGTATTTATTTCACATATTCATGAAGATCATGTTTGTGGGCTGGAAGCGATTTTAAATGATATTACAGTAGATCGCTTCTATGTCCCCTATCCGGCTGCACCTTTTTTACAAAATACGGTCTTGCAGCCAGCAGATCACGCACCATGCAGCGTACAGCTTTATACAAAAGCACTCAATGCATACGGACGGATCTTGCAGAAGGCAAGAAAAGAAGATATCCCGGTTCAGGTTTTAAAAGCCGGTACACACCTTGAACTGGCAGATGGCTTATCCGTACAGGTGCTGGCACCTGAGCCGGATATCGTACAAAGTTATCTTGAGCAGATCGAGCAGGTGTATGCCAGCCGGAATGCCGAGGAGATCACTCGGATCTTGGGAAAGCTGGATGCGACCTCCAATCATACGAGTTTGCTCCTCCGGTTTGAAATGCCGGATATCATTTTCTTGGCTGCGGCAGATAGCTGCCCGAGTCAGTGGCGCGCAGTTCCATCGGCTTTACTTAAAAATGTAAACGTTCTCAAATTGCCGCATCATGGTCAAAGGGATGCGATCGATGAGGAATTGATGCAGGAGATGCCGCTCCAATATATCATCACAACGGCGGCTTCCGATCGGCGGTATCACAGCGCGAATCCAGAGGTATATGACCGATTGCTTGCGATGTGTACAGCACCGCCCCAGTTCCTTTTTTCGGATGAACGCAATTATCCACCGTATTTTTACCAGCCTGATGGGTTTCAGGCAATCACTCTTGTAATAGATTCTGGGGAAATACATCCGGAATTTGTTCATATTTCACGCTGATCACAGAAATGGAGGATATGAAATGAAAGGTAAACGATTACTCTCAATGATGCTCGCGGGACTTTTGACACTCGGTCTGGCAGGCTGCAAAGGCGTGCCGTCGGGTGGGGGAGACGAAAAGTTTCCAAGCAAGCAGGTGACCATCATCATGCCATGGAGCTTAGGCGGTGGGCCGGATACCATTGCACGTCAGGTCGCTTCCTATGGAGAGAAATATTTAGGTGTTCCGGTGATCGTAGAGAACAAGACGGGCGGCGCAGGCACGATCGCGATGAATGCGGCATTGCAGGCACCTGATGATGGATATTCCATGGTCGTTGCAAATGGCCCATTGTTTTCTCTGACTCCAAGCTTTCAGCAGGTAAACTATAAGCTGGACGATATTACGCCATTGACAGGAATGCGTATTACAGAATTTGTTGTGCTGACCAATGCTAAGAGTAACATAAAGTCGATTGATGATCTGAAATCCTATGCTGCTTCGGGCAAAACCATAAAGTATGCAACAACCGGTGGCCCGGGCAATGATAGCTATACCATGATCGCTGTTCTGTTTAAGCTGCTGGATATTCCGGCAGAAGCGATCCCCTATGATGGCGGACAGGATGCAATCAATGCGCTGGTCGGGAATCATGTAGATGTTGCAATCGGTTCTCCCCCAGTATATCGCGACTATGTAATCAATGGAGAGCTCAACTGTTTGGGTACATTTATTCCTGAAGGAATTGATGTAGAGGGAATCGGACATATTCCATCCTTCAAGGAGCAGGGCATTGATGTAGAATTTACAGGCATGGATTATTTTGCGGTTCGTTCGAGCGTGCCGGATGAACGCAAGCAGATCCTTACCAAGTTCATTCAGGATGTTTATGCAGATCCAGACTTTCAGAAATCTATGAAAGAAATGAATATGCAGGCATGGAATGCAACAGAAGATGAAATCAAGACGATGATCGAAGAACAGACGGAATCCATGAAGGACTATATTCCGCTGATCCAGTAAAAGTAAGCCGATCCGGTATCAGCAGAAAGCAGATACCGGATCGATGGTTGAGGTGATCTGTTATGAAAATAAAATACAATTCGGAGATCATCGCCGGTGCGGTATTTGTGGTTGTGGCTGCGGTGCTTTGGGTGCTGATTCCAACACAGATCCAAACGATGGAAACGTCTGCGATCAACGCGCAGACGTTTCCACGGATTGCGATTGGCGGACTGTTCCTTTTTTCGGTGGGGCTTTTGCTGCAAGGTATCTTTTTTAATGAGAAAAAGGAAGTATATATTGCCAAAGAGAGCTTTCGTTCGGATGGATTTAGGCGAGAGATGCGTTCGCTGCTGTTTGCATCATTCTTGCTGCTCTATTGTGTGGGCATAACATTTCTCGGATTCATCATTGCTACAGCACTGTTGGTCACTGCCATCCTGCTGTTTTACGGTGCTCGAAAGTGGTATTATTATGCCATTCCGCTGGCAATGGTGGGGATCGTATATTATGTATTCGGCGTGGTGCTCCGCATTTCGCTGCCATAACAGGAAAGGGGGATATTTGTGGAACTTTTTTTTCAGGGACTGGAAATTTTGATGCAGTGGCAGAATTTTCTGATTATTCCGATTGGCTTGGCACTTGGCATCGTGGTTGGCGCGATCCCAGGGCTGACTTCGGATCTCGGCATCATTCTCTGCATCCCACTGACCTATGGCATGGAGCCCACCATGGCGATCCTGATGCTGCTTGCGATTTACTGCGGCGGTACATACGGCGGCTCGATCACGGCAATTCTGATCAACACCCCCGGTACTTCAGCAAATGCAGCAACCTTGTTTGACGGCTATCCGATGGCGCGGAAGGGGCAGGCGTATAAGGCACTGTCCATGGCATTGTTTGCCTCCACGGTCGGAGGGCTGCTGAGTGCGATCGCATTGCTGTTCCTTGCACCGCAGATTGCAAAGATCACGCTGCTGTTTGGACCGGCGGAATATTTGGCACTGGCTGTATTTGGACTTTCCGTTATCGCGGGCGTTTCCAATAACAGCATTTTTAAGGGGCTGATCGGTGCATGTATTGGTATCTTTATGTCCACGATCGGAATGGATACGATGAGCGGTACCAGCCGATTCACCTTTGGGAATATCAACCTCATGAGTGGCATTGATCTGATTATTGCACTGATTGGACTGTTTGCGATTTCTGAAATTATGATGAAGTCACAGTATGACCCCAAAAAGGATCATAAGCAAGTCAGCATGTCCTCCATTACAAAGGATAAGATCACAAAGGAAGAATATAAGCGATGCCGCAAGCCCATTGCATTGGGTTCTCTGATCGGCATTATTATTGGTGCGACACCGGGTACAGGCGGCGGTCTGGCAGCATTCATTTCGTATAACCAGACCAAGCAGTCCTCGAAGCATCCCGAGACATTTGGAGAGGGCGAGATCGAGGGAATTGCAGCGTCGGAGTCTGCCAATAATGGAGCATGCGGCGCGACAATGATCCCAATGCTCACATTGGGCGTGCCGGGAGATGGTGCAACCGCGATTTTGATGGGTGCATTCATGATCCATGGTATGGTTCCGGGGCCAATGCTGTTTCAGGATCAGGGGAATATCCTGTATGCGATCATGATTGGTCTTATTATAATCAATATCTTCATGTATCTCATCGGGCATGTATTCACCAGATTCTATGCCCATATCACACGCATACCCTATGAAATGCTGGCTTGCATTGTACTTACGTTCTGCATCGCAGGCTCGTATTCAACCAATAACCGTCTGTACGATATCTATATTATCCTGATTTTTGGGATCATCTCTTATTTCCTGCGCCGTATGGATTTCCAGCTCGTTCCGATCCTGCTGGGCATCGTGCTGGGGCCGCTTGCGGAAGACAACTTCCGCCGCGCAATGCTGCTGTCAGATGGCAGCCTGCGGATCTTTGTGACCCGTCCGATCAGCCTGCTGTTCCTTGTGATCGCGGTTGGCTCGATCCTTATGTTCGCATGGAAAAATCATAAGAGCAAAAAGCAGATACAGGCATAATCAAAACTCTCTGATTCCTCATACGGATAGAAGCGGCGGAGCAGCGGAAATCGCGGCCGTCGCTTTTGTTCTGAAAAAGAAGATCATAGCACAGGAATCAGGGCTTGTTTGAAAATAGGCAAAAAGACGAATTTTCGATTTTTCAAACAGCCCCTAAGATTGTAGGGGCTTTGAATGACAGAAGATGGAGCAAAGGTATGAAGCATAGAAGCCTTGTGAACCGTAAGCAGGAGGAAATTATGGACAAGCAATATGATGTACTGGTAATTGGGCCGATCTCACTTGATGAGAATATTGATTACTTGGGGCATGTGCATAAGGAGGTTGGCGGTGCAGTGGTTGCCTCTGGTTATGCAGCGGCAGGCAGCGGTGTGGCGACAGCGATTTTCTGCAAGATGAATCCGGATGAGGTGGATTTTCAGGCACGCTTTGCGCAGGCAGATGCAGATTTGTATTGGGCGCGTTCGAGCAATACCTGCTCCATCCGCAACCAGTATTTTACTGCGGATAAGGAAAAACGCAGATGTACTTCTATGGGTGTTTGTGACCGGTTTCGGTTTGAGGAGTTTGCCTCGATCAAAACGCGGGTATATCACTTTGCAGGCTTGGTCTATGGGGATTTTGATGACAGTCTGCTGATCGAAGCGGCAAAGCATGGAAAGGTTGGGCTGGATGTGCAATGCATGCTGCGGCATGTGGAGCCAGACAAACAAATGACTTTTTATGACTGGCCAGAGAAGATCAAGTGCCTGCCGTATGTGGATTACTTAAAAACCGATGCGGCAGAAGCGGAAATTTTAACGGGACAGACAGATCGTGCGCAGGCGGCGCGGATGCTGCATGAGTGGGGCGCAAAAGAAGTGATGATTACCCATAATACCGAGGTTCTGATCTATGATGGAACGAAAATCTATACCTGTCCGATCAAGGCACGCAACTTGTCTGGACGTACCGGACGCGGAGATACAGCGTTTGCAGGATATATTGCAGAGAGACAGCGCGCAGATGTGAGACAGGCTTTGCGTTACTGTACTGCACTGGTATCTCTGAAAATGGAGACTCCGGGGCCATTTTGCGGAAACCGGCAGGATGTGGAAGCCTATTTGGATGCATTTTATGCAAACGCAACAGATAAATAAAGTAGAAAAAATCCTCTCTGAATCAAATCAGAGAGGATTTTTTGTACCATCAGCAGAGATAGGGGGAGGGATTGACCGACGGATAGAGGAGATCCGGCGTACAGGTGTTCAGGCGATAGGGGCAGATCGTCGGCTCGGTGTTGGACATCTGCCGCAGAAGTGCCCGTGTGCCATACTGCATTTTATATGCAAGCTCCTCTGGATAGAGCGCGAGCACTTGAAGAAAGCGGACGGTTTCTCCATCGGGCAGAGGACACATGGAAGCCGTCTTGGGTTGATCCTGCAAATCGACTGCCAAAATACACGATTGTCTGGTACTGGTATCAAAGGGCAGGTTTTCTGCGCTCGTTGAGAGGGAATGTCCCACATCGATCCAGGTATCTTCGTCAAATGGCAGATAGGCAGTGACGAGAAGCCAGTGCAGCGGCCATACCCAGCGATGGTCGCTGAGGTCGAATTCCCAGTCAGCAGGCAGCGTCATGACCAGCTCGGTGCGTGCAGGGATGCGCGTGCGGCGATCCTCGGGGATGTGCATGGGCAGGGCACCCATACCCAATGTGACAATGGTATAGTGATCGTTCTTTTCGTTCGGGGGACAGATACATAGACCGATATCGATCGCACGATCGGAGTTGGAGGGAAGGATCTCGGCGATCTTGCCAAAGTGTTTTTCGATATGTGCGGTGACAGCCGCCAGATCATTGGGTAAATAGCGGATGATCGAATCAGGATCGGGTGGAGTGACTGCCTCCATTGGGAGCGGATCGTTTAGAACGGGCAGTTCTGCCGGAAGGGAGCTGGTTTCTTCCTTGCGCTTGGACGCGTTGTGGATTGGATTATCCTTGGTGGCACGGATCGCCGCGCGTGTCTTGTTGGTGAATTCTGCTGCATGGCACTGCTTGATGTATGCAGCGATCTCGGTGGTCGGGTGGTATAGGTATGCCTGCTCAAAGTAGGGCAGGGCTTCAGCAGGGTGACGGTCATGGTAATAGGCAAAGCCCACACGGAAATTCCAGACAAAATCCTCGGGATCACGCACGGAAAGCAGCAGATCCAATGCATGTTCGTATGCGCCGAGGTTGCAGTAGGCTCGCGCCAACAGTCCGATGAGTTCTGAAGTTTGGGCGTGCTTAGGCAGTGCCTCAATGATGTCTATGATCTCCTGATGTTCCCTGCCTGTGTGCAGGTCTTCCAGTGCCTGTAAAAATATAGGATCCATTTTGGAATATGCCTCCTTACCTTGAGCTTAGGAGAATAGTATATCATATCCATAGAGAATTGTCATCTTCTGTTGAAAAATAGGAATAGAAATCAAGCTTGGCAGGGAAGAGGATAGATCTGGTTCGGCTGGGTCGCTGCTGTTCAGACTGGAAGCACAGATGCCCGTGCCAGGGGATATGACAGGGACAAGAACGACAGGACTCTGGCTCTTATGCCGTTGCCGCCAGCGTGACACGTTTTCCTGATTTTCCAAGCAGTCCTTTGTCCTTTTCGGACAGTTTTTCGCAATTGTCCCTTTGCAGAGAGCGGATTTTGCGGTAATATAGTAGCATACCATAGGTGAGAGGGGGAGCGGTATGCCGACTTTATCCATGAAACGCATCATGCTGCTGTCTGTCATTGGACGCGCCATACAGGAAATCGAGGCAGATCCCAAACGCGGATTGCGCCGTATGATCGATCTGGGACAGGATCTTGTGCATGGGGACAGCGCGCAGGAGATCTTTTCTTTTTTGCGGCAGGTTGTGCAAAAGCAGTCAAGTCCCTGCTATACGCTGCTGGAACGCATGGTGCGCGGGGTCAACCACAAGACATTACAGTATTTTGGGGTGGCACTTGGCTGGGACAGCTGGACGGAGGGCTGCAAGCTGCTGCGTCAATCCAGTGAAGAACAGAGGTGGGCAAAGTCCCTCACCGTGCAGGAAACAGATATCGCGCGTGCTCTGCGCGCGCAGCTGAAGCAGGAGATCACAAAAGGGGTGCGCACATTCTTTGTCAGCGTGGACAGTCAAAAGACATTGTACACGGCACTCCAGCTCGCCTCGAACGAGAATACCTGCGCGATGATCCTGTTCCTGCCGCCCGCACTCATTGACAATCAGACGGCGGCGCGGATCTCACTTTGTCATACCGTCTGTACAGCACTTTATGACCAGCCGGAATATCACAAGGCACAGGTGATCCTGAAACGGGCACAGTGTTTGTTCGGCATCTATCATGTATGCACAGGGGAAGAGACGCCAGAGGACGTGAAGGCATGGCTGGAGCAGGTTGAAGGCGCATATTTTGCCATCGTGCAGGAGCCAGAGGACGGCGGCGCGATTGCGCAACAGATTGCAGATTTTCGGCAGATGCCCACTGCGCCTCTGCTTCCGATTGCAGCAAAGAAAGACTTCGCAGATATTCAGGCAAGGATCTGTAAAAAGAAATAGAAGAACTGAGGAATCATTCCTCGGTTGAGACTGTCGAAAAACTTCGACAGTCTTTCCATGGGGATCCAATCCCCCTGGATACAGAGCCAGTTCCAGTAGAAACTGGCTCTGATACCCCCGGTTTCGCGCCCGATGGCGCGGGTCGAGGGCAAAATCCAAGGCACATGTCCTTGGATTTTGAAAATTTTAAGTCGCTTTGCTCCAATAAAAAACAGCGAAAAGCCTTTTTCTACAAGGTGAACCGAGGAATCATTCCTCGGTTCTTTTTGCATCATGAACGGAGCATTTCACAGCAAAACAGTTGAAAGAGCCTGTGTATCCTGTTATCATAAAAAAATATGCAGCAGAAGGGGGATCGGTATGATTCAAATTGCGGTTTGCGATGATGAACAGACAGTGTGTCAGGAGATCTCACAGGAGATCGCACACTTTTTATCAGGGCAGGCGGTCGAATTTACCGTGCGGCAATATACGGATGCGGCGGCATTTTGTGCGCAGATGGACACGTTCGATCTGGTCTATCTGGATATCCGTATGCCGGAACTCGACGGCATCACATTGGCAAGACAGATCCGCAGCAGGGAGCTTGCCTGTATCGTGGTGTTTATTACAGGGCTCAGAGATTATATGCTCGATGCCTTTGATGTGGAAGCACTCGACTATATCTGTAAGCCCATCGAGCGGGCACGGCTCCGGCGATCCGTAGAACGTGCATTGCAGCAGATCGCCCACCGGCAGGAGACAGGTATCCTGATCCAAACTGCACATTGGTGTAAAGCGGTCAAGCTGTCCGCGATCTATTATTGCGAGGTTATCAACCGCAAGATCTACTTACACACCACCGAAGGTGTGCTGGAATACTATGGCAAGCTCAAGGAGATGGAAAAACAGCTGGATGCACGCTTTTTTAAGTGCCATCGCAGCTATCTTGTGAATCTGGATCACCTCAAAATGTATCAGGATGGGGAGATCGTTTTGGAGAATGGAAGCCGTATTCCGGTTTCACGGCTCCGACATCAGGAGCTGATGGAAAAAATGTTGGAGTATATGAAGGATTGAGGGACGCTATGGACTGGATCATACCAAATATCTTGTACTATCTGGCAGTTCCTTTCATCTGCTATGTATTCCTCTGTCGGTATTGTGGGGTGCAGGGGAAGCTATGGGTCGGGGTGGGGTATCTGCTGCTGTTTTATGCCTTACAGACTTATGCATATCGGTTTCAGCTGGCGCAGGTCATTCGGCTGCCGATGGAGCTTTTGGTCCTTACCCTCAGCGGTATCTGTACCACACGAAAGCAGCGAGTGAAAAGTGTTACGTTTTCTGCGCTCATCTTATCGGTTTTTCAGGTGTGCCATGGCAGTCTGTTTTTCCTGACCTATTACTGTATGGATCGCTGGCTGACGGGCTATACGATCGCACTCAAATATATGGATCTTATCATGTGGCTTATACTGGTGGTTTGCCTATGCCTGCTTCTGCGGTGGATCGAACACTATTTGATCCCCTATATTCCGGAAACTGAGCATGTGCCGCTCCTTATACTGCTTGTTCCTGTACTGTTCCTCTCGCTGACGGAAAAAATATTGGAGGCAAAGACCTATGGAAGTACTATGGTTTGGGATACCGAGGCCGGACTCGTCTTTCCGGTCGTCGATCATTTGGAGGTGTTCTGCTTTCAGCTGATGGCAGGCGTATGCCTGTTTGCGGTTCTGGCAGCCTTTCGTTGGGTTCTGAAGACCATGCAGGATGCGCAGACGATCCAAATGCTGGAGCAGCAGACCAAGCTTCAGAGGGTCTATGTGGAGGAGGCAAGGCTGCGCGATGCGCAGACGCGTGCATTTCGGCATGATATCTCGAATCATCTACATGTTTTGGGTGGATTCCTGCACGAGAACCAGACGGAACGAGCCTGCCAGTACCTTGCGCATCTGGAGGATATGGCAGAGTCTTTGCGCTATCCCGTCCATACAAACAATGCCACAGCGGACGTATTGCTCAGCAGCAAGCTGGCGGCGGCAGAACAGCAGGGGATACAGGTCGAATGTATGCTCGATATTCCAGAGCACACCACAGTTTCGGATATGGATTGGTGTATCCTTCTCTCGAATGCGATGGATAATGCTGTTTTTGCCAGCGCGCAGATGACGGAGGGCACACGTTCTCTTGTGGTTTCCGGTAAGCGGAAAGGGAATTTCTATTTGTTACAGATCCAAAATACCTGTGCGCTTGCAGACGGTGCAGTTCCGGAGGAGGGGATCGGTTTATCCAATATGCGAGCGGTCGTACAGAAATACGGAGGTACTCTTGGGATCGAGGTCAGACAGGGGATATTCTATCTGGAAATCCTTTTGCTCATTTCACAACCGTAGCAATTCATTTCATGCGTAAATGATTGTAACCCTTCTTTATGGACGGTATGATAGAGGCATAGAACAGACCATATTTCAAACGTAAGGAGGAGCAAATAATGGGTGTGAGCGGAATTGGCAGTGGCATGACACCGCAAAGGATACAGCACGCGTCATCAGGTGATCGCGCGTCTATTGAGCGGCGTCTGGAACAGCTGAAAAAACAGATGCAGCAGGTCAAGGAGAACAAACAGCTTTCGCCGGAGGAAAAAGAAAAGAGGATCCGTGAACTCCAAAAGCAGATCGATGATCTGCAAAAGCAGCAGGCGAAAGCGTCTCAGACGGAGAAGCGGCAGGAGGCATCCGACGTACAGGCAGAAAGGGCGCAGGAGCTCGAGCGGGTGGGTGAGAACAATCAGGCACTCGCTGCAAGGGATCTTCCCGTGGAGATGAAACGACGCTTTGATACTTTTGAGCATCAGGAGGAAGGCGAGACAGCCGGACTTTATGAGGCTGTAAAGGATGCAGATGGTAAGCGCACGATTCGGGTCGACGGACAGCCAGCAGATAAACAGACCACAGGTGATACGCAGACAGAACAAACAGAAGGCAGAGAAGAACCTACCGTAGTGGTCACGACGATGGATCTGTCAGAGGTCGAAAGAGACATCAAGCAGCTCAGGCAAAGACAGCAGCAATTGGAGCAAAGGCTGGGCGCGGCACCAGAGGAGCAGCAGAAAACGCTCCAAAGAGAGCTTACACGCGTGACACAGGAACTGGCACGAAAGGATACGGACGCATATCGCAACAGCCATGACAACAAAAGACAATATACGCTAAAGTAATTTGATTTTTGGTCGATATCCTCTATAAAGAAAGCATTTGCTTCCAAACGGATAAGGAGGTTTATTTCATGCGTATATCGCCGATGCTGGGTCAGCAGAATGGACTCATCAATGTAGAGCGTGTCAACCAAAGCGTTGCCAAAAGTCCGGATCAAGTGAAACGGCTGCATATTGTGCAGGGGCAGCGCGATCGTGCAACGATTTCTCCGCGTGGAAGGGCTGCCAATCTTTTGAATCAGCTCAATAAACAGAAAGCGAATATTTTGGAGCGTCGCGATCAGTTTCTTCAGCAGGCGCATAAGCAGGGACAATCGGACGATGTGATTAAATCTCAGCTGGAGCAGTTTGATGAACAGCTTCGGCAGATCGATCAGCAGATCCAAGAGGCAAACCTGCAAAAGATGAAGGATGCGTCTGAAAAGGCTGTGCCCAAGGAAAAGACCGAGAAACCCAAAACAAAGCAGGAAGTACAAAACAATATCATGTCCAATCTGATGGACGCAGCGGCTTCAGTGGATCGGATGGAAGACGTCAGTGCCCAGAAAGCAGGCATTGATGGCGATGCACGCGTTCTAAAGTCTGAGATCGAGTTGGACAAGGTGCGTGGCGCAAGCGCAGAAGATCTTGCACCAAAGGAAGACCGTTTGGCACAGCTGCAAAGCCGCTCTCAAGGGCTCATGCAGGATATTGGTGAGGGATTGAGTGAAACCAACGAGATCCTCGCGGAGAATACCGAGCTGTCTGCAACGAAGCCGATGGATGCAGACAAGGCAGAAAAGCAGGATGGTGATAAGGGGCATACCGAGTCCTTGGACAAGCGTACAAAGCCCGATCACGCTTCTGAGGAGCAGGGAGAAGCAGAAAAGACAGCAGTTTTTGAAAAATAAACCAATTAAAAAGAACCAGAGAATCATTCTCTGGTTCTTTTGTTCATTCAGATGGATTGCTGAGGTCAAAATCCAGTAGGATTCTGCGTGAAAGATCGATCAAAAGGTGCTTGAGGCTGTCTAAGTATATATCAGGGGGGACAGGGTGTGGACTGCGAAGCCAGCGCATAAGAGAGCTGAGGAAGGCATCGGTCAGGAACACGCGCGAAAAGTCGTTTCCGTCCTCGGTATGGAAGATGCTGTCCAGAAATGTCTGGATAAAGGGCTCCATGACCTCGGAAAAATATTCACAAAAGGAATTTTGTCCCTGTATCTGCATTGCCTTTTGGTAGAAGGCACGCTCGCGATAAAAATAGGTGCAGATATCCTCGAGAAAGTCCCAAGCGGTATTGTAGGAGTTGTTCTGGACTTCGGTGATAAATTCGGTATAGAAGATCCAGTTGACCAGATCATATTTATCGCGGAAGTGGTAATAGAAGCTTTTACGGCTCATGCCGCAGGCAGTACACAGGTCGCCTACGCTGATTTTTGAGAAGGGCGTATGTGCCATAAGGTCTTTGAGTGTTTGTGCCAATGCGCGTTTGGTGATGTTGGAATCTGGCAAGATTACCGCCCCCTTTTTTGGATCATGTGTCGTTTGGGAAACGGACACAGCTAATAGGGTTATTATACTATAATAGTCGGTAAAAATGCAATATCAAGAGGGGAAGAATCGCCGGGATGGCTGGAAAATATTTGAGAAAAACCGCAGGTTTTTCATTCCTCGCCGCATCTGGAACGAGCCGACCAGTTTGCGAACTGGTCGGACTGTTCCAATGCTGCGGATTCTTTTTGCTGGCATACTGTGCTCGAACGTCCATTGCTCTTAGTTTAGGAAATGGGGACGCGCACGCGAGCGTTCATGGAGGGGCTGGAAAAGTCTGCACCATTTTTTCAAAAGGCTGCACGCGTCCGCTGTGCGGAGGTCATACATTCCCACCCTTGGGGCACTGGGCGGAAAGAATCCGACCTCAGAAAATCCGCCTGTGGCGGAGCTCATACTTTCACACCCTTACGGCGGCTGAAAGGTTCATCTGATGGAGAGGGAGTGTGGGATTCATAAGGGCAAGAACCGCAAGGTTATAGCCCTTATGCCGCCGTCGCCGGCGCGACACGCTTCTCTGCTTCTCGAAGCAAATCATTTTTCAGAAATAAAAATCCTACGGACATTCCAAACACTCCGCAGTATGTGTAAACATAAATTTCAACCGCCCACGCGACACGTTGCCTTTTGCTTTCAAGCAAATCTAAGATTTCCAAAGAATCAGAAAATCACTGATAAAAAGTTTGACTACAAAAGAGAGAAGATAGTACAATG
>JAHHRO010000002.1 GCA_020025755.1 Butyricicoccus sp. | reverse complement strand
GTAAACTTCGGCGGCTGCGGCTCTGGTTGTTCCATTGCCCTTTCATCTGCTGCCTGTGTCCATGTGTACGTCCATGTTCCATCTTTCCGTGCAGTTGCCAGAGACGCCGCATCCAACGCCTTCGATTCGCCATTGTATATCTCAGTTTTGTCTTCAAATACGATATCCCTGGATACATCTGTCTTATCAACCGCTTTCAGCGTATAAGTAATATCGAATGGGGTATAATTTTTGGGTCCTACATGCAGAACAATATCCTCTGTTTTAGTTTCTCCAATCGTTTTTTTTGTTGTTACAGTCAATACTTTACCAGAAACAGTTGCCGTCTCGACAACGGGACCAAATGTTTTGCTCTGCAATGTGATTGCAACATCCTCTTTCAGCTTTTGAATATTATCTAGCAGATCAAATCGATGTGTTCTATTTGCCAGAACAGACTCAGAAAACTCTCTTACACCCTTATATTCCTTTGGTGTGATCTCGAAATCAGCCGAGGTGTATGCAGTTTTTTCACCTTCTTTATAAATTGCTGTCACACGGTAATGTCCCACATCCTTGACACTATCCATACCAACGTCATCTAACAATGTATTTTGGGGTGTCACTCTTTCGTACTTATAAATTACACCACTGGTAACAGGCGCATCTTTCCCTGTGATTCTAACCTGCGGATGGGGCATATTGCTGCCTGTATACTCAATCTGTTTTTTAGACGGAAAATCAACAAATTCAATTGCAATATCGTGAGCTTGTTGATCCGCAACCTTTACAGTAAACTTCTTTCCACTATCCTCTGTATTGTTTACACTCTTAACTGTAACGGTTGCTGTATCTCCTGCTTTCGCTCCTGAAACCACCTGTAATTTACTACTTGTAATCTCTACGATAGTATTACCGTCCGGCTCTACTGTATATTGTGCAGTTTCAGAACAGTCACCATATTGATCCACAAAAGTTGCGCGCAAATCTCTTGTTTCGCCTGCGGGAATGGTGATCTGCTGTCCTGTTACATCAACACCCTTTACAAACACCTTGTTAACCGTCGGCTTGGAAGGCGCACGCTTAATCTCCAACGTTGTTTCCTTTGCTCTATCAGTTGTCTCCTTTGAAGCACCTTCTTCTACTGTGGCTGGCGTTGCAGTGATGGTATAGGTGCCTTCCTTTGCCCTGCCATTGACCGAAATTTGACCATCTGCCGAATTGATTGTTACACCATCATGAGAGCCTTCCTTGATCGACCAAGTAACATTTGAAACTGTATTGCCATTCTCACCAGCACTGGAATGTGCAGTTGCAGTCAAAGTCTTTTTGGTTCTGCCATCTACTGTTACAGTAAAGCCTTCTGTTTGTGAACCTTCTGCTCCTTCTATCTTGATATGATCGATGGTTGTTGCCGCAAGTTCCTGTGGCTCTGCCTGCGGTTCCGCTGGCGCACCTGCTGTATCTGCTTCTGTCTCAGGAATCGCTACTGACTCATCGCCTGCGACCTGCTTTGCCGGCTGAAGTTTTTCCATGTCTACAGCAAATGCTGCCGGTGCAGAACCTCCGAGCATTGCAACTGCCAGCCAGAATGCCAGCACACGCTTTGTACCTGAAGTTTTCATTGTCATTTCCTCCTTTACCGACCAGTCAGCCAAATATCAAAAAATACAGAGCTGCTTTCCGATCTTTCTGCTATACCCGATTCTATTTTATATGTTTTGACCTTTTGTATCTCCCATATTTTTCCTAAAACATAATGACAGCTCCGCAGAATATCTGGCTTCTCTTTTCTTTCGGAAAATATCGTTTCATCCTACGGTTTATTCCCTTTAAAAGTTTTTACGAATTTCTATGATGTGTTTTTATCATAGAGACGCTTTCCAATATTGGTCATCTTATTTTTCTTACATTTGTATGCCATCTTTCCGCATTGCCCCACTCTTTATATAGATTCGATCCAAACCCCTTGGTTCAAAACAATTGACTCTTTATCCATCAATTTTCCAAAATCGTGCGGCTTCTAAACTCCCCTGAAGATCTCTGAACTTTTTTATGCGTCTTTCAATCCTGTCGCCGCACGGATCATCTCCTTATTTCCATCTCCGTTTTAAGCAAACATTTGTACGCATACAGGGTGATTTTCTTATCTTTTCCCCTATATTGAACCTTCTTTCCTTATTTATTATAAATCATTTTCTCGAATTGTCCATTTGTTTTCCGACCTTTTTCGACAAAATTTTACATAACAATTTCTGTATTCCGTTTATGCTGTTCTGGAAAGGCTAACCCATTTTTACTGGGTGGGTGTCCAACTTGTACTTGTCATTTGCCACCAACCCACACCATTGGGCGCGAAACTGGCTATGTATCCAGCAAGCTGGGCTTCTCTGAATAGTCTGTTGAATGGCTTCAACAGACTCAAAAAAACCCTGTCAGAAACTGACAGGGTTTTTTGAGGCGAGGATGCACTTTTATGCACCCAAGCAAAGAGGAGAGAAAACAATATATGCAAGACACATAACACCGAGTACCACTCCGGCAATCATCTTGCCGTTCTTCCAAGGTGTCATGTCTACTGCCTTCGCATCGCTCAGAACAAAGTCTGTCGGGCGCGGATTTACCTTTACGATCACAGCCATCAGGATGATATCCAGAACGAACAGGAACGCTGTAAAGTACAGGTAGTGGATATTTTCCAGTGCCGGGATCTGATGGCGCAGTACGAATTGCAAGAGGAAATACAGAACCACATGCACCGGAATTACGATCTTCGCCGCATTGGATGGTACCTTTTTCCAGAAGAAACCGCACAGGAGGCATACGAACAGAGGCGTATTGAACGCTGCAAACGCGGAGTTTACAACCGTTGTGACACCAACTGCATACATGAAGAACGGTGCCATGATGGTAGAAATCACTGCAACGATCGTGCCGAATACCTGACCGACCTTTACCATGTGTGCATCTTCCGCATTCGGGCAGAACATCGGACGATGGATATCAAGCGCATAGATGGTAGATGCAGAGTTCAGGATCGAGTTAAAGGAGGACAGGATCGCGCCGAACATGACCGCAGCAAAGAAGCCAAGCAGTGCCTTTGGCATAACGTCTGCAACCAGCATCGGATACGCCGTATCGCCATTGCCCCAGCCACCCGAAGCTGTGATATCTGTGTACAGGAGGCGTGCGATAATGCCGGGGAATACGATGATGATCGGAGTCAGGATCTTGAAGAAGCCAGCCAAAACTGCACCCTTCTGCGCTTCTTTCAGGTTCTTTGCGCCAAATGCACGCTGAATAATGGACTGATTGGTTGCCCAGAAGTACAGGTTATTGACAAGAAGTCCTGTTACAAGAAGCGGCCATGGCAGATATGGTTCGTTGAGGTTTGGTGCATCGATTGCATTGAGCAAAGTCTTGTCTGTATGGAGGAATATATCCACACCTTCCATGAAACCGCCGCCATTGAGTGCGCCCAATGCCATGAGACCGAAGATCGGAACGAGCAGACCACCGAGGATCAGTCCGATCCCATTGATGGAGTCAGACAGTGCAATCGCTTTTAGACCGCCGCAGATCGCATACAGCGAACCAACGATCGCAGTTGCGATGCATACAATGGTGATCGCCCAGAAACGAGCCTGTGTCAGCTCCATTCCAAAATTCTGTGCCATTGCAACATCAATGCTGAAGATATTGACAAATACCTGCGCACCTGCATACAGCACGTTCGGAAGCATGATCAGGATATACGACAGCAGTACGATAAACGAAACGAGGCGGCGTGTGCCTGCATCATAACGCTGTTCAAAGAATTCCGGTACTGTGGTCAAGCCTGTCTGTAAATACTTTGGCATCAATACAAACGCAAGGATAACCAGCGCGATTGCGGAGGTTACTTCCCACCCCATCGGGCTCATGCCGATACGAACAGATTGTCCATTCATACCAACCAGCTGTTCAGCAGAGAGGTTGGTCATCAGCAGGGAACCTGCAATGACGGGACCTGTCAGATCGCGGCCAGCGAGATAGTATCCATCCTGCGTATCCAGCTTATCATCTCTTGTTTTCCACCATGAGATGAATGCCACAAGTGCAGTAAATCCTACAAATGTTACCACAGTGAACATCAAATTCATTCTTTCATCCTCTTTCCATAATCAGTTTGCTGGCTGGCAAGGCATCCAGCCGCGTGTAGCCTTACTGTATGTTCTCCCCTAAAATGACCATACAGCACAAAACAGGACTCGATTTTCCCATTTGCCTTTGTTATGAGAACGATACAAACCGCCATTGGGCGTGATCTGCGATCCTTTCCGATCGTTCACATGTTGTTCACAAGTTTCATTATACTGATTTGTGCCCGTGAACGCAACAAAAATAGACATTTATTATTTATTTTCATACAAATATACAAATTATCTCTGCTATTTTTAGTTATTTCGACATCATATTATGTGCCCGTGAACAAATTGCACCAAAAACACAAGGCTCCTTTTCAGAAGCCTTGTATATTTTAAATATATTTTTTAACTATTTTAGATATTATATCGTGTTTTTATGAGAACATCTGTGTACATTTCTGGAGTTTTCGGCTTTTCTCCATACATCAGATAACGATACAGCAGCTGGATCGGCTGTGTTCCCTGTACCTTTGCATTCTGATCGATCACAAATTCAATGCGTCCGGCGGCAAGATCGATGCAGTTCTGCGGCGTGATATCATATGCGATCACGCGCACGCGTCTTGACATCCGTTCGATCGCACGGCACACACCATGCTGACCATGCGCTGTTACATAGATCATATCCAGATCGGGATTTTCTTCCAGTGCCCGCAGCGTCAGTTCGTATGCATAATCATCCCGATTAAAGCAATGCTGTAAGGGTAACAGCTCGATATCCGGCGCAATTCTGGATAGTTCTTCCGCAAAGCTGGTATATCTTGCGCGGTGACCGTGATTATTTGGATGCGCGGACAACGCCAGTATCTTTCCGCCCTCTGGCAGCATGGAGCGCGCCAGTCCAGCCGCTGTCTGTCCTCCGCGGCTGTTATCGATCCCTACAAAACACATCCTGCGGCTCCGCGGCGCATCGCTGTTGACCGTTACAACTGGTATGCCGTTCTCAACCACACGATCCAGAGCAGCACAAACCTCGGCAGAATCACTCGGTGTGATCGCAAGTCCCTTGATCCCCTCTTTTACAAGTGCCTCGATCGCATCCAGTTCACGCTGTTCTCCCAGCGATTCCATCTTGCGGATGATGACCTCCACGCCCTGTGCTTTGAGTTCTGCCGCCGCCTGTTCTGCACCTTTCACCACGGTCTGCATGGTCGGTGTTTCCACTGACTGCACCAAAAATCCTATTTTTATATTTGTTTTTGCGCGTGCGAGTGCTCTTCCGGCAGCATTTGGTTCGTATCCAAGCTCTGCTGCGATCTGCCGAATCCGTGCCTCCACCGCCTCATTCACATGTCCGCGATTATTGATGACACGATCGACCGTACCGCGCGAGACCCCAGCGATCTCTGCAATTTGGCGCAGGGTGACTGCCATATTGTTTCTCTCCCTTCATTTTTATGTGCTCGGGCACATCTTGTTATGCCCCTTCTTCTCCTGCAAGGACCCCTTTCTGCTAGCATACCACACCAACCGCCCCTTTGCAACAAAACTTGCTTTCTCTTTCCAATTCCTCGTCGATTTTTTTATGCAATTTGTTAATTTTCTATGTACTTTAAAGTTTTTGTTTGACGTTTCATACAAATACATGTACAATGATTCTTATAAGAAACATTGATTGGAGGCTGGTTTTATGGCTCTACTGGATAAACTCGATGACTTGCGTGGCAAGGCAACTGAAATGATGCAAAGCGGCGTTGCGATCGCAAAACTCAAAACAGATAATATGGCAGAGGAGGACGCAATGCGCCGCGCCTATCTGGCGATCGGCAAAATGTATTTTGAACTTTATGGAGATGCACCTGATGCGGCTTTTTCTGTAGACTGCGACCGTATTCGTGCGTGTCAGCTGCGCATTGCCGAAAACAATCTGCGTCTGGCTCAAATAAAAGATGATATCACAGACCCCCCAGCAGCTTCTGATCCACCGGTAGAGAAGACTGCTCCAGAACCTGCTCCTGAGCAAACGACTCCTCCTGAGCCCGACGTCGTCCCATTCGAAAAGGAGGAAGTTCCGATCTCCGATGTCCCCAAGCACGCAGAGACTTCCTCTCATTCTGAAACGGTTCCCAAAGAAAATGAGGAACTGCCGATTGAGGAAAGGAAATAAACAAAATGCCGTTCAGAGAGATCTGAACCGCCCCAGTTTGTACAGGCAGCACAAAAAAACCTTTTGGGTAGGGCAATATGAAATTTCAAGCGGAGTGGCGCAGCATCAGCGGCGTCACTCCTGTTCTATACTGGATACGCTCATAGTTATAGAAATGATGCAGCGATCTATCACGTCTTTAGGGAATCCCTGATTCAATCCCGGGCTGGCATAGGGAAATGAGCTATGATGAAGTAAAACCATCAAAAATGGTGGTGGCTGCAATGAGATAGGGAACCTTTACAGTCATGAAGGATCTCTGGAAATCATGGACGAACGCATTCCTTGGAACAACTTATAAAAATATCAGCCGTATCCAGAAGCAAGAAACCAGACAGACGCATCTTTCTGAAATCCACATAGCCTGATGAAAACAGACTGCTTTGACTCGGTTTGATGCTGCCATTTGTGTCAGGGTCAGTTTTGCTGTACTCAAAATAGCAGAGGATGGGAAGTGGTATCCTGTCAAAAACCATATCCAGAGTTCAAAAAAAGGTCTGCCGCAGAATTCGCATTCTGCGGCAGACCCTTTTCATGGATCAAGTCTCTTAATACTTATCGAAGCTGCTTGTTGCCGACGAAGTATAGCTGCTATTGTCATAATGGCTGCCATAGTCGTCCGAGGCGGGCTGTGTGCCGCCGAAACCGCCCATCTGGCTGCCTGCTACGCTGTCCAGTCGGAAACGGCTGAGCAGGTTGTGCATCACCTGAGCCTGAGAGGACAGTTCCTCGGAAGCCGCCGCAGACTCCTCGCTGGTCGCAGAATTGGTCTGTACGACAGCGGAGATCTGGTCGATGCCAATGGTGATCTGCTCAATGGAAGCAGCCTCCTGATCGACTGCATCGGTGATGTGGTCGATGTGGCTGACTACGTCGCGTGCCTTTGTGCTTGCCTCGTTCAGAGCGTCCGCCGTACCGGTTGCCAGTGTGCTGCCGCGCTCGACCGCATGGATCGCCTGCTCGATCAATGCCGCGGTGTTCTTGGATGCCTCTGCGGACTTGCTTGCAAGGTTGCGCACTTCGTCTGCTACAACAGCGAAGCCCTTGCCTGCCGTACCTGCACGCGCTGCCTCAACGGCTGCATTCAGTGCAAGGATGTTGGTCTGGAATGCGATATCCTCAATGGTCTTGATGATCTTGCTGATATCAGCAGCGGAGTTGCTGATATCGTTCATTGCAGAAAGCATTTCCTGCATCTGCTGACCGCTCTTTTCGATCGCAGCACCAGCATCGTTTGCCAGATTGCGCACATCTATCGCAGTCTGCGCATTCTGACGGGAAGCAGTAGAGATCTCGTTGATGGTCGCGCTCAGTTCCTCTACAGAGCTTGCCTGTTCGGTTGCACCCTGCGCCAGTGCCTGCGCACCGGAGGATACCTGATCTGCGCCGGAAGCGACCTGTGTGCCTGAGCTGCGCAGCTGAGACATAACTTCGTTCAGACGGACAAGGAGATTCTCCACAGAAGTCTTGATGCTGGTCAGATCGCCTGGGAATTCTGCATGCAGTGTAACCTGGAAGTTGCCGCCTGCCATCTGCTCGAGTGCCTGGTCAAGTGCCTCGACCATGTTGGCAAGGTTCTGCTGGCTCTCACGCAGTGCAGCTGCGGCCACGCCAACTTCATCGGTTCCTTCGTAGGTGCATGGCGTATGCAGTTCGCCCTTGCTCATTGCAACCATCGTCTTCTTCATCTCATCCAGCGGCACGATGATACTTGCTGTGATGCGGATGGACAAAATGACCAGAATAATGATATCGATCAGGAGCAGGATGCCGATCATGAAAGATGTTCTTTTGGTGTAGTCCTCAACACGCTTCAGTTCCTCGGAACGCTCAGTCGTCAGGCTATCTGTTACAAGTACCGCCTTTTTTACCATCTCCTGCAGGGCTGGGGTACACTCGTTCACGATCATTTGCATACCGCGTGTATGATCACCGCCCTTGACGGTTCTTACAATGTCATCTGCCTTAGCCTGCCATGCGGTGATGGCATCGACCCAATCCTTTGCATAGGTGTCCTTGCCATGGTACTCGTTTATGATCTTGGTGGTCAGCTTGGAAACATCTGCCTTATACTTCGTCAGATCCGCCTCTGCCGCAGCGTAGGCAGACGGGTTTGGATTGAGTGCCATGTCACGCACAACGCGTGCCATGTTGTTGATATATATACGTACATCCTTAATATCATCCACGGACTCGATCGGACCGTTCATCAGATCCATATAGCGTCCGCGTGCCGTATTCAGTCCTACCAGCGATAATATGATCATCATCACCGATAATACGATCGCTAGTCCAAATCCGGTAAGCAGACGCCCTCGGATATTCAGCTTCTTAAACATTTTTCTTTTACCTCCTGATATATCTATCTTCATAACCGATCGTCCCGCCGACCGGATTATGCCTCCAAAACGATCCTTACAGATGTCGGGCAATCTTTATTTACGGAACAATTTGCTGTGTCCTCCCGCACGAGAAAAACGATGGGAGATATAGCCATATCTGCCATTCTGCACATCCCCGATGATCCTGCCGTCTGCCAGCGTAACCACGCGCTTGCGCAGGATATTGACGATGTTCTTTGCATGGGTCGCCATGATGACCGTGGTTCCGCGGCGATTGATCTCCTGAAACAGCTGCACCATATCCCAAGCTGTATCTTCATCCAAATTCGCAGTTGGTTCGTCAACGATCAAAATATCTGGCGAATTTGCAATGGCGCGCGCAAGTTCTACGCGCATGCGTTCCCCACCAGAGATCTCATGCGGAAAGCTGTCCAATGTACGGCGCAGTCCCACGATGCCGAGTGCCTTTGGCACGGATTCGCGGATCTGATTTCGGCGCATACCAGAAGCACGCATGGAGATCGCGATGTTTTCATAAATCGTGCGATCCTCGATCAGCTGTGGCTCCTGCCACACCAGTCCGTACCGCAGACGAATCAATGGACGCCTTCTTTCGGGAACAGTCGCCAGATCGATCCCATCCAGCAAGACCCTCCCCCGGGTGGGCACAAGGTCTCCGGCAATCAAGTGCAGCAGAGTGCTCTTTCCAGCACCGCTGCTGCCCAGAACGAAAACGAATTCCCCCTGATCGATCTTCAGGTTGATATCGCGCACAGCTGGAGGCAGTTTTACCCTTGAGCGTGAACCTGCATCATATTCTTTACTTACAGATTCCAACGTGATAACCGACATAGATCGTTCCTCCAATAGGGGCTGCCCCTTGCTGCTTTTCCCTGCATAAGAAAAAGTTTTTCTTCATATACTATGCAAAGCAAATGATGTTTGCTATAATAAAACCGATAGTCTTTCCCTATAGGATAGCACTGCAGCAGCCCAAAACCGCGATGATCCGTCACTTTTTCAGCTGCACTTAGATATCTGGTTATCCCATCCGTTTGCTTCGCAATACCAAAGCTATCCGCACAGAAAAGGAAAGCATATCTTTTGCTTTCTGGTACTTCTTATACTTTCATAAAACGATCGTATATAAGCACCTGTATTATTATACCAGAAAGGCGGTGTATCAACAATGGCAAAACGAAAAAAAGACAAAATTCCTCGTCCGTTGGGGCTGGGGAATATTGTTCTGATCGGTGTTTTCTGCTTTGTTCTTGTGGAAGGCATTGCCTGCTTTATATTTGCGCCTGCGTTGTTTCACCGTATTGCAGACCCGATTGCAGAAAAAGCTGTTGAAACCTTCGAGTTCAGTAAAAATACCGCCATCGCCTTTGCACATAAGACGCAGGAAACCGCTGCCGCTTGGGCAGAAGAAGCCAGACAAGCCCTTGAGGAACTGAAAAAGCCGCCGGAGCCCCCTCCTGATCCCACGAACGGAAACCCATCAGCGCAGGACAGCATGATCATCCAGCATGACGGGTACTATACCGATCCGGTATCAGGTGACATCGTGCTCACTGGCGGCAACGCGGATATCCTCTTTTTCAGTCAGGTCGCACCGGCTTGGAAGGACAAGCTGTATGGCTCCGATCCCATCGGCACCCACGGCTGCGGCCCAACTGCAATGGCGATGCTGATCTCCAGCATGACCGACTATCAGGTAGACCCCGTGACGATGGCAGGCTGGGCAGTCCGCCACGGATACTATTCACGCGGCGGCGGCTCTTACCATGCCCTGATCCCGGCGGCGGCGCGTGCCTACGGACTGACCGTGACCTCTGCCACCGATCGCACCGTAACAGGGCTGACGAATCAGCTCAAGGCGGGCAAGGTTCTTGTGATCCTCGTGCGGCAGGGACACTTTACGACCTCCGGACATTTTATGATCGTCCGCGGACTCTCCCCCGAGGGGAAATTCCTTCTGGCAGATCCCCAGAGTTTTGAAAACAGTACGGCACTCTGGGATCCAAACCTCATCGTGCGCGAGCTTGCCGCGCGCGACGGGGACGGCGGACCCGTATGGATCATCGGTTCAGGCAGTTAAGCCTGAACCGATTTTTTTGACCCATTCTTGTTTTCAGCGATAAAATGACTGATCCTTCCCGATCTTCTGATTGACTCGCTTATCGATCATTACGATCCGGCTGAGCAGACGGAAATTCATCTTGCACTGTTCATCCAACATCGCTTCCTCTGCTGACGCCAGCTCATCGCCACGACCGGAAAGCAATGCCCGTAAGTGTATTGCCATGTCAGCCGGAAGCGGATCCAACTGTACACCGATAGCCTGCTCGATCTCATCGATTACCAACAGCGGTTCCTGCCGCATCGCAACAAGCATACCGATCGTTACATTGTCATCACGGTCGATCGCCTCTGCCATCTGCATCGTGATGTCCATAACCTGACTCAACTGAATATATTTTTTCTTTTGCTGCATCAGCAGATCCCGTAAAATATCCATAATGACAGCGTCCTCTTATCTTCCGCCTGTTTTCTCTGCTTCACGAAAACTACTGCGCAGATCCTCGATATAGGGTCTGAGCTCCTGCAAAATGCTCTTTTTCCGGCTCGCCATTACACGGCTAAGCTGATATTGAAAAAATTCATACAGGCGCGAAAGTTCTGCACTGATTGGGTATTGGTGATCCAGCGTATCGTCCAGATATCGAATGATCTCTCGGCAGCGGATCACAGACTGCTCAAACAATTCATAATTTTCCTGATCCAATGCCAGTTCAGCTCTCAGCATCCGTTTTACCAGTTCATCGTAGAGCAACAAAAGAAGTTCGCCCGATGTCATAGTATTGATGCTCTGCGTCTTATACTGGTCATAGCCATTCGTGTACATAGCTTTGCTCCTGCCTTCCTTTCTTACATCATGCCGCCGCCCATAAGACCTGCAAGCTGACCACTCTGTGCATTCATCTGCGAAACCAACATTTCAAGCTGAGTAAACTTAGAATTGTAACGGTCGATCTCCTTTTTCAGCCTCAGCTTCAATCCATCAAGCGTTTTGTCAATACCATCGATTTCCTTTTGCAGCGCATTGTTCATCATAGAGTTTGCAGACTTCGGAGAGCCAGCACGCTGCAGCAGGATACCTGGGTTGGAAAGAGAGGTAGATGCAAACTTATCCGAAATGGACTTGAGCTGTGTCATAACGCCGCCCTTGAATGCATCCCGATCTCCACTGTTCTGTGCTCCTGCTGGCGATGGAGCATTGAATGCCTCCTTCACCTTTTCCGGATTTGCTTCCAAGGCCGCCTTCAGCTTGGTCTCATCCAGCTTGATTTTACCACCTGACTTATAATTATCCGCCGGTTCGATACCCATTGCGCGCAGCGCAGCACCAGCTTCACCACCAGGAGCAAAGACAAATCGCAGGTCATTCTGCAATTCACGCAGATGCGAGTCACCAAAGAGAAGGCCTTCCTTCGCTTTTTCCTCCCACTGCTCGATTTCTTCCTTGCTCATTTCCTTTTTCTGCTCATCTGTGAGCGGCTGATACTCTCGGCTAGGCTTTTTAGATATTGCTGTATGCAAAGTATCAATGATCTTGTTATAATCCTCGACCATCTCCTTGATCGCATCAAATACCTTTTCCGTATCCGGCTTAAACGTGAAGCTGACTTCTTCTGCTGGGTCGATACTCAATGTTCCATTTGTGTCATAGTTTCCAAATTTGCCAGAAACTTTGACCTTGAGTCCATCGATATCGATGTCGTTGGACGAACGCTTCAGCTGCTCATGCTTGCCATTAACTGTAACATCAATAATGGCATCCGTGCCCTTTTCTTTTGCTTTACCAAACAGTTCTTCGCCCAATCCGCCTGTGATCTCGACCTTCGTATTTTCACCGGTCTCCTTTGTAGTAAATACAAACTCATTAGAGATTTCAGAATACTTTACAGAGATGCCCAGCTCCTTGTTGTTATTGATATCCTTTATGATATCAGAAATCTTAGCCTCTTTGTCATACTCACCGACTTTTATACCATTGATTGTGAGTTCCTTCTTATCTGTACCGGATGGAAATGTAATGCCTAGCTTTTCCAGAGAACGGTTCATATTCAGGCGGTTGCCATCTCCAGCCTCAATGCCAAATGCACCGGTGTTGCCGAACAACTTGCCCGAGCCGCCAGTCACGCGCAGGATGTCATTCTTGTCCTTGGTCGTAAAACTAAGTTTTCCTGTATCTTTTCCTGGAGTTCCCGAAAAATCGACCTGAACCTTCCCCGTGCCAAAGGCTCCATCCAGCTTGCCCTGCAACAATTCTTGGAACTTCTTATTCTTATCAGGAGCTTTTTCTAATTCGGCTTTTTCTTGTTCTGTCAGCAGCGTGATATTCTGAGCTTTGCCATTCACAGAGAAAGTAAGATTCTTGCCCACCAAGAAATCAGACATGGTTTCTTCATGCGTCAAGTCGGTTTGGTTGATTTTGGACTCGAACGGTATCTTCTGTGTGATTGAGATAGCTTCATCTACATTTTTGAAATCAACATGCAATGCAGACTGCATCTTTTCACTCGCACCCACGAACTCCAACTTATTTCCGCTCTTATCAATATTCTTAAATACAATTTTTTTATCGGTACCATCTGGTTGTATTTCAACCTTGATTTTCTCCGATAGCTTACCCCCACCATCAATGCTTGTCTCGGCAAGCTTTTTATTGATTTCTTCTGCCAGTTTTTCCGGAGTGCTAACATCCGCCCCCTGTGGCAAGGAAAGCGAATAACGCTTATTGCCATACCTAAATGTGAGGCTCTCACCAGCAAGGTCGTGCACAGTTATCTTCTCATCCATTCCGATCTCACCGGTTTCGATGCTCGCATTTGCAAGTGCACTGCCAATACCATGATAATTGGCACTGCTTGCCAGCTGATGCACACCATTGATTTTTACATCACTGGTCGTCTTACCAGTTGCACTGACCAAACCGTTATTCTTTCCTACAGATGTTATGATAGACTGATCAAAAAATGCTGAACTAAGCAGATTTGTGGGAGACTGATAGTCCATATACTTTCTGGAAAACTCAATGAGCGGTGTACTAACGCTCTGATATGCCTGCTGCTTCCATCCAAGCAACTCCTTCTTTTGCTTCTGCTGTGCAATTTTCATCCGAGTTGCCTGCGTCATATTTTGGATCATGGATTCGGTATCCATGCCGCTCGCCAGACCAGAAAGCACGTTTCGACTTCCATAAATGCTGGTTCCAGCTCCGCCTACGCCACCAAGTGTCATATTCATTCACTCCTTTGTTCTATACGCGGGCCCTACCAAAATAGGGCAAATCGTTTTTCGTTCGCGCTCTATACTTCTTTATCGACATATAGTATAATATAAATAATAGTTTGAATACTTATTTTACAATGGAGGGATAATTTTGTCTAATATTATCGCAATAACCAACCAAAAAGGCGGCGTTGGCAAAACGACTACTTCAGCTGCACTGCTTACCGGTCTGCATGAACGCGGCAAACGGGTGCTTGGTATCGACCTCGATCCACAGGGCAACTTCGGCTTCAGCTTGGGACTGGATATCGAAAACGCCCACACCATCTACGAGGCACTCAAAGGGCAGGCTTCCTTCGATGAGGTCATTATCTCCACAGAATTTGGCGATATCGTACCATCCAATATCCTGCTGTCCGGTGCAGAGCTGGAATTCAATCGCCCCGGCCGCGAGTTCCTGCTCAAAAACGCCCTGTCCCGTGTGGAAAATCGTTATGACTATATCATCATCGATACCCCACCCGCACTGAATATCCTGACGGTCAACGCCTACGTTGCAGCAAACTCTCTGGTCATCCCCATGGTTCCTGAGATCCTCAGCCTGCTTGGTGTGTCCCAGATCAAGGAGACCATCGACACCGTGCGCCATTTCTACAACTCCAACCTCAATGTTTTGGGTATTCTGCTCACCAAGTTCAATTACCGGATCAATCTGGCTCGAGAAGTACAGGAAATGGCAGAACAGATCGCAGAACAGCTCGAATGCCATGTTTTTGAAACTACAGTGCGCAGCAGCGTTGTTGTTGCAGAGGCACCGGCACACGGTGAAAGCGTCCTGCAGTATGCACCCCAGTCCAAGCCTGCACTCGACTACAACAACTTTATCGATGAGGTTCTGAAAGCGACCTCCGCATCGAAGTAATACAAGGAGTACTATCGTATGGCACGAAAAATAACACGAAAAAGCAATAAGACCTCTCATGTGTTGAACCTGTTGACTAGCGATCCAAAGCGTTCCGAGCCAGCTGTAGAGCCATCCGTAGACCTCTCTTTTGAACCTGATCCCACACCGGAAGAAACCTTGTCGCCCCCCATGCAGCCCACACCGGCTCCATCTGACACTGGGAACGCTGATCCCACAGACACAGCACAAGTCACAGAACCTGTATTCCCTGAATTCGAGCCGGATCATACACCTGCCACACCCACGCGCCGCCGCGCATCCTCGCGCAAGTCCACCGCCCCGACCAGCAGCAACTCCATGATGGATCTCTCACAGGCTCTTGAGGAGCGTATCAGTCAGCAGATCCACGACTCCCTTTCTGCAAAACTTGCAGAGTACGAAGCACAGGATGCAAAACGGCTGGAAGAAGAACGCAAGCGTGCTGAACGCATCGCTGCAGAAGCCGGTCTCTCTGTTGAGTCTGTACCCGAGGAAGCCACAGCTGAAGACCCCGCCCCGGAAGATGATCCTATGCCGGAAGCTGCTCCTGAACCTGCACAAGATACCCAGCCTGCGACAAAGGCGCATTCTGAGGAGGACTTCGAGATCGTCAATGTGATGGAGGTCATGCTGGACGGCTTCCAACAAGAGTTCATGGATAAGTTCGGTATGTGTACCTGCCGCCGCTGCTGGCTGGATACCCGCGCGCTGACGCTGTCCTCCGTACCAGCAAAGTATGTTGTGCTCACGCACGACACGGTAAATGCGATGATGAACTTTTATGAACACCGCTACCGCGGCATGCTCATGGCACAGCTGACACAGTCATGCATGAAGGTCATGCAGAATCCACACCATTAAAAAATCCCCCAACGTGACCCAATGTCCCGTGGGGGATTCTTCTTTATTACTTTACTTCTTCTTCAAGCGCATGCTTTGTATTGAGGCTATCCCAAATCGTATTGACCATATCAACACAGTCAAAATATACTGTCGTCAATACTTCAGTCGGGATCTGGATCTTTGTTGCAAGCTCGGTCATCGCTGCCCAGTCTGCCTTCTCATAACAGAGCACCAGATCATACAGCACACCGCTGCTGCCCTCATGCTTGAGCAGGGCATTCTTGACTTCATCCGAAAGTGGGATCTCAGCAAGGCTTTCCTCAAGCGGTGCATCGATCAAATAGGGCAGGGTAGAGAACATACCCAAGAGATATGCTTCAGACTTGGAAATCTCCAGCGCATTGCTGTGCCCTGCCAACTCTGCGCAGAAGTTTGCGCGGAGGAAGGACAGGCGCAGGAACTCCTCCGAGTCCTTAAGATCCTCTCCCTGCTGCGTGCAGGACATGAGGTATACCCACTGCTTGAGCTGTCCCAAACCAACAGTCACCAATGCCTGACGGACAGAGGAGGCATGTCTGCGTGACGCATAGTATACTGAATTCGCCATACGCAGGAGCGCATAGGTCAGGGATGCATCGCGTGCGATCAGGTGCTCGATCTCATCGATATCCGGCTCATCCTTTGTCACTTCTACAACGAGCTGGAAGAAGTTGCTCTGCAGATAGCTTGCCTTATGTACCTTTGTCTTGACACGCTCTGCAACATAACTGCCCTGAAAGTAATCCGCACCGACACGGTGTGCCAGATCATACATGGCCTGATCCTTAATGCCGATTGCAATACACTGCTTGTGCATGCTGTGTGCCATCTCTACGATATTGCCAAGCCACGATTCTGTATTATGTGCAATATCCAGCTTGATAAAATCAACATAATCCATCATGCTGAAATAACGCGTATTGAACTGGAAATCATTGATCGCAATCCGATAGCCTTCACTTTGACAACGCTGTACGATACGAGTTGCCATTGGATGCACGACCACATCATCCTCGATTTGTACAACAAGATGCCGCTGATCAAATAATTTGGGCGTATTCTTAAACAGCAACGTTGGCGTAAAGGTCATAAAGCTGGTGGTATCCCGTACCAGTTTATCCGAATTGTCATTGAGAAAATTATAGATGGCATCTGCAGCCGCATAATCGCTTACGCCTTGGCGTGCAAGCGCATCATGCCCATTATCATACAAAATTTCATACCCAACAACATTATCTTCTACGTCTTTGATTGGCTGTCTGACGATATATCCGTTCATAAGCCCATCTCCTTTCCAGATCTTACATTATCTCTGCGCTTGTTCGATCAGTTCATCCATCACATCAACGAGATGTCCGATCTCGGGCTTCGTGAGCTGTCGATCTGCACCAAGCTCCTGACCCTTAATGCGCATTTCATCAGAAATAAGTGAGGAAAAAATGATAAGCGGAATCTTATGGAACTTCGGATGATCCTTGACCAGCTTGGTCAGGCGGTGACCATCCATCTTCGGCATTTCGATATCCGTGATGATCAGAGAAACAAGATGGCTCAGATCTTCATCCTTCTCATGGATCTCCAAAAAGTCCCAGAGCTCCTGACCATTATCAAACATCGTAATATTATGATACCCTGCCTTATACAGTGCTTCATTGATCATCTTACCCAAAAGAACAGAATCCTCTGCCACAAGGATCGGCATATCACGGCTCATGCGCGGACCCATGCGGTCGATCTCACTCATCTGGATGCTGGTTTCCGGTGCGATCTCTGCTACGATCTTCTCAAAGTCCAGAATCGTGACCAGATCATCCCCACACTGAGCAATACCGGTTGCCACACCCTCTGTGCCACCAGAAACGGTCTTATCAGGCTTCTGAATATCTGCCCATGAAATGCGGCTGATCCCAACCACGGTATGTACACGGAACGCGATGTGCATCTTATTAAAGTTTGTCACGATAAACAAGTCTCGCAGACCCTTTTCTGACGGATCTCCTGTCAGATAGGTCGGAAGATCTACGACTGTCAATACGATATCACGCGGCTTAAAGATGCCCTCAACTGCAAAATGAGAATGCGGCATGGGCTTGACCGGTGCCGACATCATGATCTCGCGCACTTTCGCCACGTTGATACCATACAAGTTCCCATTGATCGTAAACTCCATGATCTCGATCTCGTTGGTACCTGATTCGAGCAAGATTCCGCTGTTATATTCTGCCATTTATACCACTCTCCTTCTTCACGCGCTCCAGGTGTGACCCCTTTTGCTTCTCTATTATATCATACCAGATCAGATGATGATATCCTGCTTTCCATAGGAACGGATACAAGCCTGCCCCGTTGCGACATCGAACAGCAGGGTACGCGCCACAGTTCCTCCCACTTCTTCGCGCACCAGACGGACACCTGCTTTCCGGAGCATCATTTTTACGCTTTCAGAGTTTCGATGCCCAATATTGCCCAGCGCACCGTCTCCCTGCATTTCAAACATTTTTGCACCGCCTGCGATCTTCGCTGTCACACGCGATAGATTGGCTCCCATCGCCTGCATCTTCTGCAGGGTCTGCTGGATCCCTGTATCTGCATATTTGAATGGATGTGCTCTGCCTGCCTCCATATTCAGCGGAAGCATGATATGGATCAATGCCCCCAGCTTGATGACCGGATCATACAGACAGATCCCAATACAGGAACCCAATGCATATGTGATAAGCATCCCCTGCTGGCGCGCGATCTTCATGTCGGCTATGCCAACTACGATTTTTCCTGTTTCATTCATTACGGCACCCCGCTTACAATACGCCTAGTTTATACAAAATATAGTTCAGCGAATTGATATCTGGGAACAAAAGCAGATCACTATGTACTTCGATCCCGTCGCAGCGGAACTGACCGCCGACCGTCAGTACATGATTGGACTGATTACCGAACGCAGCCATTGGCACAGTGAGCATTGCCCCCAGCATATTAACTGTCTGACTTGGTACAGACATCGTAAACTTGATCCCCGATAGATCCCCGATCGCGCGCATGTATGAGGAGATCATAATATTACCCACTTCAGTCAGCGCAGAAGTCTCAAGTTCACCCAACTCCTGAAAATCCTCAATCGAGCGAGAAAGCATGCTGCTTGTCACCAGATTAACAAAATCCATCTGCTGAATACACAGCATGATGCCATTGATCTCACCACCCAGCTTGACCAGGACCCCGGATACGATCGCCTCAAAGCCACCAATATTTTCAACGGCCTCATTGAATTCCATGACGCGAACGCTGGGCAGCCCCATATCTACACGCCGCCCCAGCAAGCTGCTGAGTGCAGTTGCCGCATTGCCTGCACCAATACTTCCGACCTCGCGCAAGGTGTCAAGTGCCAAATCATTGATTTCCTCAAAACTGTTAATTCTCATACCTGACTCCTTTTGCTTAGCCACGCAATCCATTGATCGTTGTTTCGACCTCATCCGAAGTGCGAACCATTGTCAATGCATAGGAAAATGCGCGCTGTGCTTCGATCACCTTGGTAAATTCCTTCGTGATATCGGTATTTGAACCTTCCAAGTAGCCCTGAAGAACCGTTGCATTCTCGGCTGCAATGGGCTGTCCGTTCTTCTCGACCGGCAAAAACCGATTGTCTCCCAAATGCTGCATATTGTTCTTCTGGCGGAATGTGAATACGCCGACCGGGAGCTTGAGCGTCTTGTCAATCACACCATTTTCATCGCGCTCTGCCATGATCGGTTGACCAAGCTGATCGAGTACATAGCGATGACCTGAATGATCGGTTACAAAATACTGTCCATTTCCCATCTGAGCAAGCTGGAAGTTACCTGCACGCGTATAAGAGACTTCTCCTGTCTGCATGTCCCGCAGCGCAAAGAACCCATCTCCCTCCAGTGCATAATCCAGAGGATTCATGGTTTCCTGTAAGGTACCCTCAGCAAAATCTGTATCCGCCTTTTCCATGCGTGCGCCGGAGCCACGCGCAAGCGGTCCATCTACGCCATTAAAATTGCTATATAGCAATGAAGAAAATGTCGGATTTTTTGCCTTATATGCAACTGTATTGATATTTGCAGCATTATTACCGATCACATTCAAACGCTGCTGCTGATAATATGCAGAGGCTGCAGCGGAATAAAATCCCATATTCATGCCCATTCACTCCTTTTATACACGACCAATATCAGTCGTTGCCTTTGTCATCAATTGGTCGTAAATCTTGAGTACCTGTGCTGCACTCTGCAAAGCACGCTGGCTGCTCATCATTCGCGTCATCTCACGCACCATATCCACATTAGAATTTTCCAGGATCTTCCACTGTATCGGACTGTCTACGGGCTGAGCCTGTGCCTGAGACATATAAACGCCCTCTCCTGCATGGATCAATGTGTTCTGATACGCGTCCGCAAAATCGAATACTCCCAGACGCCCTGCCAGGCTTCCATCTCCGCGAAAAATATTGCCTTCGCTATCGACCTGAATATCATCCGTTCCCAGATAGATCGGCTGTCCATTACGATCGAGTACATGACCATGACTCGACAATGTCAGGAATCCGTCATTATCTACAATAAATGAACCGGATCTTGTAAAGTAGTTTCCATCTTCGCCCTGTATCTGGAAGAAACCTTCGCCGCTGATCGCAAAGTCGAGCGGCTGGCCAGTCTCCTCTGGAGATCCATGTGCATAGTCCGTATAGACCATACTCGGCACAACAGCCATGGTCTGCCGTCCGATTTCCTCCGCACCAGTCTTGTCCCGATTTCCAACGCGGCTGAACATCATTTCACGAAATGTGGTATCGATATAAGTATCTGCCTTGTAACCGGGCGTACTGATATTGCCCATGTTGTTTGAAATAACATCCAGATTGCGCGTTTGCGATAACATGCCTGATGTCAGATCATAAAAGCCTTTGAACACAGGAACGTCTCCTTTCTTATCGTGCTTACTGTAAGGTTAAGTATCTGCGATAAACCGCCCCATATAGGAACGGAGTTTGCGGATCGCATTGGCATGGATCTGCGAAATACGCGGTTCACTGACTTCCATCACCTGTGCGATCTCTTTCATATTGAGTTCTTTCTCATAGTAAAGCGAAACGACCATGCGTTCATTTTCCAGCAGGGAATTGATGCCATCTCGCAGTGCCTGTTTGAGTTCTTCTTCTTGAAGATGCAGCTCTGGCTGATCTTCTATATCCGATGTAACGAGGCGTTCCCCAAGTGTGGTCTGTGCAGAATCCTCCAACATCATCTCCAGCGAAAGGACATTGCACAGTCCGGTTTTGCTGAGCATCTGCCGATATTTCTCCACCGTGACCCCCATACGATCCGCGATCTCCTGATCGGTCGGGTTTCGTCCGAGCTCAATGAACAGGGCGTTGGAAATCTGATCGATCTCTCGTACACTGCGCCGTACCCCACGGGACACCCAATCCTGTCTGCGGGCAAGGTCGATGACCAAACCGCGGATACGCTTGGAAACATAGGTTTCAAACTTTACGTTTTTGCTGGGGTCGAATTTATCGACTGCGCTCATCAGCGCAATGACTCCCTCACTTATCATATCATCAACCTGCGCAAAATTCAAATAAACTCCGCGCATTTGCAGTGCAATACTTCGTACAACATGGATGTAGCGCATGACCAGCTCCTGCTTGATCTCATGCCTTGCAGTACGCTGGTATTCTGCAACCAATTCTTCTGCACTCATTTGTTCCCATTCAGACATGTGTCTCGCCCCCCTTCCCAGTCAGGCAATCTGCTTACATCGTGATATTCCCGATCGCCTGGATCTGCACAGTATTCACGATCTCATTGAAAGAAAGTACATACATGTTTGGGAAGAACTGCTCGATCAGGCGTGCCAGATACACACGAATGATATGGCTCGTAAGGATGATCGGCGGCTGAGAAAGATCATTGAACTTCTTTACACTTTCACTGAGTTGTGCGATCATCTTTTGCAGCAGATCCGGACTGAGTGCCAGATAAACACCCTGCTCATTCTTTGTCAGGCTCGCAATAATCGCGCGTTCGACCTCCGCATCCAACGTAATCACGCGCAGCTGTCCATCCACGCAGAAGCGTCTTGTAATAGTGCGCTTGAGTGCTGTACGGATATTCTCGGTGATCATATCACTATCATGTGTCACAGCGGCACTTTCAATGATACACTCCAAAATCGTACCCAGATCCTTGATCGGGATGCCTTCCTTGAGCAGATTGGACAGGATCTTCTGGAAGCCTGCGTAACTGATCACATTCGGGAATGCTTCTTCCACAAGCTCCGGAGACGTTCTCTTGATCGTCTCCACAAGCTGCATCGTCTCAGCACGGCTCAGAAGCTCATAGGTATGTTTCTTGATCGTTTCGGACAGGTGTGTCATCATAACAGACAGTGGGTCGATGACCGTATATCCATAGATCTCTGCCATTTCCTTATTCTCTGGCAGGATCCACTTGGACGGGATACCATAAGCCGGCTCGATCGTCTCAATACCATCGATCTCACCTGCCGGATTAGAGGGCTCCAGTGCCAGATAATAGTCGATCAGGATCTCTCCGCGAGCAACTTCTTCATCCTTGATCTTGATGACGTATTGGTTCGTACCCAAACTTGCCGAGTCACGCAGACGAACAGACGGGATAACAAAACCCATATCCTGCGCATACTGCCTTCGGAAAATAACGATACGGCTGATCAGCTTGCCGCCGCTCGACTCATCTACCATCGGGATCAAACTATATCCAAAGTCCATTTCGACCGGCTCGACTGTGAGCAGCGAATAGACATTGTTGACATCCTTATAGAAGTCCGCCTCATCCGGCGGTGCGGCTTCCATTTCTTCTGCCATGGCCTGCTGCTGCACCTCTGCCGCAAGTGCTTCCTCCTGACTTTTCTTCATGGAGTTCGCACTGTATCGGCTCAGCAGGATCAGACCTGCCGCGATAATGAACAGCTGTAAGTGAGGGGTATTCGGGATCACACCAAACAGTGCAAGCAGTACGCCTGCCATCATCAGAGCCTGCGGCTGTGCCATGAACTGCTTGATGACGTCCTTATTCAGGCTTCCCTCAGATACCGCACGGGTAACGATCATACCGGTCGCAGTAGAGATCAAAAGTGCCGGGAGCTGGGAAACCAGACCGTCACCGATCGTCGCGATCGAATACATGTGGAACACTTCACCGATCGACATATCGCCCTGTACCATACCAATGATGACACCGGCAATAAAGTTGATCGTGGTAATGATGATGGACATGATGGCATCGCCCTTAACGATCTTTGTCGCACCATCCATTGCGCCGTAAAAGTCCGCTTCCTTCTGTACCTTATAACGACGGATGCGTGCTTCCTGCTCGTTGATAAGTCCGGAACTGAGATCCGCATCGATCGCCATCTGCTTACCCGGCATAGCGTCCAAGGTAAAGCGTGCGGCAACTTCGGATACACGTTCTGCACCCTTGGTGATGACAATAAACTGTACCAAAACAATGATAAGGAAGATCAGGACACCAACGATGATGTTGCCCTGAATTACGAAGTTACCAAATGCCTCGATGACCTTACCTGCTTTGCCGCCCTCCGTCAGGATCAGACGGGTGGAAGAAATATTCAGTCCCAGACGGAATAAGGTCGTAATGAGCAAGAGCGAGGGGAAAATGGAAAATTCCAATGCCTCACTGATGTTCATCGTGATCAACAGAATAATCAGAGAAAGGGTAATATTGATGATGAACATCGCATCCAGCATCCCTGCTGACAATGGGATCAGCAGGAACAGGATGACGACGACCACGAACAGCGATATGATATTGTCAAACAGTCTTTTCATTCACGTCTCCTGGTCATTGGTTTAAAACATTATTGAATCAGCTTATGGTTATTGAGCTTATATACATAAACAAGGATATCAGCGATCGCACCATAATGCTCGGGTGGGATCTGCTGTCCGATCTCAGTCTGCGCATAAAGTGCGCGCGCGAGCGGACGGTTCTCAACCACCGAAACATGATTGTTTTCCGCGATCTCTACGATCTTCAGCGCGATATGGTCGGCTCCTTTCGCAACAACGACCGGAGCCTCATCCTTCTCAAGATCATAGCGCAGTGCAACTGCGAAGTGGGTTGGGTTTCTCACCACCACATCCGCCTGCGGAACGGCCTGCATCATACGGCTCTGTGCCATACGACGCTGCATTTCCTTGATCTTGCCCTTGATCTGGGGATCGCCTTCCGTTTGCTTATATTCTTCTTTGATTTCCTGCTTACTCATGCGGATCTGCTTTTCATAGCTCCACCATTGGTAGAAAAAGTCAAATGCAGAGATCACGATGAACGCCATGCCCACTTGCAGGATCATATCCATCACGATCTTCAGAAGGTAAGCAGTAGAGGAGTTCAGATTTGTATCGAGCGTCTTTGCAAACATTGTAAGATGCTTGAGTACAAAGCTATAGATCATATAGAGCAGGATACTGATCTTGACGATACCTTTCAGTACCTCCATCAGACTTTTTCCCGAGAACAGACGAGCAAATCCTTTTAAGAGACTCAGTCTGTCAAACTTTGGCTTCAAACTTTCTACAGTAAACATCGGTTTTGTCTGTGCTACCGTTGCAACGATCGTTACAACGATCGCAGTTGCCATCATGGGACCTGCACAGACAGCGACCAAATAGGAGAACCGGACAACCAGCTCACGCGCGATCGTCTCATTCAGCTTTCCGTTTTGTTCGATCATTGCAATGCACTCACGAAGAAATGCTGCTGCATTCTGGTAGATCATCGGGAAAACGACCCGAATAATGGCAAAGCCAGCAAGCAGGGTTGCAACCACGACGATATCACGGCTTAGAAAAATATTACCTTTCTTTCGTTCGTCTCGTCGTTTCTTAGGGGTCGCTTTTTCGGTTTTGGAATCAGCACCTGCCATGCCTCGTCATCCCCCCAGTCCTATGGCGCACCTAAAAATACTATCCAAGCAGCACAAGCTGCTGCTGGATGGCAGCCAGCATCTCACTGCCCATCTTATAGAGGAAATCCCCCATCGGATAAAACATCAGGAGCAGGAGCAGCAGCCCAACCAGTACTTTCAGTTCAACATTAACGGAAAATACATTGATCTGTGGAATGGTCTTCATGAGGATACCCATTCCCATTTCTCCAACAAATTCTGCCGCAAAGATCGGAAATGCCAGCTTGACACCCAAGATCGTACAATGTGTGAACAGTGTCAGGATACTCTGCGCCAATTCATTTCCAAACTGTACCGCTCCAAACGGAACAATCTGTCCCGAAGTCATCAGGATCCGGATCAGTGTCATATGTCCATTTGCTGTAAAAAAGAGCAAGATAAACAGGATATTCAATAAGGATGCTACCGAAGAAAGGGATACATTGGAAGACGGATCATATACCTTGGACATATTGAGACCCATCTGCATATCGATCACTTCGCCGGTCATTACGATTACATAAAAAAACAGGCTTGTCACAAAGCCCACTACATAGCCGATCCCGAATTCCAATAGCAGCCGCAGTGCATATTCAATGATGGTCCCAGGCACAGGGGCTGTCGATGGTGCCAGCGGAGTCATTGCAACGGTCAGGACGAAGATCAGTCCCGCCTTGACATAAGCCGGCACGTTGTTTCTACCGATCAGCGGATTCAACAAGATAAATCCGCTCATGCGCATTAGGATATAGGTGAGGATCGTCCACTCTGCCCAATCGATCATGCCATAGACTCTCCTTCCTGCTACTTACTCAAAATCATCGCAAATAGCTCATAGGTGTAATCTTGCATGATCTCCAACATTGTACCGCCAAATACCAGTAGTATGACCGCGATCAAAATGAGTTTTGGTACGAAAGACAAGGTCTGTTCATGGATCTGCGTTGCCGCCTGCAAGATCGCGATCAATACACCGACACCCATGCTCAGGATCAGCATTGGTCCAGCGAGCTTGACTGCAACCAAGATACCGGAATGCATCACATCCATAACCTGTGAATTTGTCATTGCGCACCTCCTCCTGTGCCCATATTAGTTAAAACTTCGCGCGAGGGTCGAAAAGATCAGCTGCCAGCCGTCGATCGAAATGAACAGCAGCAATTTGAACGGCATTGCGATCGTCGCCGGCGGCAACATGATCATACCCATCGACATCAGGGTAGATGATACGATGATATCGATCAGCATGAAAGGAATGAACAGGAAAAATCCGATTCGAAATGCTTCCTTAAGTTCACTCGTCATAAACGCCGGCACGATCACACGCAGCGGAAGTTGTGTTGGATCTTCGGTCATCGTTGTCTTGGAAAGCTCCAAATACATATCAAGCGAACTCTTCTGTGTGTTGGTCAGCATGAACTTTTTCAGTGGGATCTTTGCGCGATTGAGTGCCTCTTCCTGAGTGATCTGTTCTGCAACGTAAGGCTCATACGCTGTTTTTTGGATCTGTGTGACCACCGGAGACATAATAAACAGCGTCAGAAACAGCGCAATGCCGACCAATACATTATTGGGCGGTGTCGCCTGCGTGCCCATTGCAGTACGCAGGAAGGACAGCGAGATCACAATGCGTGTAAAGCAGGTCATCATGATCACAATGGACGGAAGCAGTGCAATCGCTGTCGTCAGGAACAGAACCTGAAGGGTCTGCACATTATTTCCGTTTACATTGATGAGCGCACTTGACATCGTTGCGTTGCCTTCCTTTCCCCCAGCAAGTGGGGTTAATCATGTTTGTCATGTTTGTCCTTTTTGCCAAGATTGGACAGCCCTTTCCGCAGGATCTCAGAGAATTGCGGTATCGCCTCACCTGCCTGCGGCGACTTGACGCATCCCATGGCTTCTTCTTCTGTCAGCTCTGCTACAAGCTGTATCCCAGCCTGAGATACGCCCAAAAGCCAATAGTGCCCACCTGCCTCGACAACGACCAACTGCTTGTCCTGCGCAAGCGGCAATCGGCTAAGCAAGCGCATCGCAGTCCCTGATGCGCCTGCAAAGCTGCCGTGGGCGGCAATAAACCGGCTGCATTGATATGCCAGATAGAGCACGATCACAACTGCAGCCAGTGTCCAAAGGAGTTCCATTAGCCGAGAATGGAAGTAACCGTCTTGAGGATACGCTCTGGCTTAAATGGCTTTACGATAAAGTCCTTTGCACCAGACTTGATCGCTTCGATTACCATTGCTTCCTGACCCATTGCAGAACACATTACGATCGTTGCATTTGGATCTTTTGCACGAATGGCCTTGAGTGCTTCCAAGCCATCCATATTCGGCATGGTGATATCCATGATCACAAGGTCGGGATGGATCTCATCGTACTTTGCAACTGCCTGTGCGCCATCAGCAGCTTCATCCAGATCGGTATACCCATTCTTGGTCAAAGTATCCTTAACCATCATACGCATGAATGCTGCGTCATCTACCAGTAAAATCTTAGCCATTGTTATTAACCATCCTTTTTTGTATTTTCCCTGTCAGCGGTTGCGCCAACATTGTTACAATAGTTGTTCTTTATGTAAAAACCTTAGCGTGTGAGCGCAGTAAGGTCTGGTTTTTGCAGGATCTCTGTGACACGAATGCCGAAATTGTCCTCGACAACGACCACATCACCGCGTGCAACACACTGTCCATTTACGAACAGCTTTACCTGATCGCCTGCCAAAGTATCCAAAACAACAAGCGAACCCTTCGTGAATCCCAAGATATCCTTGACCAAACGCTTGGTGCGTCCGATCTCAACTGAGACTTCCAGCGGAACCGACATGATCAGGTCAAGGTTTTGTGCCTGTTCCTCTGCCAGTGGTTCTCCCGAAGCAAACTGCGGCATAAATGGCTGATCGGGTTGGATCATCTTGCCTTGCACCTGCTGCATCTGCTGCATCTGCGGCTGCATCTGCTGCATTTGCTGCTGCATCTGCTGCTGCATCGCGATCAGGTTCGTCAGCTGCGCCATGAGTGCAGAGTCTACTTGTCCGCTGCCCATCGGCATTGCTGTCGGTGCTGCCATTGGTGTTTGTGTTACAGTGCCCATTTGTGCTGCTCCCATCATCGGCGCAGAAGCTTGCGGCTGCATCGGCTGCGCCTGCATTGGTGCTGGCGCAGGTGTTGGTGCTGGTGTTGGTGCCGCTGCTGTGCTGCTCATCAGCTTCTCGATCTCTTCCTGACTCAGTTTGCCGCCTGAAGATGCCGCTGGTGTTGGTTCCGGTGCCGTGGGTGCTGGTGCTGGTGCCGGTTCCGGAGCTGACGCTGCTGCATCGCTATCATCGGTCGGAATCCCAATTGCACCAATCAGTTCCTTCGCAAGTTCGCAAGGCATCACATTCATAAATTCGCTTTCCATCGCACCCTCGATCGAGAGCTTGAAACGAACCACCACCATCGTATGGCCATGTGGGAAGTAATCCGTACGGAAAGATTCCAGATCCTTGATTTCAAATGCCGTTGGCGTTGAAATATTGACCATTCTGCCCAAAAACTCAGACAACGCGGTCGCAGAGGCACCCATCATTTGATTCATGACCTCACAGATGGCACTCATGCTGAGTTCATCCAGCACAAAGTCCTCATCTGCGGTCTCCTGCCCCATCAAAATATCAACAACCGCACGCACATCCTGACGGCGCAGCAGCATGATATTTCGGCCGGAAAGTCCGGATACATAGGTGATCTCTACGCCGACCGCGGGGTCAACGCGACCTAATTCAAATTCTTCGGAAGTCAGCACATGCACGGTTGGCGTGGTAATATCCACACGCCGATTCAGCATATTGGATACCGCCGTAGCTGACGAACCAAGGCTAATATTCAATACTTCGCCGATAGCATCCAGTTCCATCGTGCTGAAGTTTTGCGGTTGCATCATTCGTTTCGCTCCTTTATTCGGCTTGAAATTTAGGCATCTTGCCAGACACTATCAATTTTCACTGCCATTTTATTCTTATGCGTTCCCATTTTACCAAGGAACCAAGGCTCACCTTCCACATAAAGTGTGACATCAGAATCCTTCGGCTTTGCAAGATTGATCACATCGCCCACATGCAGATAGTAGATATCACGCAGACTGAGCTGAACCTGACCAAGCTCTGCTAAGATCTCCATATCGGAATCTCGTACACTGTCCATGATCTCCTGACTGTCCCTTTCATTACGCGGCAGCATGGCATCACTGACATTGCTTCGCGCGATGATATTAAAGATACTGGTCAGCAGGGTTCCGGGCAGACAGATGCTAAAACGTCCACTCACCTCACCCATTTCGATATTGAGGCCAACAATGATGACTGTTTCATCGATTCCAATGACCTGCATCAGCGTTGGGTTCTTCTCAACACGCAGCAAAGAAAACCGAGCATCCAAATAATTTTGCCAGCTTTCTGACATCGCTTCGATCAGCTTGCTGAGAATAGACTCATAAAGCTGCAGCTCGATGCTGGTATAATTGTATGCGTAAGAAATATTTGGTGCTTTCTCATTCACCGATCCCAGCATACGATCCATCATAAACAACATCATCTGCGTTGTTGCATGCAAAATGATCGGGGTGCTCTCAGCTTGACTTCCCGGAAGCGTGACATTGATCAACGTTAAAACATCATTGTCTGTGATCGCGTTTATGAATTCATAATAACGCTGCTCCTCGATGGAGTCAACCGACAGTTCACACCCCATACGCATCATACTGTTGAGGCGTGCTGTGATCGTTCGACAATATCCTTCATAGACACCCTGCAGGATCTTGAGTCGATCCTTGGTGAACTTCTTCGGACTGTAAAAGTCATACTTTCTATAATTATCTTCTGGCGCGTCAGATGTTGTTGTCTCTACATCCCCGCCCGCCTGCATGGAGCTGAGCAAGGCGTCGATCTGACTTTGGGATAGTACCTCAGCCATTCAGTTATCTCCTCTTTTATTCCGATGCGTTGTTCTTCTCATCCTTTTGCGCTCCCTGCTTGGAAGACGCATCCTCTCCCTTTGCTTCTCGGGTATTATAGTACTCCTCTAAGGCAGTATCCTTACCTTCCTGCTTGGCAGAAATGAGCATTTCAACGCGTCGATTCTTACTTCTTCCTTCTGCAGTATCAAATCCCGCAATGGGGCGATACTGTCCATATCCAATACTGACAAGCTTCGCCGGATCGATGACATTCTTATCCTGCAGATACAAAAGCACTGCATCCGCACGGTTGCTCGCCAAATATCGGTCATGATGCAGGTCGTATGCCCTTTCCGCACTTGCCTGTGAAGTATGACCTAAAATACGAATCTCATCAATATCCTTTGCCAAAGGCTTGATGATTTCGACCATACCCTCCAGCACCTTCTTGCCAGACGGCTGTATCGTATAGCTGTTCGGTTCAAAGAATACAGTTGAGTCGAATGTAATAAAATCGTAGGTGTCCCCCTTGGTCACGCTGACTGCGTTTTCCATATTGGTTTCTTCTACATACTTTGTGAGTGCATAGTAAAGCGTTTCGGCAAGATCCATATCCTCCGGCTTATCAATGCCGCCATCGATCGGATAGTCACCCGGAGATTCTGCCATCTGATCTACGATCTGAGAAACATGCTCTGCCACGTTCGGATTCATGCTCCGAACAAAAACTTCCCATTTTTCTTTGTTGGTATCTGCTGTTGATAGCAACATAACAAAGAAGCAAAGCAGCAGAGTGACCATGTCGCCATAGGTATCCATCCAGTTTGGGCCGTTGTCTCCGCCGCCGCCCTTATCACGTTTTCGTCTGGCCATTTTCTATACTCCTCTACTGCTATTTTTCTTTGATCTTATTTCTTTTTACCCTTTTTCTTTCCGCCGCCTTCGCCGCCTTCGCCGCCTTCGCCCATCTGACGCTTCTTTTCAGCTAGGAAGGAAACCAACTTTTCTTTCAGGAACTTCGGGTTTTCACCAGCCTGGATCGCAAGGACGCCCTCAATGATCAGGGTCTTACACAGGACCTCCTGATCGTCACGCAAGTGCAGATGGTTTGCGATCGGAGAGAAAAACATGTGTGCAATGATACATCCATAGAATGTAGTAATGAGCGCAACCGCCATGTTCGCACCAAGGTCACCTGCACCCTTCTCAGGATCCATGGTTTTCAGCATATTGACCAGACCAACCAGTGTACCGATCATACCAAAAGCCGGCGCGATCGCTGCACCACGTTCATACATGCTGGCTACGGTCTGATGACGGGCAGACAGGCAGTCCAAATCATTTTCCAAAATTTCCCGCACCTTATCGGAATCGTTTGAGTCCACGATCATGGTAAGGCTCTGCTTGAAGAAGGGATCCTCGACCTGTTCGATCTCTGCCTCCAAGGCCAGCAGACCATTTTTTCTTGCAACCTGCGCAAGCTCGACCAGCTTATCGATATATTCCTCTGGTGCAAACTTCTTGGTATTCATCATGATCTTGATGTGTTTTGGAACTTCTTTCAGCATGGATGCCGGGTAGTTACTGATGACCGTCATGATCGTACCACCCAAGGTGATCAGCAAGCTTGGTGTATCGATAAAGTAGGACAACTCACCGCTGGATACAATACCATTGACAATGAGCGCGAAACCACCAATCAAACCGATCAAATACGTAAGATTCATGTTACTGCCTCCCCGCGAAGCCGCTGATATCCTCTCTGCGCCTCGCTCTATTCTCTATCTGTTTCGATTCTAAATCTTTTAAGACTCTCGATAATCGGAAACTGTAATCGTCCGGCCTACATCGATGATCTTTGCATGATATGCAATGATCTTCTGCATGATCTCATCGACAGACTCCTTAACGATGTAAAAGTCACGGTTCATCATAATAATCTTGCTTTCGGGAATAATTTCGATCGCCATGATTTGATTGCAATTGATAACGACCGGTGTGTCGTTTAATCTCGTGAGCTTGAGCATTTCGAGATCTCCCCCTTTCGCTTTGTCACGCAGGGTGCGGCGGAAAACAGCATCTGTTTTCCGCTCTGCACTTCCTGTTAAGAGTACTTACTTCTTACTTATCGCTTCATCGATACGAGATCGCTGAGCATTTCATCTGTTACAGTAATGATCTTGGTATTTGCCTGGAAACCACGCTGTGTGGTGATGAGATCTGCAAATTCATTGGAAATATCGACGTTGGACATCTCCAGTGCACCGGAAACAGTCTTGGTCGTTGGGAAATTGATAATATTATCACCTGTTACAGCTCCGCCACAAGCACCCGGACGCACATTACCAGCATTGCCGCCTGCCGCGTAGTAAGGACCAGCCTTATGCGTCAAACCATTCGGGTTATCTACATAGCCCATAGCGATACATCCGATATGAACTTCTGTACCATTTTCATCCTGCCCGATAACTTCACCCTTTTCATTGATACTAATGCTGTTAAGCGCAGCACGGTCACCATCATCAGTAAAGTTTGTGAGGTCTCCTTCCATCGGGATACGCAGGGGGAATAATCCATCCGCCTTATATGCAGTACCCTCCCATCGATAGCCATATACGACATTACCGCCGCCATCTACCAGATAACCATTGCTGTCAAAATCAAGATTGCCAACACGCGTCAGGTTCATATTATTAAAATTGGTATTCTCATCGATTGTAAGTCCATCATCCGTATTACCCTGAATGATTGGGCTTGTGATCAGGAAACCATCACCATCGATCATGATATCTCTTGTACGGTCTGTGATCGCATAGTTACCAGAGCGCATGTTCATATCGATGGTACCGACTGTACAGCCGTAACCGATCTGTGCCGCATTGCTACCACCCGATGTAGCAGTACCAGGCGTACTTGTTTTGATGGAGCTATACATGGACTCCTTAAAAGTCGTACGCTGGCTCTTATAGCCATAAGTATTGGCATTCGCGATATTATGACCAATTACATTCATTTTCTGCTGATGGGTGCGCAATCCAGCGATTGCGGCATACATGGAACCTACCATTGGTGGAAATTCTCCTTCCTGAATCTCAGACGCTGTTTGGCGTGCAGCACGTCGGGCTGCACGCCGAGACATCCGTAAACGGTCCTGCCTCTTTTATTTATAAAATAACAGCGCCATCTATGTTTGTAAATACGTTTTCTCTCATTTCCTCAGTTGTCATGGCTGTAATAACCATGCGGCTGGGGACATTGACGATAAATGCCTGCTCCGGACTGATGACCACAATATCGCGTGCGCCCTTTGCACTTGCCTTCTCGACCGAAGCTTCTAAATCGTGCATCAGGCTTGGGGTCATCTCGATCCCTCGCTGCTGTGTACGTTCCTGCGCATGGCGGGACAATCTGACGCCTTGCTGCGGTGCCTGCTCGATCCGTTCCTTGAGCAGTGACTGAAACGATGCATCACTATGTGCCAAACGCAGCTTATTGAGTTCCGTTTGCTGCTGGCGTACAGCGGATATTTGTTGGATCATCATACAACTCCTATCTATCAGATCGTTGGACCCGATGTTCCGCTGTCCGGTTCACTTTCCGGATCTCCTGTGCTTTCCGGCTCTTTTTCGCCTTCCGGCTTTTCTGTGCCTTCTGGCTTTTCTGTGCCCTCCGAGCCCTCTGGACCATCCGGTTTTCCCGGCTTGTCCGGATCCACTCCCATATCTGGGTCAAGGTCTTCATGCGGCGGATTTTCCGGCAGCCTGCCGATCGCAAGGATCTGGTTCAAAGCATATTCCTTACCGTTTACGATAATGACCTGCTGACCGTTCATCATACCGGTACCTGTAACGGTGCCTACGATTTCCTCCAGCCCTTTTTTCCCCATTACACCAATGGTCACTTCCTTGCCAACCAGAGATGCAGCATAGGAGATCGTACTGATATCATTCATGTTCTGCATGGTCTGAATGGTCATCATCTGAACCATCTGGCTCAGGAACTGATCTGTAGAGGCTGGGTTCATGATATCCTGATTCTGGAACTGTGCCATGATCAGCTTCATAAAGTCCTCAGTTGTCATATCATAGCCGGATGCCTTGGTTGCTGGCTTTGCGCCATGCTCAAATTTAGGGCCGCCTGTCTGCTGTGTCTTTGACGCATTCCGCCCAACCGGCTGGGACATCATCAAAGTGTTGAATGCCATATCCGATCACCACTCTCCTTTCTTTCAAAGTCCTGATCGTACTTACTGCAATCCTGCAAGTCCCAAACGCAGCTGCTGAATAAAGTCATCGTTCTGCGGATGATCGTGATGACGCTGCTGCTGTTGCTGTTGCTGCTGACCGTTGCCATGATGCTCCTGCTGCGTATACTGGCTCTGCTCCTGTTCAACCGACACGGATACAGGTCCCTGCTGGTTATGCTCAATGATCGCACCGATATTCGCTGCATGGTCTGCAAGCAGACGGAGTGTCTTGGTGTTCGCGCTCTGCATGGATAAATGGGTCCCCTCATCTGTTACTGTCAGACGAATGGTGATCTTGCCCAGCTCATACGGCTCAAGCTGTACCTCGATGGTATTCTGTCCCTGCATTGCAGCACTGTCAATGCGTGCAGCCAAATGCTGTGGGAATTCCGGCTGATCTGCACGGATCGGCTGCTGCGCGACCCGGATCGGTGTTGCTTCCACCTTTTCAAACAGCGGACGCTCAACCTGTACGGCAGCACTTGCTTCAGTTACAACTGCGGTATTGTCCTCCTGCCCCTGCTTGACGGCAGCCACCTGCTGGAAAGCCGTTTTATGCTCCGGCTTTGCCTGCTGTTCCACGGTCACGGTCTGCTGTTCTGCCTGAACTTCAACCGGCTTTATCTGCTGCTCCATCGGAACTTCTTCCGCCTGCTGCATCATAGAAAGCATCTGGTTTCCATCCTGCGGCTGTGTCTGCTGCTCGGTGATAACAGGTGTCAATGCCGGATCGATGACGATCTGTACGGTTTCCTCTGGGATCACCTGCACGGCTTCTTCCGGCACGACGATCGTTGGCATCATCGTTGCCGCCATCATGGCTGCAACGTTCTGAAGATCGACGGTATCCTCCTGCTGCATGCTGCCATTTCCAGATTCCGTACCCGGCTTCTGCACTCCCGGCTTCTGCATTTCCTGCTTTACATCCTCTGCCTTATTTGCAGGCTGTTTCGATGTGGTCGCATTTTCCAGTTCCTTACGGAAATCGGAATCCTTTACAGGCTTATCGGTCTTAGTGGGAGCCGGACGCTTGGGCTGTGTCATTGCAGGCTTGATATCGATCTGCATATTGAATGCCTGATTCATTGCTTGGTTCATTGGTCTCACCTCCTTTCATATTTAAGCTGCCATCACACGACGGCTGTCTTTAAACCTGTACCATTGCGGCACGGCTGTTGGACACGAATTCTTCAATAAACTGTTCTTCATGCTTCTGAACCATCTTATCATAATTTTCGCGTTCCTTTTCACGCAGCTTCTCAATAGACATACTCTCCTGACGCGCTTTGATCATCTCATCACGCTTTGCTTCTTCCTCCTTGCGATAGATCACAAGCAGTTCTTCCTCATGATGGATCGTGCGTTCCATGCTTCGGAAATAAGCATCATACTCATAGGCCTCACGCGTTGTAAACCCCTGCTCTTTTTTCTCGCAGTAACGCGCATTTGTCTCACGATATTGCTGCTTCATATCCTCGATCTTAGCTTCCTGTCGATTGACACGCATCATCAAAGCGGCGCGCTCGGCTTTTAAGCCATCCAACAACTGATTCTTGTACCGCAATACATTTTCCAGAGAGAATGAAAACTTCTTCATCGGAACCGCCTCCTCTTTGTGTTACATTTCAGCTTTTCACGCATCTCTGCGTTATTACTTCAGGATCTCCTCCATGATGTTTACCACTTCGTCATACCCAAATGCTTCATCCGTCGCCTGCTTCAGGAAGGCGTTGACACGATCGATCTTTGAGATCGCATAATCGAGTTGTGGGTTGGTGCCTGCTTTATAGGCACCGATCGCAATCAGATCGGCATTCTTTTCGTATACGCTCAGGATATCGCGCACACGAGAGGCGAGCTGCTTGTGTTCTTTCGGACAGATCGCGCTCATCAAACGCGAAATGCTTGCATTGACATCAATCGCCGGAAAGTGGTTGCTATTGGCAAGGCGGCGTGTCAGCACGATATGACCATCGAGGATACCACGGACGGTATCTGCGATCGGCTCGTTGGTGTCATCGCCCTCTACCAGAACCGTATAAACGCCCGTGATCGATCCCTGTTCAAAGTTACCGCTTCGCTCAAGGAGCTTAGGCAGTTCCGCATAGATCGAAGGTGTATAGCCACGGGCAACCGGTGGTTCTCCAACAGCCAGTCCGATCTCGCGCTGTGCCATTGCAAAACGGGTGAGGGAGTCCATCATCAGAAGAACATCCAAACCCTGATTTTTGAAGTATTCCGCAATACTGGTTGCAACTGACGGACATTTCATACGCAGCATAGCAGGCTGATCGGAAGTCGCAACAACGAGTACCGACCGGCGCATGCCTTCTTCTCCAAGGTCGCGCTGGATAAATTCCAAAACCTCTCGTCCACGTTCTCCAACAAGTGCAATGACATTGATATCTGCCTTTACATTCTTCGCGATCATACCCAAAAGCGTACTCTTACCAACACCGGAACCTGCAAAGATACCGATTCTTTGTCCCTTTCCGATGGTGAGCATTCCATCGATCGCTTTCACCCCAAACTCCAATCGATCTGTGATCGGCGGACGTGCAAGCGGATTGATATAATCACTATCCACATAGCAGTATTCCGTTGGCTCAAACGCTCCCAACCCATCGATCGGCTCACCAAGTGCATTGATAACACGACCGCGTAAGAAATCTCCAACCGGAAGGCGCAGACGCTTTCCGGTGTTTCGTACAAAATTGCCGGCAGAAATACCATTCATGGACTCATAGGGCATAAGCAGCATACGATCCTGCTTGAACCCTACGATCTCCCCAAGGATCTGGCGGCTTTCTGCACCGCTGTAAATACGGCAGATATCACCGATCGCGCCTCTGCCGCCGGAGGCTTCGATAGACATGCCCACAATATTCTCGATCTTTCCGGTACGGCTGTAGGTCTCTGCCGTGCGCACCGCACGAATCATATCGTCCAGCATTTTAAGCCTCCTTCATGGTCAACTTCTCATATCCTCCAGCATATTTCGGATATTTTCCATCTGTGTAGACGCACTTGCGTCAATGATCTCATCCGGCATCTCGATGATGCAGGTGCCGGGGTCTTCGCTTTCCATCGGCACGATCTTTACATGGTCGGACAGACTCGCCAGCGAATGTGCAAGCTCGATATCAGCTTGTACACATCGCTGTGCGTCCCCTTTGGAAATATACACACGCACCCACTCACGCCGTTTGAGCTTCTCGGTGGCATGTTGTATCATGCGTGCTACGATCTCACCGCTGGACTGCAGGCTGATGCGTAAAACTTTCTCGGCAACTGCCAAGGTCAGATCACGCATCTGATCCTGCGCGCGAACAAACATCATATCACGCTGGTCAGTGGCATCGCGAAAAAACCGTTCGATATCATCGAGGATCTGCTGCTGCTGTGCCTCGATCTGGCTGCGGCTTTCTTCCATCGCCTGCTCCTGACCTGCTCGATACCCTGCCTCACGTCCTTCGGCAAAGCCTTCCTGATAGCCTTCCTCGCGCTTTTCCTCGCACAAAGCCTGTGCCTCACGCTTTGCTGCCGAGCGAGCCGTCTCTAAAATGACGGCTGCCTGCTCTTTTGCATGCGCAATGATCTGTTCTGCTTCACGCTCCGCGCTTTCCTGCAGTTTTTTTGCGAAATCAGCAGATTGCTGCTGCGCTGCCATTCCATTCGGCATGCCCATCTGCATCTCCTGCTGCACAAACTGCTGTGGCTGCTGCATCATCTGCGGATGCGGCTGTGGCTGCGGTGCAGTATTCACAGACAGATGCTCGGCTTCTTGAAATTCATAGTTTTCAACAGAACCTTGCTGAAAATATTTGAGGATGTTAAGCAATGATATCGTCCTTTCCACCCTTTACAATAATGATCTGTCCCTGTGCTTCCAGTACGCGGATCACGTCAACAATACGCTGCTGTGCTTCCTCGACGTCGCGGATACGCACATTGGTGCTGACTTCGAGATCGTCTTGGATACTCTCTGCCATACGGCTGGACATATTGCTGAACAGCTTCTGGGTAACTTCTTCGCCAGCCGTCTTGAGCGCAAGCACCAGATCGCTCTGTTCGCAGTCGCGCAGGAAACGCTGTACCGAACGATCGTCCATTGTGATGATATCCTCGAACACGAACATACGCTTGCGGATCTCCTGTGCCAGTTCTCCGTTTTCGACTTCCAATCCTTCGAAGATAGATTTCTCGCTGGCACGATCGACATTGTTCATCACATTTGCAACATAATCGATACCGCCGACCTTTGCGTTGTCGCTCGAGAGTACGGTATTGAACTTCTTCTCCAGCTCCTGTTCCAGTACCTTGATCGCAGAGGCGGAAACACTGTCCATTTCAGCAATGTTCTGTACGACCGTGATCTGTATTTCTTCCGGAAGCTGTGTAATAACATCCGCCGCTTTATCCGGCTCGATATAAGACAGTACGATCGCTATGGTCTGCGGACGTTCATACTGCAAGACGGAGAAGATATCTTTCGAGTTTGTATTGCGCAGAAAACCGAACGACTGATTTTTGAGCGAGCGTGTGATCTTATCGAGCAGCTGATTTGCCGTCTGATCACCAAACGCTTTTTCCAGCACCGTGCGCGCATACTCCATGCCGCCCACTGTGACCGCCTTGCGGGTCATACACATCTGATAGAATTCTTCCAAAATCTCCTCAGTATCTTCCATGGAAAGATGACCCAGACGTGCGATCTCATAAGTGAGCTGCTCGACCTCTTCGTTTGCCATGTTCTGATAGATCCGAGAGGCCTTGTCCACGCCCAGCGCAACAACAACCGCTGCCGCTTTCTGTTCCAGCGACATGTTCTTTGTTACTTCACTCACTCGTCTTTTCCTCCTCTTAACCAGCTGCTGAGCAAGTCAGCAGCCACTTCCGGGCTTTCCTCGGAGAACTTGCGAATGTTTTCTTTGAGTGCCATGCTCTTCTCATTTTGGATATTGAGCAGATCCTTCTGCATCTCTGCCATTTCCTGCTGATGTGCCATCTCTGCTTCCACAGTCGCACGGTCAAGCTCCAGCTGCTCCTCAGCTGCAAGCAGTCTGCGTCTCTTGCGGCGGCGGCGCACGATCAAGGAAATCACGATCACGAGGAGGAGGAACAACGCAAAGGCTGCACCGGCGATCGCCCACATCGGGATACCGAATACGGTACTCTGTGCCCAGTCTAGGAACGAGCTGCCTTCCGGCTCCGGTTCTTCCGGTGCCCAGTCAAAGAAGCGAGATGCCGCAACCGAGATCTTGGTCTGTTCGTTTTCCGGTGGGATACCCGCTGCACGCGCGACCAGCTCTACGATCTGCGGCTGGGTCAGGGATCCGTATCCATCGCTGTTGATGGAGACTGCAACCGTAAGGTCTGTAACCTTCGGTGCGTAGATCTCATTCTGCTCCTTCATGGTATTCAGATTGAAATTGGTCTGTGTTTTATCTGATACAAGCGTATCATTTGCGCCCACAGTACCATTGTTCTGATTGACATATGTATTGATGTCGGCATTGGACTGCGTACCGACCACGCCGCCGGCAGCATTTGCTTCCGGTGTCGGGCGGAGCACTTCCTGATTCTTCGCGATCTGACCGGGGATGCCCGTGCCAGGAGCCGCGCCTTCCGGCGTGGTGTAAGTCGTTGCCTCCTGCATGGTACGCTTCACATCGACCGTGCTCTTGACGCTGACGCGTACATTGCCCTGTCCATAGAAGCCTTCCAGTACATCCAGTACCTTGCGGCGTGTAGCAGCCTCGACTTTACGCTCGGTCTCCAGCTTGAGCTGGGTCGCCTTGTCCTGCGCCGCGTCTCCTGTATCTTCCGCGGAATAGTAATTCATATCCGAATCCAAGATCGTCACATTCTCGGGCAGCAAACCGCGCACGGAACGGGATACCAGATTCTGGATCGCAATGACCTGCGAATTTTCAAGGGTCTCGCCCTCTTTGAGCGTCAATGTCACAGAAGCCTTAGCTGGCTCCAGCTCCTTTGTATTGAGCACATAGCTGTTATCTTCTGCGGGCGTGATATTTACAACAGCCTGTGTCACGCCTTCAAAGCAGCGCAGGGTTGCCTGAATGCGATCCTGCAATTCATAGAGAACAAACTGCTGCTTTTCAAAGTCCGTTGTCATCATGCTGACATTTTCAGTGAAAATATCATAAGTGAAGCCGCTTTTGGGGTAACCCTCCTGCAGCAGTTTTGCCTTAAGCTGTGGCTCTTGTTCCGTCAAAACCTCAATGGTTCCGTTCCCTTTATATCGATAGGGTGCACCATACTCATCCAGCTTGCCTAAAATCGTTGTTGCTTCGTCTGTATTGAGTTCCGAGAAAAGCGTTGTATAATCTGATGCCTTCTTAGTGCTGCTGTACGCAACCAGTCCAATAATCAGTGCCAACGCTACGATTGCAGCGCTCGCGATCAAAATTTTGGTTTTGCGGTTGAGCGCGCCTAATACGCTCTTTACCTTTTCCAGCGCAGCTGTCGCCCGCTCTTTCACCGCGTTCCCTCCCTTATTTTTGAGCAGTTATAGTTTACAGATTGATCCTCATCAGTTCGTTGTAGGATTCCATCGCCTTATTGCGCAGCTGGATCACGAGTTCGCCTGCCGCCGCCGCCTTACTCATCCCAATGGTCAGCGTATGGATATCATCGAGCTGACCGGTCGCCAGCTGATACAGCGACTGAGAAACCTCATTTTCCGTTTCCTTCACGTTGTTGATCGCCTGATGAAAAATATCTGCGAACATCCCGCCCGCAGCCTTCTGAGGCTGTTCTGTCTGCTTCGGCGCAGAGAGCTCCGCCGCCGAACGCACCGGAACCATAGGTGTAATAAACATTTCTTATTCTCCTTTAAATTTTAGCCTTTTCCGATCTCAAGTGCTGAGGTAGCCATCCCCTTGAGCGCATTGAATACCGTTACGTTTGCGGTGTACGCCTGCTGTGCAGCCATTGCATCCACGGTTTCCTTTACGAGATCCACATTTGGAAGCTGAACATAGCCATTGGCGTCTGCATCCGGGTGTGTAGGATCGTAAATCTGCTTAAAATCGCTTGTATCCTCAATAATTTGCGTAACTTTCACGCCGCCTTCATTGTTGTTCGGTGTCTGTTCGCGCCCAAGCGCACGCGCAAGTGCCTCTTGAAACGTCAGCCTGCCGCCCTGCTCCTCAAACACGACCATCTTACGGCGATACGGTCCGCCATTTTCCGTGCGTGCCGTATGCATATTGGTCACGTTCTCAGAAATCACATCCAGACGAAGCTGCTGTGCAGTTAAACCTGAACCAACAATGTTCATAGAACTCAAAAATGCCATATCCATTTCCCTCCGAAATCAAAAACAACCACACAAATCAACCACGGATCGCTGCACGCAGCCGGGTCATTTCTTCTGCGAATGCGCGTGTTGTCAGTTGATACTGAATATATGTGCGGGCCAGTTCGATATTCTGTTCTGTAATATTTACTCCATTACCATCCATGCGTGCTGTTTCATTCTCTGCCCGATGTGTTTCGATCTGACTGCCCAGGATCCCTTCACGCATTGCGGTACGCATACCGCCCTGTCCTAACTCACTTGCTTTTTGCAGTCTCTCACGCAGCTCCTGCTCAAATGTGACATACTTTGCCTTGTAGCCCGGTGTTTCAGCATTCGTGACGTTTTCAGCGATCACACTCTGCTTCTTCCAGAGATAGTCCATTGATTTTTGGGTGAGCAGCATTGTATTCGATGTAAGGAAAGACACTTGAAAAACCTCCTTTGGTTTCCAATCTTGGAAATATATGCAACAATATACGTAAAAAAAAGAACATCCGAAAATATTCTGCTGATGATACGGATATGGAAAGCCTTGAAAAGAAGGAATCCTTTCTATAAAGGCTATATAAAGACACATGCCACAACATTTTGTGTAGGGAGAGTGCTTTTGCCGCTTCCCCTTGTGACACGATGCGACATATTATCTGGTAATCTCTTATTATTTTACTTCATAACCATGCTTTTGTCTATAGAAAATAGCTATCTTACAATAATTTTTCTCTGGCTATCGGATTTCTAAATCATAAGCCCTTTTCAGATACGCGCTAAAATATGTCCTATTTTCCGGAAAATTTCTTCTATTTCTGTATCTCCTCACTTCTTTTGCTGAAACATCCCAAAAATACTTTGGAATTTCAGCAATGTTCCCCCTATATTTTCTTCCTGTTTCTATACATTTCAGGTATGTGCTTGGATTTATCATCCCCAACCATTTTAGATATCCTTTCAACAAAAAAAATAAGCACTGCAGCCACTGTGCAATGCTTATCTCACACTTGATATCCGTTATCATTTAGTTTTCAAATCTATATATTGCAGTGGAATCCGTCGCCCTTATTTCATCAGGTACGATACAAACCGCGTGCTGCTGCCGTTACCTGATTGTACGCCCAATATTGAGGATCCATATCAGAGAAAACTTTTCCGACCCCGGCGATCGCAGCTTCATCTGGCTGCCACCCCATCATACGAAGCACCATATGTGCGGCTTCCGAACGTGCGATCGGTGCATCCGGTCGGAATGTTCCATCTGCATATCCATTGATCCAACCCTGATGCGTACCGTACGCAATCCCCATATAGTATACATTATCCGGATCAACATCGGTATAACTGCATGGTACCGTTGTTGTGCCTCTATCGATCTGCGCGATCCAATGGATCAGCTCTCCGCGCGTGATCTTATCATGCGGACGAAAATTCCCATTTTTTTCCACTTCATACGCCCCGATCCGTTCCAGCCGTCCAACTGCTGCCGCGAACCAATCGGAGGATTTTACATCCTGAAAACTTGGCTTTGCCTTCTCAGGATTTGTGTATGCGATCAGCCGATCCAGGATCGCAGATGCCTCTGCGCGTGTGATTGCTGCCTCCGGTGTGATGGTACCATTTCCGTTACCCTGCAAAAACGCTTTTTTATTTGCAGGATCAAACGAATTCTCCTTCGCCTGTACCGGAATAGACGGTTTTTGTGGTGGCGGCGTCTGTTTTGCAGGCTTTGTTGCAGCCGGCTTACTCGGTGGGGTCGGCTTTTGCGGTACAGCCGGCTTGCTCGGTGGGGTCGGTTTCTGCGGCACGGTCGGTTTGCTTGGCGGAGTCGGCTTCTGCGGCGCAGCTGGCTTCTGCGGCACCGGTGGGATATAAGCCTGTTGAGAAGCTGCTGTCACAGAAACACTACTGCTGATATCGTTTACAAACAGGATCACATCCCTGCCATCTTTTCCCAGCATGTATACCTGTCCACCCACATTCACCTGTGTTACACTTGGCGCAAAGGTCTTGACAGCCGTTCCAACTTTCAGCGTAATGCTTTGCAGTTCATATCCCAATTGCGGACTGATCCGAAAGCTTACCATCCCACCCTTCGATGCATTGGACGCACTCGGAAGGACACTGACACCGATATCACCATTGGCCATGATCGTATATTGCGGCTGTCCATCGTTTCCGCTTCCCTGCCCGTGGCTTCCGCGGATCGCTTCCGCCCGGATCTTCATGCTGCGGCCCACATTGCGAATAATCAGCACGCGGCTGCCATCGAGCTCACTCGAAATATAATAAGGCTGCCGATCGATCCGGATCACATTTTCAGACGGCTCTGCAGATGCACTCTTATCTCCAATGGTCATCGTGATCGTTCCGACCTGATATCCTGCATCCGGCTGGATCTTGATATTCACCGTATCTCCAAGGTTCGGCCTCGTCCCTTTATCCGATCTGATCGTAAGTCCCGGCTCTGCAGATAAGGATAGGCGTACCTCATCATCATCGGAGCCCTCATCCTCTGTATCGATCTTATCTGCATATAAGGTCACATCGTAATCCGATTCGATCTCATACAGCCAAAGCGTGATCTTGCGTTTATCGATCTCAAGCTCACAGCTTGTATCATCAGACAGCTGGATCTCGTCACCATCCTTGCTGACATAATAATCCTCGTCTTCCTCCCGATCCTGGATCTTGATTTCTTTGAGTTCATAATCGTTTTCCAGCCGGAATACGATCTTGCTGTCCTCACCGGATTCTACACGGCTTGGCTTGACCTCCTCGACGACCGCCTGCTCCTCTTTGTCTACAAAGACCTTGATCTTATACCTAGATGCAGCTTGTGCCTGTGGGATCTGTCCCAGCAGCAGTGCTGCCATGAGCATTCCACTCATGATCCTGCGCATCCATATACACTTCCTTTCTTTTGTACGCATCAAAAACTACTCTCGCGTGGTTTTTCATAAATATGCACATGATCTCCCATGAAAAGACGCTGCTGGAAGGAAGCCTCCTGCCCATTGATCTCCAGACAGACCTCCTGCGTCAGGTTCTGAAAATCGATGTTGGTATGTTCCAGCAGATCCATAAGATAATAGATCGGATGCTGCGGTGTGATAGTCAGCTTCAAGGGCTGATCATTGAGTACCACATGCAGGATCTGCGGCTCTGCCGCCTGCTGCGCAGATACGCCTTTCACGCCGGCTTTTGTTTCCACTTCTTCTGACGGATTCTTTGACACACTTGTTCCATCTTCCAGCCCATGTTCTCCCAAACCCTCGCTGGTACAAGCACTTTGTCCGCATACAATATGATCTTCTGCCTCGAGCAGGATCTCACCGGAACAAACCTTGCCATTGCGCAGCACAGGTGTCTCCAGCTGATAGACTGTGATAAGATCCTCCAAAGTCTGTACGCTGCAGGTCTCTACCTCATCGCCACTGACAAGCACCGTATCATTGGATACAAATTTACCATTGACTCGCGCAACCAGCCCAATGTACACCTGATGATCGCCTACCCAGACGATATCACGAGAAAGCTCTGGGATCACCTCGCCCAGTACGGGTGCAGCATCTTCACCTGAGACAGCCGGAACAAAGGAAATATTATCCCCTGCATGTACGAAGTCAGACAGGTTGACAGCCTCCCCATTGCGGCTGAGCTCCGCCGGAATGGACTGTGTGCCGCGGATCACACGCCGTTCTCCATCCAGCGTGAAAGAAACACTGCGCCCCGAGCGTCCAATGAAGTCGCGATAGCGATATCCATTCATCATCAGTACATCCCGCACACTCAAATGCTCGCTGCGGAACAGATTCGCACGGCGACCATTGATGACGATCTGCAAGCCGTTCCCTGTCAGCTGCTGCGCCGCAGAAAGCGCGATCCCCAGCGGAGTTGCAAGATCCGGACTTCTGAGATCATACGCCTCGTCTGTCCAAACCAGATTGCGCAGATTCGCGCTGCCGACTGCAACGCGAGACGGCTCCATCTCCAGTTCATGCTCTACATATTCACGCAGTTTGGCAAGCTGACTGCCGCCGCCAACCAGAAACAGTGCGGAAGGTGCTTTTCCGTTGAGCGCGCGCACCCCTGCACAGATCTCCTGACACAGGACTCGAGCAGCCTGTTCAGTTGCCTTGGTGACCTCCTCTGCGGAAATACAGTGCTCAATGCCCAAAATATCACAGAACGTGACTTCTTCGCCTACACTGATCGCCAACTTGATCTGCTCTGCGGTATCGAAATCCAGCAGATACTGCTTCATCAGGGTCTCGGTGATCTCGTCTCCTGCAACGGTTGCCATTGTATAGCCGATCACGCTGCCATCCTGCGAAACCGCAATATCCGAAGTGCCTGCACCGATATCGACCAGTGCCAGATTGAGCAGACGCAGCTGCGGTGGAATAATGAGATTCATTGCCGCGATCGGCTCCAAAGTAAGGCTTGCGACCTCCAATCCTGCCTTTCGCATCGCAGTACACAGGCTTTCTACCACCTCACTCGGCAGGAACGTTGCGATCACAGAGGCCTTCAGATGCTGTCCACGGTGATCGAGCAGGGTGTTCATGGGATAATGATCGAGTTCATACCCCGTGACGGAATAGCCGACCAGATAATACAGACGGTCACTTTCATCCCCCTGCGCATCAAACGCCTGTTCCGCACGGTTGATTGCACCGGTCTCCAGCCGAGCGATCAGTTCACTATCGATGCTCTGGCTGTCGGGCAGCATGATCTCATATTCTGCACACTGTGTCTTGAGCGAACGTCCTGCCGCCGCCACACAGACTGCATGCAGAGGCTGTTCCACTTTCTTTTCCAGCCGCTCACGCACCGCTTTGGCTGCATCTGCAACCAAAGCGATATCCTGAATCTGCCCATCCACCATGGCACGCGTCCCATGATCCTCCCGCTCGATCGCAAGTACATGAAGCCCATTCTTTTCCGCATATCCTACAACACCAATGACACTGCGCGTACCAATATCCAGAGCAAAAACGAGCTCTTGGTTTTCCGTCATACTCATTCCTCCCAAAAAGCAGTGTCAATCGATGCACCGCTCTGTTGTTTCTAGCATTTATTTATCCCTATTATAACATATATAACCAATGTATTTCAGCATAAACCGCCAAATTTTTTATCTCAAACCAAGAGAAAAGCTTCCCCAAAACGGAGAAGCTTTTTTGCAGATCCATATAGGCGGATCGACACCTTATCTCGATTTTTTAGAACAAGCCTGTGATCTTTCCATCTGCATCGACATCAATGGAAAGTGCCGCCGGCTTCTTGGGAAGCCCCGGCATCGTCATGATTGCCCCAGTCTCACATACAACGAATCCGGCACCTGCCGACAAACGTGCAGTGCGCACGGTGATCGTAAAGTCCTTTGGACGCCCCAGCATGGATGCATCATCAGACAGGGAATACTGTGTCTTTGCCATACAGATCGGCAAATCGCCATATCCCATCTCGGCGATGCTTGCCAGTTCCTTTTGTGCTGCAGGCAGGATATTGACCTCTGCCGCACCATAGATCTGCGTCGCGATCGCACGGATCTTGTCCGTAAGCGGCTGATCCAATGCATAGAGCGGCTGGAAATCGGCTGTATTTTCTTCCAGCACATCCAGAACCTGCTGTGCCAATTGAGTTCCGCCTGCGCCGCCCTTGGCAAACACTTCGGACAGCGCAACACGCACGCCCTTTTCCTCGCAGTGCTTGCGGATCACTTCCATTTCTTCCTCGGTATCCATCGGGAACGCATTGATCGCAACCACGACCGGCACGCCAAACTTCTGGATATTCTCGATATGGGCATCCAGATTTACGATACCGCGCGCAAGTGCCTCCGTATCCTGCTTGTTCAGGTCTGCCTTGGCAACGCCGCCATTGTACTTGAGCGCACGCACAGTCGCAACCAGCACCACACACGATGGAGCCAATCCAGCCGCGCGGCACTTGATATCAAAAAACTTCTCTGCGCCCAGATCAGCACCAAATCCAGCCTCAGTGATGGCAATATCTGCAAGCTTCATTGCCATCTTAGTTGCCTGTACGCTGTTGCAGCCATGTGCAATATTGGCAAATGGGCCGCCATGCATGAGGCAGGGTGTGCCCTCCAAAGTCTGCACAAGGTTCGGCTTGATGGCATCCTTCAAAAGTGCCGTCATTGCACCATCTGCGCCCAGATCGCGCGCATACACTGGCGTGCCATCATAGCGGTATGCCACCAGAATATTGCCCAATCTCTCCTTGAGATCTGTAATGTCACGCGCCAGACACAGAATTGCCATGACCTCAGATGCAACCGTGATCATAAAGTGATCTTCACGGGGCACACCGTTGATCTTGCCGCCCAAACCAATGGTGATATTGCGCAGGGCGCGGTCATTCATATCCAGCACACGGGTGAACAAGATACGGCGAGGATCAATGAGAAGTTCATTGCCCTGCTGTAAATGGTTATCCAGCATTGCACAGAGCAAATTGTTTGCCGCCGTAATGGCATGCATATCGCCCGTAAAATGCAGGTTGATATCTTCCATTGGCACGACCTGTGCATAGCCGCCGCCTGCTGCACCTCCCTTGATGCCAAAAACCGGTCCCAGCGAGGGCTCACGCAGGGCAATGATTGCCTTTTTCCCCAGCTGTGCCATCGCCTGTCCCAGTCCGACTGTCGTTGTCGTCTTGCCCTCTCCAGCTGGTGTGGGGTTGATGGCAGTCACCAAAACCAGCTTGCCATCCGGCTGATTCTCCAGACGCTTCCATGTTTGGGCGGACAACTTTGCTTTATACTTTCCATAGAGCTCCAGCTCATCCGGCAAGATCCCTGCTTTCTCAGCAATGTCTGTAATGGGTTGCATGCGGCAATCCTGTGCGATTTCAATGTCTGTCATCATTGGCGATCTCCTCCATGTATCCAAGTATGGTGGTATTGGCATAAAGAACCACTTGTCGTTATTTTACCATAGAATGCGGCAATTAAAAATAAATACAGCACATTTTGTCCTCGCTTTTCTACCGAAATTATGGTATGATAAATTGCATCCTTTTATGGATTTTATCCGTACCCACGCAAATGCCGCATGTTTTTCCGAAAAATGGGAGGTCGTTTTTTATGAATCCACTGCGCTCTGCTGCGCATTATTTTAAAAATACGGATCTGTATCTGCTGTTTCTGGCACTTTGCTGTTCGGCATACGGTCTCGTTCTGGTCAATTCTGCAACTGCAGCCGATGCCCTGCATGATCGCTTCATTCTCATCCAAGGCATTGCCACGATCATTGGCGTTTTTATCTTTATCATTATGTCGCTGATCGATTTGGAATCCATCAAACGCTACTGGCACGTCCTCCTTGTCTTCAATGTGCTTTTACAGCTTTCCATGCGTTTTCTCGGCACGAATCGCGGCGGCAACCGCAGCTGGATCACCATTGGCTCGATCAATGTTCAACCCAGCGAGCTTGGCAAGATCCTGTTCATTGTCACCTTTGCTGCACATCTCATGCTGGTATTTGAGGAGATCAACCGCTGGCAGACGCTCATTCAACTCGGTATCCATGTCATGCTGCTCTTTGGTGCGATCGTGCTCGCACAGCATGACGCAGGTGTTGGTCTCGGTTATATCCTCATTGCGATCACGATGATCTTTGCTGCGGGTATCTCTTATAAGTGGGTATTCGGCGGACTGGTGTTCGGACTGGCTGCCGTCCCCATCGCATTCCAGTTTTTAAGCGGCTATCGTCTGGCGCGTATTCTGGTTCTCCTTGATCCTGCCATTGACAATCTATATCCGCAAAAGGACTACTACTATCAGACGGCACAGGGCAAGATCGCCATTGGCGCGGGACAGTTCAGCGGTGCTGGCTATATGCAGGGGCTGCAAACGCAGTATGGCAAAGTGCCCGTCAATGAATCCGACTTTATTTATACCGTTGCCGGTGAGGAATTTGGGTTCGTCGGTGCGCTCGCCATTATTATCCTGCTTGCTTTGCTTGTACTCCGCCTGTTTTATATCAGCTTCCGCGCAGGTTCTACATTCTCCGCTCTGCTGACTGTGGGCATTGGCGGCATGCTGATGTTCCAATCCTTCCAGAATATTTTGATGTGCCTTGGTATGTTCCCTGTCATTGGTGTTACCTTGCCGCTGTTCTCCTATGGCGGTACTTCGGTCGTTACCATGTACGCCGCTTTGGGTGTCGCCGCTGGTGTGCGTATGCGAGCCAAGCCCAGTTGGCTGCAAAAATAAATGCATCAAAAAAGACTGAAGAAAACGTCTTCAGTCTTTTTTCTTTACTGATCCGCAAAAAAGTCACGGGTCTGCTGCACATTTTCGCGAATGGCTGCATGGAGTGCTTCCACAGAATCGAAGGTCTTTTCCGGCCGCAAGAAACGATGCAGCTCTACATGGATGAGCTTTCCATACAGGTCACCCGAAAAATCCAGCAGATGCGGCTCGATCGTCGGCGCACCGGCATCTACAAAGGTAGGCTTGACGCCAATGTTGGTCGCCGCAAGATAGGTCTGATCCCCGACACAGACGCGTGATGCATACACACCAAACGGCGGCAGTGCCATTTCAGGCGGCAAAGGCAGATTGACCGTGGGCACACCATAGGTGCGACCGACTTTACGCCCATGCTCCACGACGCCTGTAACGGTATAGGGATGACCCAAAAATTCCGAAACACGTTCCATATCTCCCAGTGAGATGAGTTGTCTGATATAGGTCGAGGATACCACGATCCCACCGATCTTCACATCCTCGATACAGTCATATCCCACGCCAACCTTGGCGCATTCCTCAGCCATCCCCTCCGGTGTTCCCCGTCCCATATAGCCGAAACGGTTATTATGTCCGGAAATAATATACTTTGCATGGAACCTGCCAATCAGCAGTTCATGGATAAAGTCGCGCCAATCCATCGTGCGCAGCTCCTCAAAATGACCGAAGATGACCTCATCCACACCGCCGCGCTGTTTGATTTCATCCTGCCGATATGCATCCGCGGTCAGAAGCGGAACGGGCTGGCCGGAAACAACCGCGGACGGGTGCTGATCGAATGTAAACACCGCTGACGTACCGCCGATCTCATGCGCACGCTGTACCGCTCTCTGCATCAGGGCGCGGTGTCCCATGTGTACACCGTCAAAATATCCCAGCGCGATGGCACGCGGTTTTTGATGCTGTGTTATCATCTGGAACCTCCAACGGAAGCAAGATGCTTCCTTTTTTATTTATCGAAAATTCTTATGGACAAACAAGCCATATCCACCCTTGTCCAGCTGGTCGATGCGTCCCAGCATACAAAATACATCGTTATGGTACACGCGGCAGATCGTCCCTGCTGCAAATGCACAGAGTCCGCTTGTCTGGCGTTCAAACACAGTTGCACCGCGCAATGCGCGTTCATTGCCCTCGTCATTCATCGTGACCGCCGGATATGCCGCAAACAAGGTATCTGTTGGGCGGAACAGAGTGTCCAGTCTCCCCTCATCGCGTGCCCGCTCGATCTCGTCAAAGGAGAGTGCGCCCTCCAAAGGATACACACCCGAGCGAGTACGCGTGAGTGCGTGCATTGCGGCATAGGTTTCCAGCCGCTCACCCAGATCATGTACGATCGTGCGCACATAGGTTCCCTTGGAGCACACCACGCGAAAGGTTCCTTTCTGTGTTTCCTCATCAAAATCACAGAGTACGATGTCAAGGATCGTGATATCACGCGCCGGACGCTCGATCTCCTTGCCTTTTCGGGCAAGATCATAGAGCTTCTGTCCACCGATCTTGACCGCGGAATACATGGGCGGAATTTGCTTCTGTGCGCCCAGAAATTCGGCAAGTGCCTGCTGTACCTGTGCAGTTGTGACACGTTTTTCCGACTGTGCCACAACCGTTCCGGTCGTATCCTGTGTGTCAGTCGCCTGCCCCAGCGTAAAGCCTGCAATATATTCTTTCTCCTGCGCCGCGGCATAATCCGCCGCCTTGGTTGCCCCCCCGACAAAAATCGGGAGTACCCCCGTTGCCATAGGGTCGAGGGTACCGCCATGCCCGATCTTGCGGGTATGCAAAATACCGCGCAGCTTTGCTACCACATCATGGGATGTAAAGTCCTGCGGTTTATTGAAAATCAGAATACCGCTTATCTCCATTTACGCCAGCTCGCTTTCTGCGTATACCTGCTCCGCCGCCGCCAAAATCTTGCCGCGTGCCTCCTCTGGAGGACAGGTCAGGGTCGCACCTGCGGCACGCAGATGCCCGCCGCCGCCGCATCTTGCACAGATTGCAGAGGCGTCTACTTCCTTTGTGGTGCGTACCGAGATCTTACAGGTACCGTCCTTATTTTCAGTGACCGTGATCCCGACCTGCACACCCTCGATCTGACGGGTCAGCGATGCAATGGAGTCCAGATCGTCCATATCCGCCCCCGTCTTCTCGATATCTGCACGGCGAATGAGCGCAAGCGCGATCTTTCCGTCTCTCAGAAATTCCACCGTATCGAAAACGATGCGTTCCATCTGAAAGCGTGCCCAGCTCTTGACCTCAAACAGCTTGCGGTTGAGTTCTCCGCCATCTACCCCAGCTTCCAGACAGCGTGCCGCCGCGCGGAGGGTATCCGCAGTTGTATTGGAGTAGCGGAAACAGCCGGTATCGGTAGAGAGTGCAACATACAGACAGGTCGCAATTTCGGGATCCAGTGTCACGCCCATCGCGTTGAGCACATCCAGCACAACCTCTGCATTTGCACCTGCCGACTCACGCACCACACGCACAGACGCGGTCATGCCATTGGAACGGTGATGATCGAGCACCAGATCCAACCGATCCTGATAGGGCTTTGCGTTTTCCGTCAGCAAGCCAAAGTCTGCGATATCTGTCGTTGCGACAAACGCAGGCACAAAATCCGCCGGTGCATAGCAGGGTACGATCAGATCCGCATAACGCGCTGTTACATCGGGATTGGGCAGGATATATGCCGTTTTGCCCAGCTGACGCAGACCGCGGCACAGTGCACCGGCACAGCCTGTGGTATCTCCATCCGGACGACGGTGCGTGAGGATCAGAATATCATCTGCCCCCAACAAAGCCTTGGCAGCCTGTTCAATGCTTCCAATCATTCGTTGTTCTCCCCTGTGCCCATTTTGCCATCCCGCTCCAGTTGATTGATGACGTCATTGATGTGTGCACCACTTTCAATCGAGTGATCGAGCGTAAATACCAATTCCGGCGCATAGCGCAGCTGGACTGCATGCCCAACCTCACGGCGCAGCCAGCCTGCTGCGGATTTCAGCCCCTTCATGACCTCAGATGCCTGCGCATCCGGACCCATGACAGAAATATAAACTTTCGCATAGCGCAGATCGTTTGTGACCTCACAATGGGTCACGGAAACAAATGCATCCGAAACGCGCGGATCTTTTACCGAGCGGATCGCCTCAGCCAGAGCGCGTCCTACCATTTCGGAAATTCGGTCAATGCGATTATTTGCCATAATATAAATTCCCTCCTTTGGGATTCTGAAACGCATACAGGGGCGGACGTTATGCCCGCCCCTGTATCTCATGCTATTTGTTATGGGGTTTCAGCGGTACAAAAGACCGCTTTCTATATTGTTACTGCTTGATTTCTTCCATAACGAAGGCTTCAAATACGTCGCCTTCCTTGATATCGTTGAAGTTCTCGAAGCCACAGCCACATTCATAGCTGGAAGCCACTTCCTTCACGTCATCCTTGAAACGCTTGAGCGAGGACAGCACGCCCTCATGAATGACGATACCGTCACGCACGATACGAACCTGTGCCGCACGCTGGATCTTGCCGTCCTGTACATAGCAGCCTGCAATCGTACCAACGCCGGAAACGCGGAAGGTGGTGCGAACCTCTGCATGACCCAGAATCGCCTCACGGAACTTCGGTGCCAGCATGCCCTTCATCGCCTGCTCCATCTCCTCGATGCAGTCATAGATGATACGGTACATACGCATATCCACGCCCTGTACTGCCGCAGAATCTGCTGCCGCACGGTCTGGGCGTACATTAAAGCCAACGATGATCGCACCGGAAGCTGCTGCCAGCATGACGTCGGATTCGTTGATCGCACCAACGGCACTGTGGATGACGCGCACGCGCACTTCCTCATTGGACAGCTTCTCCAGAGAAGCACGCAGTGCTTCCGCAGAGCCCTGTACATCCGCCTTTACGATGATGCCAAGCTCCTTCATCTCGCCTTCCTGAATGGAAGCGAACAGGTTATCCAGCGTTACCTTGTGGAAGTTCTTGTTGCGCTCGTCCTTCTCCTTCTGCTTACGCTGTTCAACGAGTTCACGCGCCATGCGCTCGTCGTCAACTGCATAGAAGATATCACCTGCACCCGGGACCTCGCCCAAGCCGATGATCTCGACCGGAACGGAAGGACCAGCTGTCTGGATCTTCTTGCCGTCATCGTCCGTCATTGCGCGGACACGACCAACGGCTGTGCCTGCCACCACAACATCACCGGTACGCAGCGTACCATTCTGTACCAGAATGGTTGCAACCGGACCACGACCCTTATCCAGCTTTGCCTCGATAACGGTGCCCTTTGCCTGACGGTTCGGGTTTGCCTTGAGATCGGCAACCTCGGCGGTCAGGAGTACCATTTCGAGCAGGTTTTCAATGCCCTGCCCAAACTTTGCAGAGATGTTGCAGACGATGGTCTCACCACCCCATTCCTCTGGAACGAGTTCATATTCCGTCAGCTGCTGGAGAACGCGGTCTGGATTTGCGCTTTCCTTATCCATCTTGTTCACTGCCACGATGATCGGCACATTTGCTGCCTTTGCGTGGTTGATCGCCTCAATGGTCTGCGGCATGATGCCGTCATCTGCTGCCACGACAAGGATCGCGATATCCGTGACCTGTGCGCCGCGTGCACGCATAGAGGTAAACGCAGCATGACCCGGGGTATCAAGGAAGGTGATCGGCTTACCGTCGATCTCGACGCGATATGCACCGATGTGCTGGGTAATGCCGCCTGCCTCACCAGCCGTTACCTTGGTCTTGCGGATCGCATCGAGCAGCGAGGTCTTACCATGGTCAACGTGACCCATAACCACAACGACCGGATCGCGCGGTACGAGATCTTCTTCCTTGTCCTCATGCTCATCAAACAGACGTTCCTCGATGGTAACATGGACTTCTTTCTCCACCTTTGCACCCATCTCCTCTGCAACCAGTGCAGCGGTATCAAAGTCGATGGTCTCGGATACGGATGCCATTACGCCCAGCTTCATGAGTTCCTTGATGACATCAGCTGCGGTACGCTTCATGCGCTGTGCAAACTCGCCCACATTGATTTCATCCGGAATGGAAACCTTGAGCTGTACCTTCTTGGCTGCTGCCTGCTGCTGCTGACGCTGCAGGCGGCGCATTTTCTCCTGCTCCTCCTGACGACGCTTGCCAGAAGCCTGCTGCTTTGCACGCTGGTCAGACTTCTTGGTAAGCTTCTGCTTCTTCTGGCTGGAAGAGGACATGCGCTCTGCCTTCTCGGATACCAGAGAATCGATGCGCTCATCATACTTATCCAGATTTACGTCGCCGCCGGTACGGGTATCAATACGGTGTACCTGCTTGACACGGCTGTGCTGCTGCTTTTCCGCTTTCTGCTCCGGCTTCGCCTCAGCCTGCTTGTGCTCTGCCGGTGCGGTATGCTGCTGCTTTGCTGTCGGCTTGTGCTGCTCCTGCTTCTGTGCCTCCTGACGCTGCGCTGCCGCCTGCTGGCGAGATTCTGCCAGCTTCTTGCTGCGCACCTGCTGCTGCTCCTGCAAGGTCTCCTCCAGTCCAGCCACCTGATTATCCTGCGTCATGACTTCAAAAATGAGACTCAGCTCATGCTCGTCAAGCACCTGCATGTGATTCTTCGGTGCCTTTGCATACTTCGTCAAAATATCTGTAATTTCCTTATTTCCAACGCCGAAATCCTTTGCGACTTCATGAACACGATATTTACTCTCTAATGCCATTAGCCTTCACCTCCATAAGAATTTCCGCCTGCACCGCAAGCGGTTTGGAAGGACGCCGCATGGTTTCACGCGGCGGAATCTATGAGATCGCGGAATCAACCGCGGGACTTTTTGTCCTTTTTCAGCCCTTTCCGGCTGTCGATATGTGACTTCTTTTCGGTCACACGCTGTGCTGCCTGTGCATTCTCAGGAGAAGTCTCAGACAGCTTTTTTGCAGCCGCAGCTGCCATTCCAACATCCTGCATCGCACAGACCGCACATCCGGCAAAGCCGACCGCCTTGCCCAGTGCTTCCTTGGTGCAGGGAACACGGAATACCGGCACACGCGCATCATGGCGCATGACCTTTCGTTTTGTTGCCTCTCCGGCATCCTGTGCAAGAAAGATCGCACGGGCGCGACCTGCCTCGACCAGTTCAGCTGTCAGTGCCTCACCAACCGCCAGCTTGCCTGCGCGGCGTGCCAGACCGATCAGCCCCAACAGGGATTCAATCTGCATTCGTTTCTTCCTCCATGCGCGTTTGAAGCGCATCATAAACCGCTTCGGGCACCTGACACGAGAATGCACGCTCAAGCGCACGGGATTTGCGTGCTTTTTTCAGGCACTCCGGATTTGGGCACAAATATGCGCCTCGTCCGGGCGCACGCCCCTTAAAATCAAGGATGATCTCACCCTCAGGCGAGCGCACTGCACGGATCAGTTCACGCTTGGGATACATCGTGCGGCAGCCCAAACATTGCCGCATGGGGATCTTTTTTTGCTGCATGGTTTTGTCCCCCTTGCTTTTTTCTTATTCGTCCTCTGCCTGAGAAGCAGAAGCAATATCGATCTTACAGCTGGTCAGCTTGGCAGCCAGACGTGCATTCTGACCTTCCTTACCGATCGCAAGAGACAGCTGATCATCCGGAACAATGACACGACAAGCCTTTGCTTCCGGCTGCATGGTTGCGGATACAACATCTGCAGGTGCAAGTGCTGCGGAAACGAATGCCGCAGTATCTTCGCTCCACTTGATAATATCGATCTTCTCGCCGCCCAGCTCTTCAACGATGTTTCCGACGCGTGCGCCGCGTGTGCCGACACAGGCACCGATCGGATCGACATTCGGATCATTAGAAGTTACGGCGATTTTGGTGCGGCTGCCTGCCTCACGCGCAATGGACTTCACTTCCACGATACCATCATGGATTTCTGGAACTTCCAACTCAAACAGACGCTTGACGAGACCCGGATGGGTACGGGAAATCAGGATCTGCGGGCCGCGCGTGCCCTTGCGTACCTCGATCACATAGACCTTGATGCGGTCGCCTTCCTTGAACTCCTCGGTGCGTACCTGCTCGGATACGGGCAGGATCGCCTCGGTTTTTTCGCCCTGAGAGATCATTTCCAGAATGTAGCCGCCGCGCGGATCAATACGGGAAACGGTCGCGGTCAAGATCTCATGTTCCTTGGACTCGAACTCGGACAGCACCATGCCGCGCTCCGCTTCACGGATTCCCTGAATGATGACCTGCTTTGCAGTCTGTGCCGCAATACGGCCGAAGGAACGGGTTGGGATATCAATATCGATGACATCGCCCAAAACGGCATTTGCCTTGTATTCGCGTGCTTCTTCTACGCTCAGCTCCTCGTATGGCTCATACACATCGTCAACAACGGTCTTGCGTACAAACATGCGGATCTCCTGATTCTCACGGTCAGGAACTACATATACATTGTCTGTCATGCCGTCATTCTCGCGCTTATACGCGGTGATCAGTGCCTGACCCACGCGATCGAGCATGTAATCTACCGGAATGCCCTTTTCCTTCTCCAGCTGTTCCACAGCGGCGAAAAACTCTTTGTTTATCATTGTGGTTGTGATTCACTCCTTACGATCCTGTGTGCCCCAAGGGGCACGATTCCCCAGCTGCTGCCTTATACCTCAATGGTCAGGCGGACAGCAGCCACATCCTTTGCCTCATATACAACAGTCTGCCCAGCGGCTTCAATGGTCACATCGCCATTGTCATAGCCCTTGAGCGTACCCTCAACGATTTTTGCACCGTCAATTGCCTTATAAAATTTGACTTCGACCGTCTCACCCAGATACTTTTCAAAGTGCTCCGGCTTCTTGAGACGGCGTTCCAGTCCAGCGGAGGATACGCACAGTGTATATGGCGGCAGTGCGTCAAACTCCTTTGCGTCCAACATCGGGTCGATCGCGCGCGAGATCTTCTCACAATGGTCGATATCCACGCCGCCCTCACGGTCAATGGTGATGGTCAGCATATACTGACCGCCTTCCTTCTCAAACTCCACATCCCAAAGGGTAACACCGACCTGCTCACACAGGGGCAGTGCCATCTCCTCGACTCTGCGGATCAGTTCCTTCGTCTGCATCCTTACCTCCTTATTTCCAGCAAGCAATAAGAAAGAGTGGGTCGCCCCACTCTCCAAAATCACATCATACTTTACTGTTCCTAGTATACCATCTTTTATGCCCTGATGCAAGCCATCTGAGAAATTTTTTATATTCTTTCCGTAATTTTCAAACCATTCTGCCAGATATAACGAAAAAAATGCATGTTAAAAAGGAACCTTGCCGTATTTCGGACTGTCTCCAAAGCGATTGGCACCCGTGCTGTCCATCAGGAACAGGACAAACACAAAAATACCGCCGAACGGAATGAGGGCAACAACCAGCCACCAGCCCGACCAGTTGATGTCATGCAGACGGCGCACAAACATTGCGATCCCCGGAAGCAAACTCACCACCGTATAGATTACGCTTGCATAGGGGAAAAAGTCCAAAGCCACAGAGACCAAAAAGTTTATGACCACAGCACCCCAAAAGGAAGCGCGTCTGGTGCGTCCGGAAAAATCAAAAATATGTGTCCACATTTCCGCAAATGCGCGGATGGGGTTGGTTTCCATTGTTTTGTGCTCCTTTTGAATCCATTATTTCACGATCTAAAGTAAGTCTTCTAGATTATGATGCTCGGTATAATTGTTTGGAAAGAGAGCAAGAGTGCAAGTGCTTGAGGAATGACCCTTCTAATTTCATCATTATCAATGGTATAATTTTTTTATCAAACGACCAAGTTTATCCAGATTGATACGATTTAACGGATAAGCAGAATAATGCCGTGCTAAAACTTTAGAGGCAATATCGATACGTGCAGATGACTCATTTTCCAAATTATTATAAATATCTTGTGCAATTGCGATCGCACATTCAGGATATATGCGCTCTAATGCTTTAATTGCGTTATAAGCTACCTCATCATGTTCACTGTCTGATGCGCATAAAAGCGCAGAAACATGTGCTTCATTTTGAACGTCAAAGTTATTATGAAGCAACGCAATTGCAATCACACGCAAAGACGGATCAACGCTGGAATCCGATATCAAATCAATAATTACATTATCCACTCCGGAATCTGGAATTTTTTTTGCATAACACTCGATTGCAACATAACGCAAATGAACGGAATTATTGGGATCGCTGATAAGCGCGAGATAGTCTTCATGTGTAAAATCTGTACGCTTTAGCAAGGCATAACCTACACCTAACATTGATTCATAATCAGAAGAATTCTTACTTAAGTTTAACAAATTATCTAAAAATTCTTCCTTAGATTGATTCATAAAGGCATCATAGATCTCATCGACATCTTGATCATGTACCTCCGCAGGATTAACAGATCCAGACGCTGCTGAAACTACAGTTGGAGAAAAGCAAGCAAAACATACGATCAGGAGGAAAAAACAGCTAAATGAGTATAAAAACTTTTTAACCAATACAGATATACGCATACTACCACCTTTCTCTTTATTCTGAATTTGACTGCACTTTATTTATAGCAATACAGGAAATGATAACCACCAAGATAAGCATGAGCACCGCACCCGTATGAGCAAATACTTTTTAATATGATACTGCTCCTTATAGATATCCTGTTGTTTCTCACCTTCCTTCTCATTATAAGTCCATCGCAATGGATTGTAAACTACAAACCGTTTACAGGGATACCTTATTACTCCGGCTCCAGAAGCACCCTGAAAATAAAAAATCAGTTCATCTGGGAACACGCCTCAGGTGAACTGACTTTACAAAACCTCTTCAAGATCCACCAAAGGGGTTCAACTCCGAATGGAGGATTTCAGATATCATTGCTCGAAAATCCTTTTCAATCTGTTTGAAAATGCATTTTTTGAATTATGACTTCACACCAGCTGGAATCAGCTGGAAGTTTGGCTGCAAGGGCCAGTCCACACCTTCTTTTATAAACACGGGTGTATACGCCTGTGTTTCAAAGTCGAAATAGTAGATCCCTGTATCGTTTCCTGTGGTCTCTGCACCAGACGCATCTTCCTCCCACAAGAAGCAATAGATCCCCTTGCCGTCTTCTGAAAAGCAGCGTTCCTTTGAAATATCTTTCTCTGACTCAAATAAAACTTCCTTCGTCTGTGCATCGATCAGTTTGTTGGAAGAATCATATTTGAGAAAGAGCTTCCCATCTCTGGCACACAGTCCGGAAATACGCCCCTTCTCCTGCCGCAGGATCTCGCGTCGATCTGCAAGATCATAGTCATAGGAATAGAGGGTATAATCTGGATCAGGGCCATCCGTGCGCATGGACTGATATTCCGCCTCATCATCAAACACAGCAGCATAGACACGTCTCTGCTCACGGTCAACACAAATCTCTCTTGTTGTCAGGGGCGTGGGTTCTTTCCAATATTGAACCTCTTTTGTTTTGGGATCGAGTTTTCCCAACACAAGCAAGCCATCTCTCCTTGCCCCCAGAAAGAACACTGTATTTTCATCTATGGGAATGATATCATTTACAGCAATCAGATCGTCTGTCAGCATCGTATCCGTGTTTGCTGTGAGATCATGTACAAAGATTTGGTCATTCAAACCCTTTTCCTCTATGGAATTTCCAGAAACTTCCTTTGAATAATAAACACTATTTGTTTGTTCATCATAAACGCCCAGAGGATACATTGCTGTGTGATGATACTGAAATATCTCTGAAGATTCTTTGCTTTTCAAATCGACCTTATGAACGATCCCTTCCGCAAGGTAAGAATCTGTCATCGGACTTTCTTCTGTAGTCGCAAAGCTGAGATAACTGTCGTATTTTTGTTCAGTTACAGGCTGTGAAGGATCATTGCAGCCAGAGAATATAAGAAGTGATGAAATAGTGATCGAGGCAATACTGATACAAAGAAGTGCGTTATGTTTCATGAAAAATCCTCCAAAGAATGAGAGGGGATATTGTGTATATCCCCTTCAAATGGATTCTGATTTCTCAGTTATCAAAATCCTCTGTTATTTGTGAAAAAGTAAAATAAGTTCCTACATATTTTCCGCTTGGCAAAGAGCCATCTACCTCATATTGATCAAGCGTCGTGTAATAATCGCAATTACCGCGTACACGAATCAAATTTCCATACTGATTATATTGTGCAACTGCACCTTCTTTAGCAACATAAGCCTGTTCATAATAGTATACAGGCAAAGCATCAAACTTCGCAATTATATTATTTTTGACTTACATCATATGCCTCTTGCATGGTATCATATTGAACTGTAATATCAGAATAACCTGGATTGCTATATGTACTTGCTCGAATACCAATTTCACAAGGTGATCCAAATGTTTCTACGTACACTGCATAATACGGATCTAAATATGTTTTGTAAGCTAAGCTTTTACCCGTATCTTCATTACTGATCCCAATATTCACGGTTTCACTTGCAGTCAATAAAGTAGCTGCTGCTTTTACGAAGCTTCCAGTATGTTGAAAAGTTGCAAATGGAGTTGTTGATGTACTTGAAGATGGGTGCCTTAAATAAATATTCTTATATGTATCTTCATGAGTTTTTCGTGAAGAAAATGAATTTATTTCCTCAGTTTTTATAGATTCATCTATTTCTTTAGTTATAACTGTCATTTGCGATTGTTCATCCAAGGAGCCTGTAGTTAATTGAGGCATATCCCAGCCAGGAAACAATTCAGAAAATTGAGGTAATTGTTCTACAATTTCACCAGTTTTCATGTTGCAGACATATCCTTTGACGCCATCTTGCGTCCATCCGTTACTACTAAAAATAATTTTATTGCGTGCTTCTAAGATATCATGTTTTAGAGATTCTGGTGCTGTATCCAGATCCATATATGCATAATATTCTGCTTGCTTCAGCTCTGCCTGATATTCCGCCTGATATTCAGAGTTCGACATACCAGTATCATTTGTGGCTGAAACTGTTGTCGCCATCCCTACAAACAACGAACATACAATCACTGAAGTTAGAATCTTTTTCATAACATCTTTCTCTCCTTTAAATCAGATAGTATTTTTTATAAGATATAGCCTTTGGAACTTTATAAATGCCTAATACACCTCCTTCCTTGTTCTTAATTTGACTACACTTTATTTAGTAATAAACATATCCCATTGCGTTAACTGTTTTGTCTGAATTATTTCTAATTGCTAAATAATAATCTCCACTCTGATCCACTCTGATTGTTTGATTAAATTTTCCATCTTTTCCACTTGTAGCGTAGAAAAAACCATCTGGAGTAACCAATCCAAAATCAATATCTGCATCTTGGGGAGTAAATGTAGCTTCTATAGTAATTGTTTCGTTTTTTCTCATTAGAAATCCAGCAACATCTTTGTTAATCTTACCTGAAGAAATACTCCAGTCAAAAGATGCAGTGCCACACGGTGAAGTTTGTACATTCTCTATCAAATCAACTCTTTCATATGCCAAGTCAGAAATATCTATTACTGTATCTTCTATTTTGATATCCTCAGCAGTTGCATAATCCATAGCCATAGCTAGTGGCATTCCTACCAAATTCAACATCAATATACATACTAAAAATATTATTAACTTTTTCATACTCAAAATTTCTCCTCTCAATCAAGGAATATCGTCTGTTATCGCATCAAGTTCCGCTTCTTCAATATCTTCTGGTGCTATTACATATCTATCTAGGTTTTCAATCGGGATAGCTGAGAACTCACGGTTTGTAACGAAATATATTACGATACAGGAAACCAAAACCATCAATATAAGTATGATCCCTACGCCAATACGATCGATGCTCTTTCTAATATGATGGTACTCCTTGTATATATCCTGTTGTTTCTCACCCCCCTTTTCTTCTTTCCCATCTTTCTCCAAGGCTTGCACTGTACTTTCCGGAACCTCTCCCATAGAAACCAGTTCATCCAGTGGTACATCATACAGCTTACCGAGGGCAATCAGATTCTCTATAGATGGGTTGGAATCTCCGACTTCCCAACGGGAGACTGCCTGCCGAGATACATTTAAAGCGTCTGCTAACTCTATTTGGGAAAGTCCCTTGCTCTTTCGGAGCGATGCCAATTTGTCTTTCAGTTCCATTCTTTCACCTCTGATTTTAAGAAAATAACTGTCTTTCGTCAACCGCAAACAGTTTACATGTGCGCAATTATTGGTTGCATTGCCTATTTTCTCTAATTTTTCTTGAAAATACATAGATCGCACACCGATCTGATTTTTGTCAATAACCTATACTTATTCTCATTATAAGTCCATCCCAATGGATTGTAAACTACAAACTGTTTACAGAGATACCCTGTCGCACTGACTCCAAAAATCAATCCCAAATCAAAACCACCCACAAAAAGACGGGTGGTTTGAATAGAGAATATAAGGTCGTGCGGCATCCTCATAAAAGGGATGCCGCACTGATTTGACAATCACATTTCTATCAGCTGCTTTGATTTGCTCTCAGATATCCATTGATAATATCGCCATTGCTCGCGGTGATATTGATATCGTACTTACCAGAATCTGCATTGCTCGCTTCATATATGCCTTGGTTTACACTTTTTCCATCAACATCAAATTTGAGAACAGCATTCTTGTGACCAAACCAACCATATTGATATAGCGTGACTGTAACAGATGATTTCTCCTTGTTATCATACCAAACACGGATGGTGTCACCAGAGCCTTTCGTGGCAGTAAACTCCGTGGAATCATAGGACGCATTGCCGCCAACATTATCATTATCATAGAGTACTGTTCTTGGTACAGGAGCATTATAGTCGATTGCATTGAGTGAAATTGCATGAACCGAGATCCCTATGGAAAGTGTGAGCACAAGAACAATGAATAAAGCGATATTTCTTTTCTTCATATACAAAATTTCCCCTTTCAATCAACTCATATTTTCTATTATTGTTCCAGTTTCCCTTAACTGAGTCTCTTGGATAACACAGCCGTATATCATACAGCTTACAAAGATCAGATCCTCCACAGATAGGATCGACCTTCCCAACAAGGATTGCCTGCCGAGATACATTGAGCGGTGCTACCAGTCACTTATATCTATTGTCATTATAAGTCCATCCCAATGGATTGTAAACTACAAACTGTTTACAGAGATACCTTGCCGCACTGGCTCGAAAATCACCCTGAAAATAAAAAAAATCAGTTCACCTGGGAGCACGCCTCAGGTGAACTGACTTTGATTCAAGTTAAATTATACCAACTCGATGATCGCCATCTCAGCGCAGTCACCACGACGGGGACCGGTCTTGATGATACGGGTGTAACCACCGTTACGCTCTGCGTACTTCGGTGCGATCTCAGAGAACAGCTTTGCAACAACCTCTTCCTTGGTTACAAAAGCCATAGCCTGACGGCGAGTTGCCAGAGTGTTCTTCTTGCCCAGAGTGATCATCTTCTCACACAGGGGAGCGACTTCCTTTGCGCGAGCAACAGTGGTCTCGATTCTGCCGTTCTCCAGCAGGAAAGTTACCATTGCGCGCAGCATTGCCATACGATGTTCGGTCGGACGGCCGAGCTTACGATTTGCTGCCATGTTCGTATACCTCCAAAATATAGGTCGAAAAGAATAAAAGCGGCAGCGCGGCAAACGCCGCCGCTATCGTGCTAAAATACCACGCGCTCCTGTTCCTTTCGGATACAGTAAGGGTGGGGTTCTGAGGAACTTACTCCTCAGACTTTGCCAGCGAGAGACCCATAGCCTCCAGCTTGCCGATAACCTCTTCAAGGGACTTGCGTCCGAGGTTTCTTACCTTCATCATATCCTCCTCAGAGGTGTTGATGAGGTCTTCCACGGTGTTGATGCCAGCGCGCTTCAAACAGTTAAACGAGCGAACGGAGAAGTCCAGTTCTTCAATGGTCATCTCCAGAACCTTGTCATGCTGTGCCTCTGCCTTCTCAACGACAGTGGATTTCGAGCCGATCTCCTCTGAGAGATCAACAAACAGATCGAGGTGGTCGCGCAGAACCTTTGCACCAAGCGAAACCGCATCGCGTGCGTTGATGGTACGGTCGGTCCACAGCTCAAGCGTCAGCTTGTCGTAGTCGGTCATATTGCCGACACGGGTGTTCTCCACGGTATAGTTTACCTTGTACACAGGTGTGTAGATAGAGTCTACCGGAATGACGCCAATCGCATTCTGATTGTTCTGCTTGTTACGTTCTGCCGGAACGTATCCACGGCCGGAGGCCAGAGTGATCTCCATAGACAGGCGCGCGTCACTCATCAGAGTTGCGATATGCAGGTCGGGGTTGAGGATCTCTACCTCGCCATCCGAATGGATGTCACCGGCTTTGACCTCGCCCTCGCTTGCAGCCTCGATATAGACGGTTTTTGGGCCGTCGCAGTAAAGCTTGGCAATAATGCCCTTTACATTGAGAACGATCTCAGTCACGTCCTCTTTCACACCCGGAATGGTGGAAAACTCATGTTGCACGCCAGCGATTTTGATGGAGGTCGCGGCAGTACCCGGCAGAGAGGACAACAGGATACGACGCAGGGAGTTACCCAGTGTTGTACCGTATCCACGCTCCAGCGGTTCTACGACGAATCTGCCATAGGAGCCGTCTTCTGCCAGCTCCTCGCAATCAATGCGCGGCTTTTCAATTTCGATCATTGTAAGATACCCTCCTTTTCATGCGGCCAATTCACTTGCAAAATAGATGGAAATTTCACGCGCCACGCCAAACAAACAGGCGGCAGCGCGCGAAAAATGATCCAAAAAACGAGGGTTTGGCTTATTTGGAGTACAACTCGACGATGAGGTGTTCTGCTACTTCGTAGTCGATATCATCGCGTGCAGGCATGGTAATGATCTTGCCCTCGAAAGAGTCGTTTGCCTTCTCGATCCACTTCGGACAAGCCTTCTTGCCGTTCTCCTCAAGCAGGGTCTTGAACTTGGTTGCAGTACGGGACTTCTCGCATACAGCAACAACATCGCCCGGCTTTACCTGATAAGACGGGATGTTCACGCGCTTGCCATTTACGGTAAAGTGTGCATGGCTTACGAGCTGACGCGCCTCACGGCGTGTGTTTGCAAAGCCCAGACGGTATACAACGTTGTCCAGACGACGCTCCAGCTCCTGGAGCAGGATTTCACCGGTGATGCCCTGCTTCTTTTCAGCCTTCTCGTAGTACTTACGGAACTGCTTCTCCAGAACACCGTAGATAAATTTAACCTTCTGCTTCTCAGTCAGCTGCAGGCCGTACTCAGACTGCTTGCGGCGGGACTGCTTCGGGTTGCGCTTGGTCTCCTTGGAGTAACCAAGAACTGCAGGGGAAATGCCCAGAGTCTTACATCTCTTCAGAATGGGCTGCGTATTCTTTGCCATTATTGGTTTCCTCCTCGATTATACTCTTCTTCTCTTAGGCGGGCGGCAGCCATTATGTGGGATCGGGGTAACGTCCTTGATCATGGTTACCTCGAGACCAGTTGCCTGCAGCGCACGGATTGCAGCCTCACGGCCGGAACCCGGTCCCTTGACGTATACTTCAACGGTCTTGAGGCCGTGCTCCATAGCAGCCTTTGCAGCGGTCTCTGCTGCGGTCTGTGCTGCGTATGGGGTGGACTTACGGGAACCGCGGAAGCCCATCTCGCCTGCGGAAGCCCAGCTCAGAGCGTTGCCGTTCAGGTCAGTGATGGTAACGATTGTATTGTTGAAAGAGGAGCGGATATGAGCCGCGCCCTTTTCGATGTTCTTGCGCTCACGGCGCTTGGTGCGCGTCTGAGCACCCTTCTTCTGAACCTTAGCCATTATATGCTCCCCTCCTTACTTCTTCTTGTTCGCAATGGTCTTCTTCGGACCCTTACGTGTACGCGCATTGGTCTTGGTACGCTGACCGCGAACCGGCAGACCACGGCGGTGACGAACACCACGGTAGCAGCCAATTTCAACCAGACGCTTGATGTTCAGACCGATCTCACGGCGCAGGTCACCCTCAACGGTGTAGCCGTGCTCGATGCACTCACGCAGCTTTGCTGCTTCTTCCTCGGTCAGATCCTTGACGCGAGTATCCGGATTGATACCGGTCTGCTTCAGAATGTCGTTAGACAGCTTCCGTCCGATGCCGTAGACATAGGTCAGGCCAATCTCTACGCGCTTTTCACGCGGAAGGTCAACACCGGCAATACGTGCCATTTAGATTTACCTCCAAAGTATAGTTCTGAGGCGTATGTTGCGGAAACCCGTCTAAGAGCCGCCTCCGCCCTTGTAGCGCCATGCGGTGCGCCGCATGTGCTTGTCGGTTCCGTCGTTCAATTTATCGGAGCGCGTATGCACCCCTCACAAAGAAGCGCGGGGAAAAATCCCTCGGGAACAGCCACACGTTCTGCGCAGTTCGGGAATTGACCTGACTCGCAGTCGTTTGCGGCGTACTCTGATCCCCTGAAAAATCAGGATGGGATCAGCCCTGCTTCTGCTTGTGCTTCGGATTGATGCAGATGACCATAACGCGGCCCTTGCGGCGAATGATCTTGCACTTTTCACAGATCGGCTTTACAGACGGTCTTACTTTCATGAGAATTAACCTCCATCAGATTTATATATCGGTGGTGGAAACGGCTCCGCGGTCACATTGGAGCCTCCGCCCGCCTTTTCATCACAAAGGACGTTCTTACTTGGAACGCCAGGTGATGCGGCCGCGGGTCAGGTCGTATGGCGACATCTGCACGGTGACCTTGTCGCCAGGGAGAATGCGGATAAAGTTCATGCGGAGCTTACCCGAAATATGTGCCAGAATCTTGTGCCCGTTTGGCAGTTCAACCTGGAACATTGCATTGGGCAGCGCCTCTATGACGGTACCTTCCAGCTCAATTACGTCGTCTTTAGCCATGTTTCGCTTACCTTCCTTGGTCAGTGTTTTGGTTTTCGTCTGCCCAGATGGACAGCGCCTTCCGGATATCGCTGTTGGTCAGCCTGCCCGTTTGGAGCAGCTTATCGCGGGTGCGCGCGTCGCAGTGCGCCTGAAATGCCGTATGCCTGCGCTTTTTGCGCTTGGGCTTTTCGGCGCGGCGCGTTCTGCCGTTTGCAACCCAGAGATAGGTTTCGTCCTCGCGCAATACGAGGAGGATCTCATCTCTGTCACGCCCAGCCAGCGAAACCACCAGATCAGATACATGGGAACACATCATCACAGTACCTCACCATTGATTGCCGTCAAAATTTCCGGTTCACCGTCGGTAATGGCAACTGTGTTTTCATAATGCGCAGACAACTTGCCATCCTTTGTCTTGACAGTCCAGCCATCAGACAGGACGCGCACATCGTATACGCCGACATTGACCATCGGTTCGATTGCGAGGGTCATGCCTTTTTGCAGGCGTGCGCCATGCCCGGCTCTGCCATAGTTCGGCACTTCTGGGGATTCATGGAGCTGTGAGCCAACGCCGTGCCCCACGAAGGAGCGCACGACAGAAAAGCCATTGGCTTCTACATAAGCCTGCACCGCGGCCGAAATATCGGAAACGCGGCAGCCCTCTCGGGCAAACTTGATGCCCTCATAGAAGCTCTGCCGGGTTACCTCGATCAGCCGCTTGGCCTCATCCGAAACTTCGCCGCAGGCAACTGTGCAGGCACAGTCCCCATGGAAGCCGCCGATATAGGCCCCGACGTCGATCTTTACGATATCGCCGGAGCGGATGACCCGCTTCTTGGAAGGGATACCGTGAATGACCTCATCATTGATCGATACACAGGCGCTTGCCGGAAAGCCGCCGTAGCCGAGGAAGGAGGGCTTTGCCCCAGCCTCCTCGATGGTGCGGCGGACGATCTGGTCAATCTCGTCCGTGGTAACCCCGGGAGCGACTGCGTCATGCCCCGCTTTCCGCGCCAAGGCGGTAATGCGGCAGGCAATACGCATACGCTCCAGTTGTTCATTCGTTTTGATCGGGATCATAGATCAAAGACCCAGTGCCTCACAGGCCAGTTTCTTGGTCTGCTCGATCCCCTGTTCGCCGTCAATGCTCTTGAGCTTGCCCTGCGCGCCGTAGTACTCCTTGAGCGGCTCGGTCTGCGCATGGTAGGTTTCAAGACGCTGACGTACAACTTCTACTTTATCATCTGGACGGATCTGCAATGCATCTCCGCAGGCATCGCATACGCCCTCAGCCTTTGGTGGGTTTGCAACGATATGATAGGTTGCACCGCACTTGGTGCAGGTACGGCGGCCAGTCATACGGCCTTCGATCACATCGTCTGCAACCTCGAGAGAGAGTGCACAGTCGATCTGTGCGATCTGATCGAGTGCCTCAGCCTGTGGGATGGTACGCGGGAATCCGTCAAGGATAAATCCCTTCTGGCAATCCGGCTGTGCAATGCGCTCTTTGAGCAGGTCGATGACCAGTTCATCGGAAACCAGCTTGCCGGCATCCATAAATGCCTTCGCCTGCATGCCCAGTTCTGTACCATTGCGGATCGCCTCACGCAGGATATTGCCTGTGGAGACGGAAGGAACGCCCATCTTTTCGATGAGATACGATGCGAGCGTGCCCTTACCGGCGCCTGGTGCGCCTAAAAGAATCAAATTCACAGAAAATGCCCCCTAAATTACTCCAAGAAGCCCTTGTGGTGACGCATCATCATTTGTGCTTCCAGCTGCTTTACGGTCTCCAGTGCAACACCGACAACGATGATGACCGAAGTGCCGCCCAGCGCAACATTGCTCAGGCTGGAGTTGAACGCACCAATGATCAGCGGAACCAGTGCGACAACACACAGGAAGATCGCGCCGACAAAGACAACCTTGCCCAGTGCCTTCATGATAAAGTCCGAGGTCGGCTTGCCAGGGCGGAAGCCCGGAATATAGCCGCCGTTCTTCTTCAGGTTGTTCGCGATCTCGATCGGGTTGAACTGGATCGACGCATAGAAATAGGAAAAGCCGAAGATCATCAGCGCATAGAGCGCGATATAGAACGGAGAAGTCTGCTGGAACAGATTCATAAGCGAAGCACCCACTGTGCCAGCCTCCGGATGCCAGAACATCTGGATGGTTGCCGGCAGAGACAGGATCGAGGAAGCAAAGATGATCGGCATAACGCCGGTTGCGTTTACCTTGATCGGCAGATGGGTGGACTGACCACCGTACATCTTACGGCCAACCACACGCTTTGCATACTGGATCGGGATGCGACGCTCTGCATTGGACATATAGACGATAAATACAACCATTCCCAGTCCGACAACGATCATAAGGATGCCGGTGACAGGGGAGGTTTTAAACAGCTGCATAATTGCATTGGCCAAATGCGGCCCACGGGAGATAATACCCGCAAAAAGGATGATCGAGATACCGTTTCCGATACCGTTCTGTGTGATATGCTCACCCATCCACATGATCAGCGCAGTACCTGCGGTAAACGCCATAATGATGACGACTGCAGCCCAAGCACCGGTCTCCGTCAGCAGACCCCAGCTCTTGAGGAGCATATAGTAGGAAAAGCCCTGAACCAGACCCAGCACGACTGCAAGATAGCGTGTCCAGCTGGCGATCTTTTTCTGACCTTCCTCGCCGCCGTCCTTGACCATGCGCTCAAGCGCAGGGATGGCAACGGTCAGCAGCTGCAGGATGATGGATGCGTTGATATAGGGGGTGATACCCATTGCAAAAATCGTTGCATTGGACAGGCCGCCGCCGGTGAAGACATCCATGAAGCCCAGAAGTGAGCCTCCGGCCATCTGCTGCGAAAACACCTGAGCAAGCTGCGCAAAATCAACAAACGGTACCGTAATAGAAGAGCCCAGACGGAAAATGAAGACAATGAACAGGGTGTACAAAATCTTCTTTCTGAGTTCAGCGACCCGCCAGGCGTTCTTTAAGGTCTCGAGCACCTTAGATCACCTCGGCCTTTCCGCCAGCCTTCTCGATTTTTTCCTTTGCAGAAGCAGAGAATGCAGCAGCCTTTACAGTCAGATTCTTGGTCAGCTCACCGTTGCCAAGGATCTTGACGCCGTCAAGTGCCTTGGAGATGATGCCGGTCTCGAGCAGCAGCTCGGTGGTAACTTCGGTGCCGTTCTCAAAACGCTCCAGTACGGAAACGTTTACCGGTGCATAGGTAGTGCCGAAGATGTTGTTAAAGCCGCGCTTTGGCAGACGGCGTGCCAGAGGCATCTGGCCACCCTCAAAGCCCGGGCGAACGCCGCCGCCGGAGCGAGCCCACTGGCCCTTATGACCGCGGCCAGCAGTCTTGCCGTTACCGGAACCAGCGCCACGACCCTTGCGGTATGCCTTCTTAGTGGAACCCAGAGCGGGCTGTAAGTCCTGAAGCTTCATGTCGTTACGCCTCCTCTACGATTTCGAGCAGGTAACTGATCTGAGCCAGCTTGCCGCGTGTTGCAGCGTTGTCCGGCTGAACAGTTACATCATTGATTTTCTTAAGACCCAGAGCGTGAGCGGTCGCGATGTGCTTCTGCTTACGACCAACCAGGCTCTTTACGAGGGTAATCTGAATGTTTGCCATGTCTGTTACCCCTCCTATTACAGTTCGTTAACGTCTTTACCACGAACTGCAGCAACCTCAGCAGCGCTGCGCAGGCTCTTGAGGCCTTCGATGGTCGCGGTTACGACATTCTGCGGATTGTTGGAACGCAGGCACTTGGTACGGATATCCTTGATGCCTGCTGCCTCGACAACGGCACGAACTGCGCCGCCGGCGATTACACCGGTACCAGGTGCAGCGGGCTTCATCAGCACGCGACCAGCACCGAACTCACCGATCACCTCGTGTGGGATGCTTGTGCCCTTGAGAGAGATCTTGATGAGGTTCTTCTTTGCATCCTCAATGCCCTTGCGGATTGCGTCGGGTACTTCGGAGGCCTTGCCCAGACCGAAGCCAACGGTGCCCTTGCCGTCGCCTACGACTACCAGAGCCGCAAACTTGAAGATACGACCGCCCTTAACAGTCTTGGATACGCGATTGAGAGCAACGACGGTTTCCTTGAACTCGTCCTCTCTCTTCTCGTTACGATCAAACTTAGCCATGTTTTACCTCCTCCCGACTTAAAACTGAAGGCCGCCCTCGCGAGCGCCCTCTGCGAGTTCCTTCACGCGTCCGTGGTACAGATAACCACCGCGGTCAAATACGACATTCTCGATGCCCTTTGCCTTGCAGCGCTCTGCAACCAGCAGACCAACCTTCTTTGCAGCGTCCTTGTTGCCGCCGTACTCGGTGAAGTCCTTCTCGATCGTCGAAGCGGAGACGAGGGTCACGCCGGCTACGTCGTCGATCACCTGTGCATAGATGTTCTTTGCGCTTCTGTAAACGTCAAGACGCGGGCACTGAGCTGTGCCGGAGATCTTGCCGCGTACTCTCTTGTGGCGCTTCAGGCGCGCCTTGTTAGAATCCTTCTTAGAAACCATTTAAGCACACTCTCCTTTCTTACTTCTTCTTACCGCCGGTCTTGCCTTCCTTGCGGCGGATATATTCGTCAACGTACTTGATGCCCTTGCCCTTGTACGGCTCCGGCGGACGCTTTTCACGAATCTCTGCTGCAAACTGGCCAACCTTCTGCTTGTCAGGACCGGAAATAATGATCTTGTTCGGGTTCGGTACCTCGATGGAGATACCCGGGATCTCGCTCATAACGACCTGATGGGAGAAACCGAGGTTCATAACCAGATCGTTGCCCTGCTTTGCAACACGGTAACCAACGCCGTTTACGTCCAGCTCCTTCTTGAAGCCTTCGGTAACGCCAACAACCATGTTGCTTATGAGGGAACGAGTCAGGCCATGCAGTGCACGGTTCTGCTTCTCGTCGTTCGGACGAGTAACGATGATCTCGTTGTTTTCAACAGCGATCTGCATATTCGGATGCAGTTCGCGGGTCAGGGTTTCCTTTGCGCCCTTGACCGTGATGACATTGCCGTCCAGGGTGACTGTAACACCAGCGGGGATGGCAATAGGCATTCTACCAATTCTCGACATTGTGAATTACCTCCTTACCATACGAACGCCAGGACTTCGCCGCCGACATTCAGCTCACGAGCCTTCTTGTCAGTCATGACGCCCTTAGACGTAGAAATGATGGCAACACCCAGGCCACGGAGAACCTTGGGCAGCTCCTGTGCGCCAGCGTATACACGCAGGCCGGGCTTGGACACACGCTTGATGCCGGTGATCGCCTTCTGGCGGTTTGCACCGTACTTCAGGGTGATGCGGATAACGCCCTGGTTGCCGTTGTCAACGAGCTGGAAAGACTTGATGTAGCCCTCGTCGAGCAGGATCTGCGCGATGGACTTCTTCATTTTGGACGCTGGTACGTCAACTGTTTCGTGACGAGCAGCGGCCGCGTTGCGGATGCGGGTCAGCATATCCGCAATCGGATCAGTGATCTGCATTTCTTTTGCTCCTTTCAGAAGTTTGACGGTACTTCGTGTGGGATCGCCCACGGGTTGCCGTCCACTTTTCTTACTAACGCTGCCGTGACCCTTTCACAGCAGGTGCTGGGGAAATATAAAAATCGATGGTCTGCGTAACAAACCAGACCATCGACAATTATAACATAAGAACAGCCCGTCCACAATAGAAAAAATGCCGATTTTTCGCGCAAAAATCTCCCTCAGACGGGTAAAATGTTATAACGGCAGGTCAACCGTTTTTCTCGCTCCAAAGACCGCGCCGGAAAGATCCGGTTGACGGCCAGTGGGCGGACGGCAGAAACTCCTGCCGCGCCCCGATCAAGGATCGGCGGCTTATCGGATGTACAGCGCACATCTTTGAACTATTATACCAAATCCCTATGGCATTTGGCAAGTCTTTTTTTCGATCTTTTCAAATTTTTCAACAGTTCCGGTTTTCTTTTCACATCTGCATGATACTGCAAAAAATGACTTTGGGACACATACCGTCCCAAAGTCATTTTCTTCTGCTTGATGCTTATTTCTCTTCAGAACTTCTTGTTGAGATGCACTTCCTCCAAAGATGCTGTCAATGCATCGAGATCCATTCCGACCTGTGCATTGATGGTTGCAACCACTGCACCCTCAACGATCGGACAATCTACCATCCGGACATTGGATTCCGGATAGGATTCCAGTACCATTTCCGTTGTCATCACGGCACTGCCCATATCCATCAGCACGACAACGCCATCCTCTGAATAGACGGCATCGATCGCCTCATAGATCTTCTGGAAGCTCGTGCCAAACGTCTCTTCGTCTGTTCCGCCAGCGGCTGCGACCTTGGCTTCTCCGGCCATCAGTCTGGTATACTCCACGATGCTCTCTGCAAGGTTCTTACTGTGCGAAACGACTACAACACCGACCATACCCATTTCCTCCTACATCTGTTCTGCCGCAGTCCGGATCATAAACATAGCGGATGTCGCACCCGGGTCCTGATGTCCGATCCCGCGTTCTCCCACATAGCTGGCGCGTCCCTTGGTCGCGATCAGCTCTTTCGTATGTTCCGCTCCGACCTCTGCCGCCTTTGCGCCTGCCTGCAAAGCTGCCTTTGCATCATGGTCTGCTTCCCAAGCGGTTTTCATGGCTTCCATTGCAGGTACCAGTGCATCCAGCATGGTCTTCTCTCCCGTGGTAGAACGTCCACGCTCCCCCACACCCTGAATGCCGATCTGGAATGCATCCAAAAATTCATCGAATGTGATCTCGTTCTTTTTGGCAAGCTTCATGCCCATCTTCATAAACAGTGTACCGTACAAAGGGCCGGATGAACCACCTACCGTGGAGACAAGCGTCATACCTGTCGTTTTCAAAATGGTTCCAATATCCTGATCTGCCAATGTTTCAAGTTTTGTCTTTACTGCCTCAAACCCCTTGCTCATATTGATGCCATGATCATTGTCTCCAATCGGACGATCCAGCTCGGTCAGGTAGTCCCTTTCTTCGATGATCTGATCGCTGATCGCATATAGGACTGCAATCAGCTTGGTCTGGTTCATTGCCATACGATCGATCTCCTATCCTTATTCTTTATATGCAGGTGTATCTGCCTCTGCATCCAACAGCTCTTTCAGTTCATCATCCAAACGGAGCAGCGAGATCGAGAAGCCTGCCATCTCAATGGAGGTCATATAATTGCCGACCAGCGTCTTATATACCTTGATGCCTTTCTCTGTCAGGATATCAGACACACGGTTATTTACAATAAACAGCTCCATCAGCGGCGTTGCACCCGATCCGTTCACCAGAACAGCGACTTCATGCCCTGTATAGTCAAGATCGGCAAGGATGCGCTCCATCAGCATATCCACAACTTCATCTGCCGGACGCAGGGTCTCACGCTGTGTGCCCGGTTCGCCATGGATGCCGATGCCCACTTCCATTTCATCCTCAGAGAGTTCAAAGCCCGGCTTTCCCGATGCCGGAACGGTACACGGCTGGATCGCCATCCCCATCGTGCGTACATTGTCTACAACCTTCTGCGCAACTGCCTGTACAGTATCCAGATCTGCGCCTGTCTCTGCCTTCGCGCCTGCGATCTTATGCACCAGCACAGTCCCTGCGACGCCGCGGCGGCCAACGGTATACAGGCTGTCCTTGACTGCAACATCATCATTGACGATGACCTGCCTGACTGGGATTCCGTCCATTTCTGCCATCTCACCAGCCATTTCAAAGTTCATCACATCTCCTGTATAATTCTTAACGACCATCAAGACGCCTGCGCCTGCCGAAACCGCCTTGATGCCCTCATAGATCGGTTCGGGTGAAGGAGAGGTAAAGACTGCACCTGCAACCGCCGCATCCAGCATACCAGTTCCCACATAGCCGCCATGTGCCGGTTCGTGTCCGCTGCCGCCGCCGCTGATGAGTGCGACCTTGCCCTGCTTCTTGTTCGCACGCACGACCACATTATATCCATCCAGCTTTTTGAGATACTGCGGATATGCCTTCACCATCCCCAGAATCATCTGATCTTCTACCAGTGCAACATCATTGATTATCTTTTTCATACAAAAAAATCCTCCTATACGAGAAATACCACATGAACTTATTGACATGCAACATTTCTTGTTGCAACGATATCCACACCTGTTCCCAGAATATCCGGTACGATGACCTGTCCAATCGACACAGGTGCCGCGATCTGCACCGTCTGCAAGGCACGCACACAGTCAAAGATTTTATCCTTTGGGATATCTGCTGCGGTCTTGACCGACACCACCGGAAGCCGTCCGCCTGTCACCTTTACCGTGCTCGTCACGATACGGGTCGGGTCGGTCATCTCTTTTCGGGCATGATTTTCTCCGATCTTACAGGAATTGCCCGTGATCGAAAGGATCGCGTCGCCATCCATTTCCAGCGTGATCGCACAGCCAAGCGGACAGCCGATACAGGTCAAATTCACCGTTTTCATATTATACGCCCTCCAGTTTTACACACAGTGCATCTACATCTGGATGCTCTAAAATCGCCTGACATTTAAGCTGTACCGTTTCCATCTCACCCGGTGCCATGATCCGCCGCTTTCGGCTGTAAAGCAAGCTATCGCCTGCATAAACTGCGATCCTTTTATCCTGATATACACCGTCTACGCGAAAACGGAGCGTCATGCTTCCATTGGGATCGAGTGCCTCCGGTCGAATACCTGACGGCACGGTATAACGCACCCCGTCCATCCCCTGTACGGGCAGGGTCTTGCCGCCGGCATTCCGAACACCGTGGATATAACCTGCCGCATGGCGTCCGGCATCGGCTGCCTCCTCGGAAACGTAGTCTACGAGATCATGCACATGCAGCACATTGCCTGCTGCAAATACGCCGGGAATACTCGTTTCCAGACTCTCATTGACTGCCGGACCATTGGTCACAGGATTGAGCACTATGCCCGCACTGCGGCTCAGCTCATTTTCCGGGATCAGTCCACAAGAGAGCAGTAAAGTGTCGCAATCGTAATATTCTTCTGTTCCCACGACCGGCTTTCCATTCTCCACGCGTGCAAGCGTCACACCCTCCACGCGTTTCTTTCCGCGGATCTCCACAACCGTATGACTGAGTTTTAACGGGATCCCAAAGTCGTCCAGACACTGTACGATATTGCGTTTGAGCCCCCCTGAATACGGCATCAGCTCGGCAACGACCTGCACCTCTGCGCCCTCCAGCGTCATACGCCGTGCCATAATAAGCCCAATATCACCCGAACCCAAGATCACGACTTTCCTGCCGGGCAAATATCCTTCCATATTGACCAGACGCTGCGCTGTGCCAGCGGTATAGATCCCTGCTGGGCGCGAACCCGGGATATTCAGTGCACCTCTGGGGCGTTCACGGCATCCCATTGCCAGTAAAACAGCCGTTGGATGGAGTTGGAACAAGCCATCCTCACGATTCATTGCCGTGACTGTTTTATCTGATGCCAGATCGAGCACCATCGTGTTCAGCCTATAGTCGATCCCACGCGCTTTGACCTGCTCAATAAATCGTGCAGCATACTCCGGACCGGTCAGTTCTTCTTTAAATGTGTGCAGTCCAAAGCCATTATGGATACACTGATTGAGGATACCGCCAAGCTCATTGTCACGCTCTAAAATCAGGATTTTCTGAACACCCGCATCCCTTGCGGCTGCGGCGGCTGCCAATCCTGCCGGTCCGCCGCCAATGATAACAAGATCGTACTCTTTCATAAACAGCCTCCTGACAGCGCGTCTTTATTGATTCCAACAATGAGTCCAGAACCTGCTCCTGACTTGGTGATTTCCGCCATCGGAATCCCAAGCTCTCGGGAAAGGATCTCCATGACCTTCGGGCTGCAAAAGCCGCCCTGACAGCGTCCCATGCCTGCGCGTGTACGACGCTTGATTCCGTCGATGCTTCTCGCTCCCGGGGTACGGTGGATCGCGTCGATCATTTCACCTTCTGTGACGGTCTCACAGCGGCAGATCACGGTACCGTATGCAGGATTTGTTTGGATCAGAGCACTGCGCTCCTCCATCGGCAAGGTTTTGGGATCAAGGATCCCTTTGCGTGTGCCATCAAATGCCGGATCATCCTCAAGGTGCAAGATGCCATCTACAATCTCTGCTGCCATCACTCCGATCGCAGGCGCACTGGACAGTCCCGGAGACTCGATCCCTGCACAATCCACAAAACCAGCCTTGACCTCTGCAATAAAGAATTCATGCCGTGCTTCGTGAGCGCGTAATCCCGCAAAGCTTGTAATGGTCTGGCGCAGCGGCAGATTTTTGACGGCGATCCCCGATTTCTCCCGCACTTCATCAAGTCCCATCTGGGTCGTTGCTGTATCATCCTTGTCCTCAACATCGATCGCTGTAGGACCTACGATGATATTTCCATGCACCGTTGGTGCAACCAATACCCCCTTTCCCAGCTTACCCGGAAGCTGGAAGATGGTATGCTTCACAAATCCGCCCGTCGCACGATCCAAAAGAAAATAATCTCCACGGCGCGGCGTGATCTTCATTTTGTCCTCTGTTATCATGTTATGGATCTCGTCCGCATGGACACCTGCCGCATTGACTACGACTTTGGCTTCCAGATCTCCCTGTGTGGTCGAAACCCTCCAGCCGCCTTCAATCGACGCAATATTGGTCACTTCGCTGTCAAATTGAAACTGCACGCCATTCTTTGCCGCATTTTCCGCCAGTGCGAATGTCAGTCCGAACGGACAGATGATCCCACCGGTCGGCGCATAGAGTGCTGCCACCGCATCATCTGAGATATTGGGTTCCATTTGCCGCAGTTCGTCCCGTTCGATGATCCGCAGTCCCTGCACGCCGTTTGCTTTGCCGTTTTCATACAGCCGTACCAGATTCGGCCGATCCTCCTCGCTCATCATAATGACCAGTGAACCGTTGACCTCAAAATGGATATCGAGATCCTTTGCCAGCTGCGGCATCATCTGGCTGCCCTGTACATTGAGTTTTGCCATCAAACTGCCGTGCTTTGCATCATATCCCGCATGAACGATCGCAGAGTTCGCCTTTGATGTCCCACAACAAACATCTTCTTCGCGCTCTACCACTAAAATATTCGCCTTTTTGCGCGATAACTCTCGCGCAATGGCACAGCCAGAAACACCTGCTCCAATGATAATCACATCATACACGAACAACACACCTTTCCAAAATGGGGAATGTCCTCCATTTGAGGCGGCAGGATGCAGCCTGTTCTCCGCAAAAGCATATCTGACCCACTGAGGCGATGGAGCTATGCCATCGCCTCAGATCGATCCTATTTTATATTTTTGCGTTCGCTGTCCTGTTCCACCTGAATCTCTCCAGCTTTATTCCTCTTTCGCCCAATCATACGAACACTTTACAGCCTTGTTCCAGCCGCGGATGCGTTTCTCACGCTCTTCCGGTGCAATGTCAGGTTCAAAGGTACGGTCGATCATCCAGTTCGCGATAACATCTTCCTTGCTCTTCCAATATCCGACTGCCAGACCTGCAAGATAGGCCGCACCCATTGCCGTTGTCTCGACGCAGCGCGGACGATGTACCGGTGCATCAATGATATCTGCCTGTGTCTGCATGAGATAATTGTTTTCCGAAGCACCGCCATCGACCTTGAGGGCTGCCAGCTTGATGCCGGAATCTGCCTTCATCGCCTGCAATACATCATTGGTCTGATAGCACAGGCTGTCCAGCGTTGCACGAATGATATGATACTTATTTACGCCGCGCGTCAGTCCAACGATCGCGCCTCTCGCATACTGATCCCAATGCGGTGCGCCCAGACCGGTAAATGCTGGTACAACATAACAGCCATGCGTGTCTTTTACCTTTCTTGCCATATACTCGGAATCCGGAGAGGAGTCGATCAGCTTGAGCTCATCGCGCAGCCACTGGATCGCTGCACCTGCCACAAAGATAGAGCCTTCCAGCGCATATTCTACCTTACCATCCAAACCCCAAGCGATCGTGGTAAGCAGTCCATTCTTACTGAAAACCGGCTTTTCTCCGGTATTCATCAGCATGAAACAGCCAGTTCCATATGTATTCTTCGCTTCACCGGGCTTGAAGCAGGTCTGACCAAACAATGCCGCATGCTGGTCACCGGCTGCACCGGAGATCGGGATGGGCGCACCAAAATACTGTGCCAGCGCATCTCCATAAATGCCGCTGCTGGGCTTTACTTCCGGAAGCATGGACTTCGGGATATTGAGCTCTGCGAGCAGTTCATCGTCCCATTGCAGGGTATTGATATTAAAGAGCATCGTGCGTGATGCATTGGAATAGTCGGTCGCATGTACCTTGCCGCCGGTCAGCTTCCAGATGAGCCAGCTGTCCACGTTGCCAAAGAGGAGTTCACCTTTTTCTGCCTTCTCGCGTGCACCCGGTACATTCTCCAAGATCCAGCGGATCTTCGTGCCTGAGAAATATGCATCAATGACAAGACCGGTCTTGTCGCGGATCTTATCCGTCCAGCCCTTTTCCTTCAGGGAATCGCAGTATTCACTGGTACGGCGGCACTGCCAAACAATTGCATGATAGATGGGTTCGCCTGTATTCTTATCCCAAACGATAGTGGTCTCACGCTGATTGGTAATGCCGATCGCCGCGATATCTCCAGCGGTTGCATTGATATTTGCCATAGCCTGCTGCGCCACTTCAAGCTGTGTGGACCAGATCTCATTTGCGTCATGCTCTACCCAACCCGGTTTCGGAAAATACTGCGTAAATTCCTTTTGCGCAACCGAGCAGACATCGCAAGTTTCATTAAAAAGGATACAGCGGTTCGAAGTCGTACCTGCGTCTAATGCCATAACATACTTTGCCATTTCAAATTCCTCCTGATTTCAAGTAAAATTCGATCTCTTTTGCCTGCTAGATCCAGCCTGTGTACACTTAGTCGCTCACTGGATCGGTCTGTTGGAATGCGATGGGATCTGGCTATTTTGTCTGACTGCGGGGGCGGATCGCTCTGTGCCGAGAAAATTCCTTTCCTGAGAGATTTTGTCTGTTTCAGCTATCTATAGTCTACTACCATTCCGCTCTGATTTCAATAATTTTCATGCAGTCTGCACAATTTTTTACATCATTTTCAATGATAGATGTTATGACTAACTGCCGAAAAGAAGCATTATCCCTTGTATATGACGATATGAAAGTTATAGTGGATCTCTTTCAAATCAAAGGATCACTTTGCTGCGCTGCAAGATAGTCAGCAATTTCAGGTTTCCTTGTGTTCGTTTTCCGCTGTCTACATAATTCACATCACCTAACATAACTTGCTTGAGTAAATCTTGTATAAACACAAGTAATATCTTTGGAAAATCAAAACCACCAGTTAAACTGGCGGTTTTGATTTACTGAAGCGAAACAATAAGCTCCTATTCCTGATATATTTAATAGTCTAATCTTCTATAATAGCGACGAATATCCATCGGATGACGGGTTTCAATTTCCATATGTACATCTACGCGGTTGTTGATGCAGCGAAGTACCAGATGCGAAATATGACGACGATACTTTTCACTGATTCCCTTGAGTTCATAATCCTTTGTATCTACAATGGTATAATTTTCACAGATATTTGGGATAAATTTTACAACACGCTCGGACAGTGGACGCTGTGCATCTTCCCCCACATACACTGTAACCGGTGTATGCTTGGTTACGATTTCAAACATACCATGGAAAAACTCCGGAGCAGAAATGGATTTTGTCTTGATCCAGAGCTGCTCCTCCCAAGTACACATTGCATAGGAATACGTTGCCCCCCACTGATTTCCTGCACCAACAAAGTAATGGATCTCATCATCACAGTGCTTTTTGGCATATTCCATGGCAAAAGGCTCTGCCTTCTTTTCGACCTCTACCAGTGCAGCTGCCAAATGCTGCTCAAATTCTTTATACATATCCTCATAATCAGCAAATTCACCATTATTGAACATGAAGCGGTCTGCTACCATAAAGAACTTCAGTTGTTCATTGACTGGATATACAATACTGTAATCCACCAAATCTAACAGTGCTGCCTTATCATAGTCTAGGAAAGCAATGACCTTTGCACCTGCTTCCTTACACTTCTTCACTGCATCAACGACTTCTTTTGTATTGCCTGTAACAGAAGAAAGCACAACTATCGTACCCTCTCCAATACGTTTATTGCCGGTCGTGAGATACTCTGCTGCATTTTCTGCCCATGTCTCTATTGCAGACATCTCCTTCATATGAATCGTTGCCTGCATACCACTTGCCCATGTACCGCCAATCCCCAGCCAGCAAATATTGGTATAACCAGCCTTACAGATCTCATCAATAATCTCATTGATATGTGGGCGAAGAGCCAGTGCTCCATTTACACTATCAATCTTTGCTTGTTCATTAAACTTGATCATCTATACTCCATTCCTTTCTCTGATACGGGGCAGCCTTTGGTCTGCCTTTCATCTATCTTTATAATTTTTTATTTTACAGATCAACCTGCAAGAATACCAAAATAAGAACCAATAACGCCAATTACCATTGTTCCAAGGATCAAAAGTACAGGATTTATCTTCTTCTTCAAGAGATAAAAATATAACCATGTACCACCTAGGCCAATCAAGCCTGGCATGATACCATCTAAAATGGATTGCAGCGTTGTCACTGTTTCACCTACACGTGATAATTCGATATTCAATGTAGTCCACACCATATCCTTAGACATGCAGCCAATTACCATGACACCGAGGATGCTTGCTGCGGCCAGCAGCTTATCCATCAGTCCATTTTCCTGCATCTTTTTCAGATAATTAAAACCAATATTATATCCCAAATGCGCGCCAAAATATCGGACCATAAAGCATGGGATATTATATATCAGGAAATACAAGATCGCACCCATAATATTTCCAGCCTGCGCAAGTGAGATGCCAATTCCTACAGCAATTACACGCAGACATCCTACAAAAATTGAGTCACCAATACCCGATAGCGGCCCCATCAAAGCTGTCTTGATACTTGAAATCGCTTCATCTTCTACCTCTCCGCGTGCTTTCATTTCTTCCATAGAGGTTACAACACCACCCACGAACGGAGCCAGCTGTGGTGTAATATTAAAGAACTCTACATGACGCGCCAATGCTTCTTTATATCCCTCTGGATCATTGGCATAGATTTTCTTTAAATTGCTGTTCACCATCATCGCAAATGCAATATGCATTTGTCGTTCATAGTTCCATGAGAATTCCATACCAAGAGAGCCTTGGTTGAACGCCATCTTCGTCAAGTCTTTTTTGGTGATATCAGAAGTCATCATCTTCAGGCACCTCCTGTACAGCTTCTGCTACGACTGTAACATTCTTATCTAAAAAATTGAACTTAACTAGTACCAGAATAAGACCTAAAATAGCAACACCCAATACTGGGACACCCATATAAGCTGCAAGCACAAATCCCAAGAAGTAATATGGTATATTCTGCTTATTGATCGTCATGCGCATAAGCATTGCAAAGCCGAGTGCAGGCAGTAAGCCGGCAGCAGCAGCCATACCATTGGTCACAAATTCTGGAATCGCATTGATCATATTGCCGACTGCCTCGCTTCCCAAATAAAAGGCAAAGAATACCAGCAGGAATCGGCGTACAACTGTAATCATACCAATGAGCCAATGCGTAAACACAACACCCTTATAGTTTCCCTCCTCCGCATATCGGTCTGTCCAACGCAGGATGATGGAATTAAATACATTACAGAAATTTCCGATTGCCTGTGAAACCAGTGCAATTGGCATTGCCAATGTAACCGCTGTTTCGATTCCTTTTCCTGTCGAAAGTGCAAAAGCTGTCGCTAGTACTCCGCCAACAATGGTATCCGGCGGAATATATGCACCAACACTAACTGCACCCATAAAGAATAATTCCAAACTTGCACCAATTACAATTGACTCCTCCACATGACCAAGGATCAATCCAACCAGTGGGGCCAAAACGATTGGGCGGTTGATATAGAGCGAACCCATTTGATCCCCTAATACACCAATTGCTGCAACCAAGCCAATCAAAACTGCTGGCAATATCATCTTTTTTCTCTCCCTTCTACAGAATCACTGAATACCTATAACACATTTTGTACTGGAATACTGCTTTCGCTTGCCAGTTGGCGGATCTCGACCGCAATCCCATGATCCAGCATCGTCTTGATATCCAGCTCATCTTGCTCTCCAATAAACATCGCCTTGCTGATTTGACGATATCCTTCTTGCTTTTTAGCTCCTCCTAAATTGACACTGCGGATTGATGGAACCTCCTTACTCAGACGATATGCATCATGAATTGTTTGCACAACAATCAACAGATGATACTTATCTGTCACACCACTATTGATTGCTTGAATGGAGTCCGCAATATTTTTGATTACCAATTTTACGCCAGCTGGCTTTCCCAGCTTCAAAGTGGTCTTCCACATCTCATCGTTGACAACAGTATCACTTGCCACCAAAATACAATCTGCTTGTACAGCATTCGTCCAGGAAAAAGCAACCTGACCATGCAGCAGACGATGATCTACACGACATAGCTTAATCATTCGAATTCCTCCTAAAATTCCTCTTCTTCTTGTGACTCTGCAATGCGGTCATTGCAGTAAATCATACCCTCTCTTGCCTCTTTCACACCTTGTCGAATCAGGGTCTGTATATCTTGTTCCTCCTGCATAAACAGGTTCATCAATAGCGGCAGGTTCATGCCTGTAATCAGATGTACGTTTGCATGATTTACATGCACCATCCATTCATTATTTACACTTCCTCCGAAAACATCTGTACAGACGATGATCTCCTCCCCCTGCGGGATCTCTTTCAATGTCTTTGAAACCAGATCTTTAATGTCCTGTCCTTCCTCAACATAAGCTGTGATGATATGCACATTCTCTTGTTCACCCATAATGATCTTCACAGAACTATAGATCCCTTGCGAAAATGTTCCATGGCTAGCGAGAATAAAATGCCGCATTCAAACTCTCTCCTTTCTGATTTTTGAAAATGCCATTAAAGTTTTTTCTTCTGCTAACCAAGGCTTTTCATAATATCTTGCAGTCGCTGTTTCCAGCGATAGATATCCGTTATATTGATTCTTTTCCAAGCAAACCAAATCCATTTCCAAATCACGCGTACCATCTGTCCATGCAAGATGTCCTGTTGGGCTGCCATCTACAAAATGCGTATGTATAACATCGTTGCCAAATGCATCAAAATAGGCTTGAATGGTATCTCCTGCGCGTGCCATAGCCCCAAAATCAATACAAACCTTTAAAGATGGATGCTGTAATTCCTTCATGTATTGACGTAGATCATCAACTGAGTTTACTAAAATGGATTCATCCGGCTGCAATGCTTCCATTGCCATCAAAATACCTTGAGATTTTGCATATTCGCAGATACGATACACCATAGACAAGGAGCGTTTCCAAGCCTCTTCTTCTGGTTCATCATAATAGGCCCATCCCGTTGTAATCAACACATGTTGGGCTTTCACTGTATGTGCAATATCGATCATACGACAATAATACTGATAGATTTCTTTCTGTCGTGTGGGAGAAGCAATGTTATTAGGCTTTGGATTCGTCTGTTCCGGACAGATCCCAACGATTTTCACCTCATATTTATTCGCTAATTCAATCAGATATGCAGGATCATCATTTCCATAGGCATCTACAAAAAAATGCATAGGACCTGTCCAAATTTCTACTTGTTCAATCGATCTTTTGTGCATCTCCTGAAAGAATCGTTCCAGTGAATAGAAACGATAATGTGCATTCATTCCGCAAAGTCGATTCCTAAAATTCATCTTCACCCAGCACCTCCCGATCATCATTAGAAATATATTCATATAAGTAAGCGATTTCAGAAATCGGCATTTCTATATGATAATGCCGCAGCAGCACATCGAAGCTCTGATGTACCTGTTCAATAAAATCTTCATGCTGTGCAACAAATTCTGATAAATTTTCACACTTATCAAATGTTGTTTTGGTAACCGCACGCTCTACCAAAAAACAAACATGGATATAAATACCAATGATCGTTCGACTCTGAAATTTCTTTTGCATCAGCAACTGTAGATCTTGTACTGCATCACTGACAAAATCCAGCAGCTTCGGTGCATTCAAGATGGTAAGGTTCTCCATAACCGACTGCATCGAAAAATTTTTAAGCAGCCGCCTATTAAATTCTTCGATTTCTGCTTCATCAAGGTATGGACGCAATACATGATTCACCACATCAATATCCTTAAAGCTCATGATCTCTTCCAGCGAAACACTTGTAACACGCTTGAGTTTTAAATTATAGGGTTTGACCATCAGTACAACATCATACTTTTCAAAGAGTGAATCACTCTTTTTGTTCTTCATCAAGGTATCATAATCATACTCAATAAACTTCAAGTCAATGCTTCTTGGTAGGCTGTCTCGGAATAACTGGCTCAGCTTTTGACTGACTGCAACCCCTACATCGTTTGTAAATACAATTGCCTTGTCCCTTTTAGCAAGAGATAGTACCTTATAATGACATTGATTTTCTGCACACGCTTCACTCAACAAGGTTTCAAGATTATAATGCTGCATAATCTTATCCCCTATATTCAGTGCTAAAGAGGTTGAAATATTATTGATAACACCCACATTCACGCTGTCGGCGAGTCCATCTCCCAACCCTTCTAATGATCCCATATCCACGAGAAGTATAATGTTTTTTAGATATGTATTATTTTGAATGTACACATTAAGTTTATGGCTAATCTCATCAACCGGTGTATCCAGAGGCATATCAATCGCTTCAAACACATACATTCCCAAGAGTGAATTTGCAGCATCTGCAATTGAAGATGCCGTAGAATATCCATGGCTTAAAATAATTCCCAGCGTATCTTGTGCGCGGAGATCTTTGTTGTACATACGAATATTGAGCATCAAAAAAATCTTATTCATATCTGATAACGGAATATTGATTGCTGTTTGCAGCTGTTTTACAATTTGACTAGCAATAATAGACTCATCAACTAATGTTTCAGACATTTTTTGCAGGCATTCCCGAATTTCTTTTTGATGCGCTGCCTCCCATTGGTTCAGCAGTGATGTATTACGACCTGTGGAAATAATCATACGCGTCAAGACATATGCACAGTTTACAGGTAAAACAATATTTTTTATATTTTTAATTACATTGAGCACATCAATTACAATATTCTTCATTACATCTATTCGAACATCTCGATAGGATTCATCAAAAACAAGAATATCATAATAATGCCGAACTGCTTCCTGTCCCAGTTCAAAGAAACGAGACATAGAATATTTTCCTTCCTCCATATCTAAATAGGCCTGTAGCATCTGCTCCCACATATGCAATATTTTTTCGCCTAATTCATGGCGTTCAAAAGAATCAATCCGCACAAAGATATCATCATCTTTTTCATATCGGTCAATGCTGATCTGCTTCAGCAAATAGATTGGTAAATGATAGATCCGAACCTCCATTTCCTCTCTGTCCTGTGCTTCTGCAAATGCATTGGCGCAAATGGCTTTAACCGATTTTTCGAGCTCATTGATATTGATTTCAAACTGATGATCAACGAGAAAATGCTTTAGCTTCTCTGAAATGAGAATATGGCGTTTAGATCGCTTTTGCTCCTGTTGAAAAAAATGAACCACCAATTGCGTGCGCTCATCCTCACTTCGCTCTGATAAACCTGGAATATGACATAAAATCGGAATATTCAGCAACAAATTGGGATTTAATATTGTACGCGGATCTTTCTCAGCGCATAATACTATTCTTAACTTACTTTGCACCTGCACCAAATCATTGCGGAGCCTCGTAAATTTACCATATCTGATAAAATCCGCCAGTTTTTCCTGCGCAAGATCACATAGATCAGTCGCATTTTGAATACACAGCAACTGCCCTTCTGCTTTTTCCAACACTCCTTTATGGATCTGTCCATCCTGTTCGTATCCAAACAGCTCTTTCATTTGTTCATTGGCGCATTCTCTTGGCATTATTCTTTTCATATATAGCTGAACTGGCTGTTTGGTATGTAAATTATTCTGGCAAAATTCGATCATGCACCGAACAAGATATGTCTTTCCACATCCTTTTTCTCCATAAAGTATCATAGGTAAACCATCTGGATATAAAAGGGCTGACTTGATTTGAGAAATCGCATAACTTAAACTTCCTTCACACCCAATTACCTTTTGAAAATCCTTTAGTTCCGGTGTATGATTCTTGAGTTCAGAGAGCAACTCTTGTACAGAAAGATATTCATTATCCTTTAAAATAACATGATAGATCTGTTCCAAGTTTCCTCTAGACAGATAATATACTGGACGGGAACTGATTTTAATTACTTTCTGATCCTTCACCAACTCATTGAGATATTGTGAAGTCAATGAACGTGAGATATTCAGTTCTTTGCTGATTGTAATTGTAGTAAAATCAGAAAGATGATCCAATAGATACTCATGCGATATTTTATAAAGATAATTATAAATCTGTTGTTTAGATGTGACCTGATTCATTTTGTACCTCCTGATAAAATATCGCCTCTTGACGATATGATTATATAATTGAAACAATACTATGTCTGTAGTTCAATCAAAAACAGACACTAACTATAAAAAATTTGACTGGCTTCGACACTATAAAGTAACCAAATTCACTAGTGTTGAATGCTTTTCCTTTTCATTATACAGTAAGTACACATGCCTTCAACACTACCTTTTGTCTACCTCTGCCTCCTCATACGATAAAAACCACCTGTCTTTGAGCAGGTGGTTTTTATTTACACAGAAAAACTGTTATACGAAAAAAGCGCACAGCCGAAGCTGTGCGCTTTGAAAGTCGCTTTGGAAAAGCTCCTGCTTACCAGGAAGCCTTGCGAACACCCGGGATCTGACCCTTGTAAGCCAGCTCACGGAAACAGATACGGCAGATACCGAAATCACGCAGGTAAGCGTGCGGACGGCCGCAGATCTTGCAGCGGTTGTACTGACGAGTTGAGAACTTCGGAGTCTTCTGCTGCTTGAGTACCATTGCCTTCTTAGCCATTGAATTCTCCTCCTTCTTACTTCGCGAACGGTGCGCCCATCAGGGTCAGCAGCTCGCGTGCTTCTTCGTCAGTGTTCGCAGTGGTGCAGATGATGATATCCATACCACGAACCTTGTCGATCTGGTCATAAGCGATTTCCGGGAAAATCAGCTGCTCCTTGAGGCCGAATGCGTAGTTGCCGCGGCCATCGAAAGAGTTTGCAGAGATACCACGGAAGTCACGTACACGCGGCAGAGCCACATTGAACAGACGATCGAGGAACTCCCACATACGGTCTGCGCGCAGGGTAACCTTTGCGCCAACCGGCATGCCTTCACGGAGCTTAAAGTTTGCAACCGACTTCTTTGCAGTGGTTACAACAGCCT